>CAYHHL010000464.1:0-1552 GCA_964356325.1 uncultured Enterobacteriaceae bacterium | reverse complement strand
CCCGACCCCGAACCCGACCCCGACCCCGGCTGACGCCGCAGGTCTGGATCAGCGACGACGTCGGCGCTGATCGGAAGCGGGCTTGCTGCCTGCGGTTCAGTCGTCTTTCCGGCCGGGGTGAGCGCAGCGGATCGACAATCACGCTCTAGCCCGCCGCGCAGACCCCGGCCAGAACCGCCCGCGATGGAACGCAGGCAGTTCCAGCCGGCAGTCCGCACCCGCGCTCAGTTCGCCTTGGCGTACTCCTGCGCGCCCGAGACGTCGATCATCACGCACTCCTCGTCGCCCACGACCCAGGCGTCATGGCCGGCCGGAATGGCGAAGGCGTCGTCCTTGTGGATTTCGAGAACCGTGCCGTCCTTCATCTGGACGTGCATGCGACCCGCGAGGCAGTACCCCGTGTGCACGACCTCGCACAACTGGGTCTGGGCAATGGGCTTGACGCTCTCGCTCCACTTCCAACCCGGCTGGAAATAGGCGCGGCCGACAGTCACGGGGCCGAAGTGACAGACTTCGAGCCTGCCCTTGGGGAATGGCCGCACTTCGTCCGCTTCGTTCAGGCTCTTGCACGCGCTTTCAGGGCCTTGGACCTTGGCTTTGCCCGCAGGCCGCGTCGTCGGCGCGTGGCCATGCGATGAATGAGTAGCCATGATGCACCTCCTGCCGAGGTCAGGGCACCTCGGACAACGGTCATCGTCGCGCCGATCGGAACTCACCACCTCGTCTCGGTCTGCAATAGCTCACCAACACAGGGAATTACCTGGCATGAACCGGCGAGCTGGGCGGGTGCTAGGCGTGCGCGCTCAGCCTGCCGTCCCGGTCCACCCACCACGCCAGTCCGGCCAACGCGCCGTACAGGCCCAGGGCCGACGCGCACAGCTCCGGAATTTCCTGCGGCGCCGGGCCGAAGTAGCCGTAAACCGTCAGGATGATGCCGACCGCTGCCAGCGCGATGGTCCGGCCGGTGCGCGCGCGCCCCTGTTGCCACAGCAGCCACGCGCCCGCGAACAGGCCGACTTCCAGGGCAAAGGACGGCAGCTTGTGCTGCCACAGGCCCAGGCCCACGTGCGGTGTCGAGGCGCCGGCGAGCGTCAGATCGTGAACGTGCATCGGCAGGTCCAACAACCAGTGCGAGGCCACCGCCAGCGCCACGGCCAGGGACTGCCGCGCGTCCCGGCGCCAAAGTTGCCACAGCCCGCCCGCGCCCAGCGACCACAGCAGCGCGGCAAGCAGACTGTGGGTGTAGGGCATGTCGTACAGATCCAAGTCGTTGGAGGCGGTCAGGCCCGGGACCAGCCGCGCGTGCTCGATGCCGCCCAGGACCAGCGACGCCCACGCGATGTCCACCAGTTGCACGGCGACGAACAGGACCAGCAGGGGCACGCGAGGTTGCCAGCGCTGCAGGGCGAGAGCCGGGGCGTAGTGACCGATGAGCATGGGCAACCTCCTGAGACGCGTGCGTTGTAGCAGTTGGACCGGAGCCTGTCAGCCGCGACGCCGGGCGCATCCGCGAACTGATTCTGGGCCGGCGCAATGACCAAGGGGGTGGCCG
>CAYHHL010000463.1:0-1585 GCA_964356325.1 uncultured Enterobacteriaceae bacterium | reverse complement strand
GCGCGTGCGCTATGGGCTGCGGAACGCGCTGAAAAAGCGGCTTGGGCGGCTTGGGCGCCATGTGCAGAGGACGCCCCTGCAGCACTTTGAATCCGCTGTCGTCGTGCGCCCACTCGATTTCCACCGGCATGCCCATGACAGACTCGACCCTGCGCAGTATCTGGCCGAGCTCGATGGCCTGCGCTTCGGAGAGGCAAGCCTGGGAGAACAGTGCGCGCGGCAGCAGCGGCCGTCCATTGTGCGCGCACCCGACCGCGTGGTATTTGCGGCCGAGGGCCGTGTCGCGGTGTTTGCCTTCGCGCGTCAGTACGATGCGCTCGGGGACGACCTCGCCCTGGGCGATCGATGAGCCCAGCCCCCAGGTTGCGTTCAGGATCATGTCGCCGTTGGCGGTCTGGCTCAATCCGCCGCCCGATACGCGCGCCGGGACCAGAGGCTGGATAAGGACCGCCATCGCGGTTTCCGCGGGACTCGCGCCGTGGGTGGCCATGTAGCGCAGCACGCGCGTGGACCAGAGTGCCGCCCAGCACGAACGCACGGCGGTCACGAAATCCGCCTCGCTTTCCAGTTCGAGGTAGCTTTCGAACTGGCCGGCGAAGCTCGAACCGAAGCGGTCCTCGACCAGCGCCGAGGAGCGCACCACGATGGATGCGCCGCCGCCAGCCTTCAACAGGCTTTGCCGCGCGACAAGCAGCGGTTCGAGCACTTCCGGCACGATGGGCCGGTCGAGCAGGCCAAGCTTCATATCCAGCGCAGCGCGCCGCGCACGCCCGGGTTCGGACGAGTTGATGTCGCGCGTGGCCTCACCCAGTCCCAGCGCCGCAACCTGGACGCGATAGGCCTGGGCGTCGAGGCAAAAGCTGTCGGGGATGGGCAAGCCCGCCTGGCCCAGCACGGCGAGATTCGCCGCCTTGGGGCCAAAGCGATTGGCGTCGGTCGCCTCAGGGGCGGACAGCGGGAAGATCAGTTGTTGCATGCGCTCCCTGAAGCAGAAACTCTTACGACTTGCCGTAGCTGGAGTAGCCCGGCATCGGGTCGCAGACCGTGATCTGCTCCACCGGGAAATTGGAGACGATCTCGATCTTGTCCTTGTGGACGATCAGCATTTCCTCGATGCGCACGCCCCACTGGTGGTTCTTGCCGTGCTGGGTCTCCAGCGCGAACACCATGCCTTCCTTGATCTCGATGGGGTGGTCGAGCGACCAGATGCGCGAGATCACCGGCTGGTCGTACTGCGCGAGGCCCAGGCCATGGCCCCACAGGTTGGCCGCGGCCTGATCTTCCTCCTCGTAGCCCCAGGCTTCCTTGGCGGAGGGCCACTTCGAGGCGATCTCGCGGGTCGTGGTGCCGACCTTCACCGCCTTGATCGAGTCGTAGAGCCACTTGAGGGCGATCTGGTAATAGTCCTTCTGTTCCTGCGTCGGCTCCTTGCCCACGCAGTAAGTGCGGTAGTAGCAGGACTTGTAGCCGTTCCAGGTGAGCGCGGCCAGATCCATGAAGACGATGTCGCCCGGCTTGATGATGCGGTCGGAGAAGTTGCGCCAGTTGGGCCAGGTGTTCAGGCCCGAGGACACGATTACGTCCT
>CAYHHL010000462.1:0-1597 GCA_964356325.1 uncultured Enterobacteriaceae bacterium | reverse complement strand
CCGGGGCCGGGGCCGGGGCCGGAGCCGGGGCCGGGGCCGGGGCCGGGGCCGGGGCGGGCTCGGGTTCGGGCTCGGGTTCGGGAGCGGGTTCGGGTTCGGGAGCGGGTTCGGGCGTAGGATCAGGTTCCGTCGTGGGTGTCGGAGCCGGAGCCGGGGCCGGCGCAGGATCGGCTGCTGGCGCAGGATCGGCTGCCGGCGCAGGATCGGCTGCTGGCGCAGGGCTTGCTGCCGGGGCGGGTTCCACAGCTGGCGTAGGAAGTTGAGCCGGAGCGCGTGCGTCGGTTTGTCGAGGGCCGGCGTCGGCGGCCGAAGGGCTGGCAACGACTGCGGCAGTTTTTTCGCCCGGCGCGGTTGGGGCGGCAGGCTCGCCGGCGGAGGGCGGGGCCAGATCGGCGCAGGCCACGGTCGAGGCGGTCATCAGGGCGGCGGCGAACCAGCGGGCCAGCAGCGGGCGAGAAAGGGTAAACGTAACCATGCGGACTCCTGCTTGTGCGGACATTGCCTCTGCTTGAACAGAGGCAAGGTTCGTGCCAGCCGGACTGTGCAAGCTGTGTCGCTCAGCGGGTTGGTTGGCGAAGTGCTGGTATGTCGCGTGGTTGTGGGACAGGCCAGCGGGGATGGCTTAGCGGCGAGCGCGCGCCGGGGTGGCCGTGCAGACCCCGGCGGGTGTCGCATCGGGAGACAGTTCGTCGCAGGGTGGGTCGCTGTCGGGGGGTGAGAGCATCTCAGGATGGAACAGGCGGGCTTCGATTACGGCGGCACCACACCCCGGGCAGTATTCACCAACTTGCGCGCCGCGACCCCGTCCACCAGGTTGTACGACATCACCACGTCAAAGCCCGCCTCCCACAGCGACTGGTGCTGGGCCACCGACGGATAGTCCTTGCTCGACGCGAACGCCCGCCAGCCCGCCGGGTGGATCTTCTCGTCCACGACCTTGCGCACCGTCGCCAGGTCCGGCCAACCGTCCAGTTCCGCCATCAGTACGCGTGGATGCTTCAGCGCCACCAGCGCGTCGAGCTGCTCAGGCCCACCCAGCTCGGCGTTGACCCACACCTTGTCGGCGTCCGGCAGCTTGGATTCCGCCTCCAGGTCGCCCAGCTTCACCTCCAGGAACACGTAGTCCTCGGCGTGATGCTCGCGCACCAGTTGGATCGCGCGCGCGAAGTCCTTGCTCTTCTTGATGGTCAGCATGATCGTCAGCTTGCCGCGCGCCCACTCCAGCACGTCGTCCACGCGTTGGTAGGTCTCGGTCTCGGAAGGAAACAGGTGGCACGCGGTCACTTCGGCGGCGGTCATTTCCTCGATGATCTGGTCCGCGCAGTCCAGCGACTCGAAGCCGAGGATCGGGCTGGAGTGCGCCACGACCGGCACGTTGTCCTTGGTGACGTGGAAGTCGGTCTTGATGCCGTCGGCGCCGCCTTGCCACGCGCGCAGGAACGAACTCTTGGAATCGTAGGGAAAGTCCTTGAGGCTCCAATCGCCGCCATGGCTGATGACGAACGCGCGTTTGCACTTCAAGTCCGCCCAGCACTCCTGGAGCGACGCGAGGTAGCCCGGCCCCGTGTCCGCGATTGCGGCGTCGGGCAACGTGGCG
>CAYHHL010000461.1:0-1617 GCA_964356325.1 uncultured Enterobacteriaceae bacterium | reverse complement strand
GGCACCGTGTAGGTGGCGCCGCCGTGGCTGGCAAACGTGAAGACCTTGTCGTTCGCTACCGCCTACCCTAGGCTGCATCACGGCTGTGGGCGTCACGCCTTGCCACCGACAAGGAAACCCGTGGTCCGAGAGCTTCGTCGTTGCGCAATGCCATGGGCGCTGGTCGTGGTGGTCGCCGCACCGACGGTGACGCTGCCTCAGCTTGCCTGGGCCGCCGACAACGCGAAATTCGCCACGACGATGGCCAAGCAAGCGCTCGCCGCCTACCTGTCCGGCGACTTTTCGCGGGCCGCCCAACTCTACCTGGAAGCCTATCGCTCCGACCCGCGCGCCGGCTACCTGTGCGCTGCCGCCCGCGCGCAACACCTCGGGGGCGCATTCGACAAGGCACTCGAACACTACCGGCAGGCCCTGGCGCTGGCCGATCTGGACGCCAGCCTGCGCGCCAAGACCCAGGCTTACATGGCCGAGATCCTGCTCGCCCGCGCCGACGCCAAGGCTGTCGAGGCCGAAAAGGCTGCACGGACAGGGGATTTGCGCTTGGCGGCGCAGCTGTACCACGACGCGTTCACGCTGGCGCCGTTGCGGTTCGATTGGCTGTTCAAGGCCGCCGTGGCCGAACAGATGGCTGGCGATCTGGCCGCCGCGGCGCGGGACTACGATGCCTACCTGCAAGGCGCGCCCGCTGCTGCCGAAGATCGCAACCAAGCCCGCGTGCGCTTGGACGGACTGCGTGGCCCGGCAGTCAAGCGTGCGATCGTGCACGCCAATCCGCAACCGAAGGCAGTCGCCACGTCGCAGCCTGGACCGACCGTTGCACCCCGACCCCGTGAGAAGCCCGCCCTGACTGTCGAGAAACCCAGTCTGATCCTCGAGAAACAGGGCGAAAACGCCACGCGCTGGCTCGGCTGGAGCCTGATTGGTGGCGGCGTGGGCCTGCTGGCCGGCGGTGCTGGGCTGTACTTCGCCCAGGGCAGCGACCGCAAGGCGCTCGACGACGCGATGGCCCAGGAAGACAACGGCAAGATCGTCGGCATAGGCTACGACGCCTACTTCCGCAAGCGCGAGGATCTGAACGCGGCCTATCGCAACGCCGCAATCCTGGGCGGCGTGGGCGCGGTCGCAGTCGGCGTGGGCGCGTGGTGGTTGGTGCGCACGCCCGTACGGGTCAGCCCTGGTCCTGGCGCGGCAGGCGTGTCGCTGGCGTGGGGATTTTGATGCGGCGATGGCTGATCGTACTGGCGATGGCGGCCGCGGCCTGCGTGCGCGACGTGCCGAAGTCGCAGTTCCAGTTCCCGACTGAAGCCGAGCGGTTGCAGGCGGACGCTGCGCTCGTCGGCGATGCTGGCGACGCTGCGGTAGTCGACGCTGCGGACGCCGGGCCGGACGTGGCGCCTGAGGACGCTGCAGACGACAGCGCGGAAATCGCCGACGTCGCCGGGGATGTTCCTGTGCCGGATGCTGCGGACGCCGGTAGCGATGTACCGGTGGCGGATGCAGCCGACGCCTGGGACGCTGCGGGGGATGCGGATGCCATTGGCGACATTGCGGACTCAACCGTCGACGTGCCAGAACCGGATGCCGTCGATGCAGATGTCGGTCAGCCCGTGTGTACCT
>CAYHHL010000460.1:0-1620 GCA_964356325.1 uncultured Enterobacteriaceae bacterium | reverse complement strand
TGTCACAGCGTCGCGAGCTGCCCGAGCACCGACAGGCAGCTCTGCACCCGTGAGGGATTCGAAGGCTGCGGCACCATGCCCTGTACCAGCGCGCGGATGTCCTTGCGCCTCAGGAGGCGGGCAATCTCGCTGGCCACCTCCTCGCGCACTTGGACCGGCAATTCCGAGTGCGACTGCACCAAGCGCTTGCATCCGTCAGCCAGGGCGATGATGTCCTCGAAGTCCTTGCTGAACGCGGGGTCGTTGTCGCCCCGCCCCTGCCAGGCAACTACCTTGGTCGCGAGGGCATAGCCAGGCGTCGGAATCTTGATGGCGACCCCCGAGTGCATGAGGAGTTCGGCAGTTGCCACAGCTTCAGGGTAGTACCGGTTGGCGAACCCCAGTACATCCGACAGCGGCATCACGTCAACCAGTACATCGACGCCAGGTCCTGCCTGAAGGACCCACCGGCAAATAGGCGCGTCCTCGTCCATGCAGTTGGTGAATCCACCGCGGTGCAGCTTCTCCTCAATGCTGGCGTAATCTGATGCAAGCACGCAGTTGACGATGCAGTCGATGTCCTCCGTCGCTCTCGTGGCAGCGGCACCTTGCGCGTCCAGGTACAGTGCGATGGTTGCCCCGCCGATGAATACGACCTCCACGCCTGCGGATGTCAGGGCGGTGGCTACCGTGGCCAGGTAGTTCGCAGCGTTCATGTCGCGCCAAACAGATCTCTGAGCATGAGCATGCCAGCTTCCCGTTCGCGAGGTCGGCCTACACGCAGGCAGTCGAGCGCCGCCATGCCCAGGTGGAGACCACTGTCTGCTGCACAAGCCTCTGGAACGCTTCGATACAGCGGAGCCAGCGCAGGGCCATAGGATTCGCCGGACTCCAGCGGCCACACCAAGGGCTGGCCGGTCAAGGTTAGCCCCTGCACTGCGGCGGCAGCGGTGACGACGCCTCTGGTAGGCGGACCGAACTCGGGCGCGAAGAAGTACTTCATGGCGTGCTCCGCAAGCTCCAAAAAGTTGGTTTCCAGGGGCTTACGGTGCTCGGGTGATGCAACAGCGAGGAGTTGGCCGGCAGCCAACCGGTTCATGGCCGCGTGCGTTTCTGAAGTAGAGAGACCCAGGAATGCAGCTAGTTGTGACAGGGTCACGAGATCCTGACGTTTCAGAAGCACTTGAAGCCCGACAATGGCGTAGATGTCCTGTGGCTTCAGCACTGCTCTGCCTTTGAATTCGCGAATCGCGAATCGCGAACCTCACCGAGCCTACGGTACGGCAGGCCAACGCGCAACACTCGGGTCGGTACGCCCGCGAGCATTGACATGTGTTGACGGCGTCGAGTTCCCGCGCGTCGTCGGCGTTTTCCGCCGCCCGCGCCGCCTACATCCAAGCTTAGGCACTTCAAAGAGTTGCGTGGTCGCCGGCCAGGTCAGCAGTCGCGGGCCTCGCGAGAACAGGCGGCCCGCGCCGCATGATTGCAGGAAGTTCGCTCGCCCGGCGCACGTGGAGGGAAACGCCACAGACACGCGGACACGCGGATCGGCGACACCGTCAACACGGGTGGAACCAGCGCCAAGAGGCGCGGAAACTACCGCCTCAACCGAACCGCACCGAATAGATCGGCGGCAGGTTG
>CAYHHL010000459.1:0-1670 GCA_964356325.1 uncultured Enterobacteriaceae bacterium | reverse complement strand
AGCAACGCCGCAAACAACCCGCACGGCCCCGTCCCGATAACCACCGGCCGCGCCCACCCCCGCGCCGGCGCCGCCCCGACAAACCGATACGAGACATCCGGCGTCACCCCGACATGCCGATCGCCCGCCAGCCGCGCCAAAACCCCCGCCTCGTCGGCGACCTCGACATCCAACGTATAGGTGAACCGGATCGCCGCCTTGTTGCGCGCATCATGCGCCCGGCGAAACACCCGCACCTCGCGCACTGGCCCCAGCCGCGCCTCCGCAGCCGCCCGCAGCGCGTCCTCAGCGTGGTCCAGCGGCAGCCGCACTTCCGTCAATCGAATCATGCGCGGCGGTATAGAGCACGCCACCAAGCCAAGGAAGAATCTTCTTTTTCTGAAGAAAAAGAAGCAAAAAGACTTCCCGCTTATCATCCACTCGACACGTGCTTGTACACCCCGCTGACATCGCGTATACTCTGTGAAGTCATGGAGTTACGTTCGATGCGCGCGCTGATGCGAGGCCTGACGGACGCCGAGTTTGAACGGATGTATGGCCAGGAGAATCAATGTCTGGCGGCGTTGATCGCCGCGCGCCGGCAAGCTGGCATGTCGTGTCCGGCCTGTGGCCACGCGCGGAGCTATCTGTGTGGGCGCCGAGTGGGCTGCACGCGGTGCAACAGGCGCTGGTCGGTGACCGCGGGCACGGTGATGACGCATACCAAGCTGCCGCTGGTGACCTGGTTCCGCGCAATGCATGCGATGAGCAGCACCAAGCAGGGCATCTCTGCGGTCGAGCTCGGCCGTCGTCTGGGCGTGAGCTACCCGACCGCCTGGTATCTGCACAAGCGCCTGCGCCATGCCATGACCGAGCGCGAGAGCCGCTATGTTGTCGGCGGTCCGCAAGGCGACGGTGGCGTGCCGGTGGTCGAGGCCGATGACGTCTATCTCGGCGGCGAACGCAACCAAGGCTCTGGTCCGGCTGGCAAAACCCGCGTGATCGCGGCGGCCGAGCGGCATCCCAGCGGCCGCATGGGCCACGTCGCCATGCAGGTCGTCAGCGGCTTCACCACCGCGGCCGTCGAGGCCTTCCGCGATGCCTGCCTCGCGCCGAAGGCCCAGGTGCACACCGACGGCCTGCGGGCCTTCAATGCCTTCGGCGAGGCCGGCCGCAGCCATCAACGCACCATCACCGCCAGCAAGCGCCCATCGCGCGAACGCGGCAGCGCGTTCTTCGTCCTCAACACCGCGATCGCCAACCTCAGCACAGCAATCAAGGCAACGCACAAGGCGATCTCGGCCAAGCATACCAGCGACTACCTCGGCGCCTTCTGCTGGACCACAAACCGGCGACGCAAAATGGAAGAAATGATCCCAGCCTTCTGCAGAGCCGTCGCTACGTCGTCCGCGCTCACACGAATGGAGGTGTTCGCTTAAATCAGCGTGTCGAGTGGGTGATAAGCGGGAACTGCTTTACGTTCCCCCATTCACATCAATCGTTGTGCACGTCACGAAACTGGCGTCATCGCTGGCCAGGAACGCCACGACCGCGGCGATCTCCTCCGGCTCGCCGATCCGCCCGAGCGCGCTGGACAGCGCCCGCTTGCGCGCGCCCTGCGGTACCTGCGCCCCCATCGCGGTATCGATCAGCCCCGGCGCGATCGCGTTCACCCGAATGCCGTATTTGCC
>CAYHHL010000458.1:0-1671 GCA_964356325.1 uncultured Enterobacteriaceae bacterium | reverse complement strand
GACCTCTTGCGGTGCTACCTCGACCGCGCATTGCAGCAGAAAATCACCGGGGTGAACGTCCTCGTGTACGGCGTTCCAGGCACGGGCAAGACCGAACTGTGCCGGGCGCTCGCCCAGGATCTCGGTGCCTCGCTGTTCCAGGTGCGTGTTAGTGGCGAGGACGGGGCGGCGCTGACCCGCCAGGACCGCCTGGCCAGTCTCCTTCTCAGTCAGTCGCTGTTGACCGAGCGGGCCAAAGCGCTGCTGCTGTTCGACGAAGTGGAGGATGTGTTCGCGGTCGGGTTCAGTCGCGACGAGGCTGCGCTTGGCAAGGGGTGGATGAATCGCCTTCTTGAACAGAATCCGGTGCCTGTGCTTTGGCTGACAAATAAGGTCGTGCAAATCGACCCGGCGTACCTGCGCCGCATCGACATCGTGGTCGAGATGCGCGTGCCACCCGCGCGGGTCCGGCGTCGAATCCTGGCCATGCATCTGGAAGGCGTCGTGGTTTCCAAAGAGTGGCTGGATCACTGTGCTGCGGACGATGGCGTCACGCCTGCCGACATGGCGCGGGCGGCGCGGGTCGTGCGAGCGATGGCGCCACCAAGCAGCGCTGCTACGGAAGCCAGCCTGGGGCGCCTGCTTGGCGCGCAGATGCTAGTGCGGCGGGGGCCGGCGACGCCCAAATACCGGCCGGGTCCGAGTGCCTATGACCTGGAGTACCTGAACACCGACACGGACATGCGAGCGCTGGCGGATGCTTTCCGGGTGCGGCATCGGGGCACGGCGTTGCTCGTCGGCCCGCCGGGTACGGGCAAGACGGCCTGGGCGACGTGGCTGGCGGACTCGCTGGACCGTCCGCTGATCCACAAGAGATCAAGTGACCTGCTCAACATGTACGTGGGCGGCACCGAGGCCCGGATTGCCGCCATGTTCCGCGAGGCAACCAGTGAAAATGGTGTGCTTTTGCTTGATGAGGCCGATTCGTTCCTGCGCAATCGCCGAGCTGCCCAGCAATCCTGGGAAATCACTCAGACCAACGAACTTCTCGTCCAGATGGAAGCGTTTGATGGTGTTTTCCTATGTTCTACCAACCTATTGGAGCAGTTGGATCCGGCTGCGTTTCGTCGCTTCGTTTTCAAGGTGCGGTTTGACCTGCTGAACGCCGACCAACGGCTTCGGCTGCTCAAGTCGACACTGGACGACTTGGGCGTGGCTGACCGTGCGTGCGTCGAGACGGTGTCGGCGGGGCTGGCCGGGCTTGCCATCGGCGATTTTGCAGCGGTGGCCAGACGGTTTTTGCTGCTCGGCACGCGGCCGACGCTGGCCGAAATCGCCGAGGCACTGCGGGGTGAACTGGCGTTTCGGCAGCCAAGTCGCAAGCCCGCGGGTTTCTTGACGTAGAACCATCAAAATGGAGGATTCATGAACACAATCAGCGATTGGCAGAGTTGCGCGGTCGACATCGTGACGACGACCCCGCTTCAGGACAGCGCCCAGATTCACCGGCGGCTGGGGCGCGCGGGCCATGCAACGCCAACCCGGAGCGACGTCAATGCGTTCCTCTACGCCCAGCCCCAATTGTTCACCCGCGCGCCAGGTCCAACGCCTCGGCCGCTGTGGTCCCCGCGCCAAGCGCCAACTCTCCGCCTCGTGCCTGAGCTGCTTGCAGCCGAACTGACATGGTCGCCA
>CAYHHL010000457.1:0-1698 GCA_964356325.1 uncultured Enterobacteriaceae bacterium | reverse complement strand
TCTCGGGAATCTGAGCCAGCCCGCAACGTCAGGAGGGAACATGCGCGCACCGACTACTACAATGGCACCGCCGCCGAAGCTGCGGCTCATTCCAATGGTCATCGCTACGGTGACCCCGGACGCACTGGCACGGCTTCGGGCCGTCACCAGCACCGAGACGAGCGCGGCCTTGGTCCAGCCGTTCACGTTCGTTACGGCCTCACCCGAGTCAGGCGCCAAGCAGACCCTGTCGCCCCCGTCGCCGACATTGCCGCAGGCGACGGCCTCGGAATTCGCGCTGGCGGCCGGACTACGGGAAGCAATCAAGGAAAACGACGCCATGGCCCATCGGCTGCGGCAACTCGAAGCGATCGCCGCTGGTGATTACAAGGACCCTTCATGCCTGAGCAAAGCCATGACTATCGCGACGATGGCGTCTACCTCGTCCGCGTCTCGCCAAACCGCGAGCGCACAGGTCGACTGCGCTGGACCGTCGATGCGTACTATCGCGGCCATCGAGCGGCAACGGGAACGTGCTGCCACTTCGGCCGCCAAGAAGACGCCGAACTCTGCGCCGCGCGCCTATGGGGCGACTACGTCGTCGGCGTCCACACCGCGCCCGACGCGCCCCCGCGCACGTTGAGCGCACTGCTCGACCGGTTCTGTGCCCGAGAAACCGGCAAACGCGGTCGAGAACTCTCGGACAAGACGCCGCGCAGCTATCGCTCGCAGATCGGCAGCCTGCTGCGTGTGGCAGGCGCCGAGTGCCCCATCGGCCACCTGACCAAGGGCCATGTGCTGGCTGCCATGAACGAGCCGCACCAGCGCAAGACGACACCTGACGGCAGCCCGGTGCCCAAGTCGCCGGTCACGAAGGAGCGCGTGCTGGTCGCGGTGCAGGCGATGGTCGCGTTCGCCATCAAAAAGGGCTGGCTGGCCAATGACATCACCGCGGAAATCGAGTACACGGCGGGCGACACCGAGATGCGCCCGTACCTGCAACCCGAGGAAATTGAAGCGTACCTCGCCGCCTGCCCGCCTGCGCACCGCATCCGCTCCGGCTTGATCCTGGAAACCGGCTTGCGCGCGGGAGAGGCGAGCCACCTGCGCTGGGCGTGGATCCAGCAAAGTGCCAATCGGCCGGCGCTGCGCGTGCCCAAGTTCGACCCGGTGACCGGGTTCAAGGCCAAGGGCAAGCGTGTGCGCGTCATCCCGTTGTCGGCGCGAGCGCAAGTGTTCCTGGCCGAGGCCGCGGAGCGCTGGGGCACGGAGGGCTTCGTGCTGCACGACCAGGCCAAGGCGCCGGACTCGTCCAACTGGTGCGACGACACGCACACCGGCTGCCGGCGTGGCGGCGTCACCGACACGGACACCCACGGCTTGCGGCGCACGGCAGGTGCGCTATGGCTTTTCGCCGACTTGGACATCTATCAAGTCAGCCGCCTGCTCGGACATCAATCAGTTGTAACTACTGAGAAATCGTACGCAGGCATCGCGACCGCGAAGTGGACGTCGATTTTCGACCACGTGGACGCACGTTCGACGCCGCCGGCTGTGGCGGTCAACCGGGCCACGGCGGTCAAAACGGCCCCGCAACCTGTGGCTACCACCGCGGCTACCAGAGGGGTGGTTCGGCGTCGTCGAGTTCCGTAAGTGCTTGAATCTCTGGAGCCAACACGGGGACTTGAACCCCGGACCTGCTGATTACGAATCAGCTGC
>CAYHHL010000456.1:0-1734 GCA_964356325.1 uncultured Enterobacteriaceae bacterium | reverse complement strand
CGTAGTTGTCGCCGGGCCTCGCAGTCCAGGTTGGCGTCGCGGGCCTGCTGCTCGATGCGATACAGCTGGCCGATCAGCTTGACCGCAGTCGCCGCCGACTTTGTGCCAGCTTGCAGCGCCTCTACGTGCTTGCGCCTGGCGTGGGCCCAGCACCCAGCCAAGATCAAGCCTTCCAGCTCGTTTTTCGACAGGCTGATCCAGCCCTTGTAGCCGTCGCACTGCAGGATTCCGCTCTTGCGCCCCTCGAGAAACGCTGCAGGCCCTGCCTTCTTCCAGTCGGGCGTGTAGGCAAACGCCGGCCAGGTTGCGACCCCATTCTCGTAGCCGAGGTACATCCAGATGTGGCCGCGCTTGATGCCACGCTCGTCGTCGTTGTCCAGCACTTTCATGCCGGTGTCGTCCGCGCCCAGCAGCCGGCAGGCCAGCGCGTTGGCCCGAATCGCGCCCACCACCGGTTGCAGCAGACGGGCCACCGCCGCGATCCACGAGCCCAGGGTCGATTCCGCCATGTCCACGCCCCAGCGCGCCAGGATCTGCACCAAGCGGTACAGCGGCAAGTGATCCAGGTACTTGGACACCGCGATGTGCGCCAGCAGTCCGGCACCCGGCATGCCGCCATCGATGATCTTTTCGGCCGCCGGGGCGATGACCACGCCGTCCTGGCAGGGCTTGCAGGCCAGCTTCTCGCGAGCGAATTCCTCGACGTACAGCGACGCCGGGCGGAAGTTCAGGACCTCGCTGAGTTCGTGGCCAATGCAGACCTTGTCCAGGCCGCATTCCAGGCACTTGCGCAGTTCATCGGGCACCTTGAGTTCGATGCGCTCGCGCGGCAGGTGCGCCGGCAGCGCATTGCGGCCCGGGCGGCGCTGCTGGCGCGGTTCAGGCGTCGGCTCAGGGGCTTGGACTTCGTCCGCGGGCTCGTCCGCTTCGGGCTCGTTCGGCGCCTGACCGGCTTCGGCGGCGGCCTGCTTGAGGAACAGTTCGAGTTGCGCCGGGCTGATCTTCTCCGAACTCCTGCCGTACAAGGCCTTGAGAAGTTGGGAGATGCGCTCGGCTTTGCTGGTGTTGTCGGCCAGGACCTGGAGCAGCAGGTTGATGACCTGATCGATGGCTTCGTCGTGCCGGCCTTGGGCGTGCAAGTCGGTCAGAAGCAGGCGCACCGCGGCGAGGTTGCCGGCATCGATCGGCGGCGGGGTGGCCTCGGTCAAAGCGGTCGGTGATGGCTGGGGCGCGCCGTTCGTCATGCTTCGCATGGTGCCACAGCACGCCGCCAACAGCAAGCGATCTACACGTCATTTCACATGGTTGTAACATGGTCTGCCATGCCCGTCGGCTGCCATCTGGGCAGGCGCTTGGCGCCGCGCAAGTCGATGCCTTCGAGCAGCAGCGTCAGTTCGCCGGGCTGCAGTGCCCACACCTGGCCCTGCGTCGGGGCGCGCTGCCAGGGCATCGGAAATCGACCGCGCTCCAGTCTTTTTGCCACGAGCAGCCAACCGTCGCGGTCCCACCACAGGAGGCGAATCTGGTCGGCCCTGCGGTTGAAAAAGACAAAGATGTGGCCACTCATCGGGTCACGGTCCAGCACCGATTCGGTCACCGCAGCTAGGCCGTTGAAGCTCTTGCGCAGATCCACAGGCGAGGTACACGCCAGGACTTGCACCGAGGGCGGCAGCCTCAGCATGACCGCGCCTCGAGCAGCACCGGCAGCAGGCGCGCCAGGGTCGCCGTGCAGAA
>CAYHHL010000455.1:0-1744 GCA_964356325.1 uncultured Enterobacteriaceae bacterium | reverse complement strand
ATGAGGTCCCTCGGATGCACTCGGGATGACAGTTTAGTGTGTAACTATTGGAGATAGTATGTAAAACACGCGAACTACCCCTGCCTCTGGACATGCATGGCTTCGCGAGGCTGACGCGCGGCGACCAAGGCGGTGGACGAACTGATCTTTGACAAAATCGCAGGCATGATGAAAGATCAGGCCATGCTCGACGACGAACCGCTTCGCCCGCCGGCCGCCAAGAAGCTGATGCGGGAAATCATGGAGGAAGGCGAGGTCACATTCACCGACCCGCACGCCTACGACGAACTTGCGAAGGACGGGCTGGAGACAACCGATGCGCTGAACGTTCTGCGCGCTGGCATCGTGGACGAGGCTCAGTTCGAGAACGGTGCATGGCGCTACCGCGTTCACACGCCGCGCATCTGTGTCGTGGTCGAATTCCAAACGCGCAAGAAGTTCGTGGTCATCACCGCATGGAGGATACGCCGATGAGCAACAGTTGCACGAAGTGCCATGTCGCGGAAATCCCCGAGGAGAAGGTGCCGTATCGGTACGCCTCGGGCGGTCTCCCACACGTCATCCTGCTGGGCGTCAGCGTAGGTCGCTGTCCCAACTGCGGTGCAGAAACCCTAACTGTACCGCGAATTGCCCAACTGCATCGGGTGCTTGCTGCAGCTCTCGCGACCAAGGCCACGCGTTTGACGGCCAACGAGGCCCGCTTCCTGCGCAAGTTCCTGGGCTACTCCACCACCGACTTGGCCGCCATCATGGGCGTAGCGCCTGAGACCATCTCGCGCTGGGAAAGCACGAAGAGCAACCAGCCGATCGGGGCTCAATCCGAGCGACTGCTGCGACTGATGGCAGTGCGCGACCGTCCCGTGGAAGAGTATCCCAGCGAAAGACTGGCGGAAATCAGGGACGCCGATGCTGACCCTACGCTGCGATTCGAGACGGACGAGTCTGGCTGGCACAAGGCGGCGTGACCGTCAGCTATGGCTGTTAGTGTGGCAACCTTGCGAGCGGAGGCGAGTCGATGGCAGTGCAACATTGGTTCACGTGGCTCAGCCCAGCCTGGCTGCTTTGCTTTGCGCTGGCCGGCAGCGGCTGCACTGCACGCGGCAACTTGCCAGGCAATGGCTCGCTCGCCGGTGATGCGGTGCTCGACCAGAGCGGAGACGTGGGCGTCGATGTCAGCGACAATGGCGACGCCAAGTACCCCGGTTACGACGTGATCAAGAACGACACGGGAACCAAGACCGACACCGGCGTCAGCGCCGACACAGCGATAGTCGGAACATGGCAGCAGGTCTCATGCGGTTCGACCCACAGCTGCGGCGTGCGCTCCGATGGTACGATCGGCTGCTGGGGCGCGGGCAAGACGGTCGGGCCGCCCTCGGCGCTGGGCCCGGTCGTGCCGCCTTCCGGCGCTTTCTCGGCCGTGTCGACAGGCGGAATGTTCACATGCGCAATCCGCACTGACGCAACTCTCGCGTGCTGGGGTAATGATCTGTATGCCATGGGTTTTCTTGATCCACCATCCGGCAGTTTCAAGAGCCTTGGCGCCGGGGCTTGGCACGCCTGCGCGGTGCGCAACGACGGATCGCCGGCTTGCTGGGGCTCGAACGGATACGGGCGCGCCACCCCGCCGTGACCTCGAGGCCGCGCAGACCAGCGGGCCGAGGTGTCTGCGAAGGTGGGCGTGTTGCGATCCGAACCCGAACCCGAACCCGAACCCGAACCCGAACCCGAACCCGAACCCGAA
>CAYHHL010000454.1:0-1790 GCA_964356325.1 uncultured Enterobacteriaceae bacterium | reverse complement strand
ACCGAATTCGGCGAGCGCCGGACGTCGCAGGTCTACACCGTCGACTTCCGGCGCGCTCACCGCCACCCGGATGCGGTCCTCGCCGTGCGTTACAACGACGAGGCAGGCTTGCTGGCCCTGGGCATCGATCTCGACCGGCGCCGCTGGCCGGATCGAGACGAACTGGAGCGTCGGGAGACCGCGCGCCCGTTCGGCAATGCCCCAGCCTTTGCCCCGCCGCCTCCGGGTTGGCGTTGAGCGTCCGAAGACTGTGGTTCAGCGAATCGTGCCGGGCGCGTTGGGCCGAGACGCCTGGGGCTGGCCCTGCATGCCGATGCCCAGTTGCTTGAGCATGTGCGCGGTGTCGTAGTAGCAGCGGATGCCCAGGATCTTGCTGTCCTTGACCTCGACCAGATCCACCCACTCCATGACCAGCTTCTTGCCGCTGGCCGGCAACGTGCCATTCGGGGTCTGGATCGAGCCGTCGTTGACGCCGTGCGCGCTGCCTTCGATGGCCACGGTCGTGTCGCCGGCGGCCACGGCGTTGGCGTCGTCCACGTGCATGTCCGAGCACACCGTGGTCCAGAACTGCATCCACTTCTTCAGGCCGTCGACACCCTTGTACTCCTGGCCGCTGGTCATGTCCTTGACCACGCACTTGGAGTCGGTCAGTTCAGCCATGCCCTGCCAGTCGCGCTTGTTGAACAGATCGTAGAGCTTGGTGGCGGTCTTCTCGGAGTTGGACTTCATGTGGTTGTGCCTTTGTGCTGCGAAGGGACGGCCGGAGACGGCACCGCGATCCGGGCTCACGGCGAGCCAGGGGCGATGTTCAACGGCGGATGTCCAGGTGCGTGCGAACCACGGTACGGCGGGCCGCGGGCGGGATCAAGCGGGGGCCGGACTGTCCGCTGCGGGATGCATATTGCCTTGACCGTCAGCCCGGTGGCGATGATGCTTCCCGCGCGGCCAACCCGCGGAGCCCTCGACATGTCCAAGCGTATTGGTGTCCTTCAACTCGTCTTCCTCACCTTGGCGGTCGCATGCAGCCCGCCTGCGACGCCCGGGGTCAATCTCTCGTTCGGCGGTGGCGACGCCGACCCGGGTGACGGCGCACTCGGCGACGCCCTGGACGACTCCGGCACTGCCACGGCCACTCAGGACGCCGGCACTGCGGACGGCGCAGGCCCCGACGCCGCAGATGTGGCGCAACCCGATGGTGTCCCAGCGGATCTCGCGGTTGCCGACGTGCCGGTCGCGGACGTGACCGCGCTCGACGTCCCTGGCCCCGCCTGCAAGAGCTGCGACGATCAGGACCCTTGCACCGACGACCTCTGCGTCGCCGCGACCGGCACCTGCAAGCACGCCGCCAAGCTCGGGTGCGCCAAGCCGACCGGCGCCTGCGCGAGTTCGTGCGCGACTGGCGTTTGCGATCCTGTGGCGCACGTTTGCGTCGAGTGCATCGGCACTTCCGGGTGCGGCCCGAGCCAATTGTGCCAGGCCAACCACTGCATCGCGGCCACGGCCTGCAAGTCCAGCGCCGAGTGCAAGGCGACCCAGCAGGTGTGCGACCTCGGCGTCGGCCATTGCGTCGACTGCGTGGCGGCCGGCGATTGCGCGGCGGGCCAGGCGTGCCTCGATCACTCGTGCGTCGCGGCGCCGGCTTGCAAGTCCGACAAGGATTGCGACGACGTGTGCGACAAGGCCAAGGGCGTGTGCGTCGCGTGCGTGGCGGCCAACGACTGCTTGCCAGGGTCGTGGTGCTCGCCGTTGCAGCAGTGCCTGCCCGACGTCTGCACCGGCAATGCCTGCGC
>CAYHHL010000453.1:0-1797 GCA_964356325.1 uncultured Enterobacteriaceae bacterium | reverse complement strand
CGCCATTTGCTCTGGCCATCCGAGATGGGCGGAAGGCGCCATTTCACAAGATGGGTGTGATAGGTGGCCGACGCCAATTGCGGTCCGCCGCCCCGTGCGCCGTCGCTCGCGCGTGCGAACCAGTAACCAGTCGGCCGATCCCATCGCCCCTTGGGCCGGGCACAAGTCCTCCCGGCGATTCGATTTGCCTGAGCGCCTTGGTGACCAGGCCCGGGATTGGTACCAGAGCCACTCGCCCGGAAACGCCGCGATAGGCGGAAAGCGCCGTTCCCAGGATGGGCGTCAACGGGAGTCGGCATCACGTTAACGCGGGTTGACACCGACGCTCGTGCCCCGTATCGGCGCATCGCGTAACGCGTTGCGGGAAAGGGAACTACGAACGCGTCGCCGTGGCACACCCCTTGCTGATGGTGGCTGCCGAGGTGACGCATGCGTGAGCTCGAGTCTTCACTGCAGCAGTTCGGCGAGTTCCTGCTCAAAGCCCAGTTGGCACGGCCGTCGGCCGCTCCGTACTTCGTGCGCTGGGTCCGACGGTTCCTGTCGGCCCCGGCTTCGGATAAGCCTCTCGAAGACCAAGTGCGAGGGTACTGCGAAGATCTCGAGCGGAACGGGACCGAGGAGTGGCAGGTGCGGCAGGCGGACCAGGCGCTCCGCATCTACTTCGTCAATTTCCTCAAGCGCACGGAGTGGCATCAACGGCCGGCCAGCACGGTGGTGGACGAGCAGGGAAGCACGAGTCCGCTGGCCGCGCTCGAGCAGTTGCGGACGCGACTGAGAACTCGCCACTATTCCTATCGAACGGAATGCACGTACGTGGACTGGGTGCGGCGGTTCCTCGACTATGTCGCCACGCAGCAGGGACTACCCCAGCCTCGCGTGGCGCCGGAGGTCGTGCGCGACTACCTGGCGCACTTGGCGGTGCACCAGCAGGTGTCGGCCAGCACCCAGAACCAGGCGTTCTGCGCCATCCTGTTCCTGTGCCGGGAGGTCCTGGGCGTGGACGTGCAAAGTGTGTCGCCGGGCGTTCGGGCCAGGCGGGGCGAGCGGCTGCCGGTGGTCCTGAGCATGCCGGAGACGATGTCGTTGCTGAGCGCGATGTCGGGGACGCCGCGACTGATGGCGACGCTCATCTACGGCGGCGGCCTGCGGGTGTCGGAGTGCTGCGAGCTTCGGATCAAGGATCTCGACTTCGACCAGGGGTTGGTCGTGGTCCGTCGCGGCAAGGGCGACAAGGATCGGTCGACGCTGCTCGCCGAGGTGGGCAGAGACGACCTGCGCGCGCACTTGCGCGAGTCCGAGGCCCAGCACCAATTCGACCGCAAGGCCGGTCTCGCCGGCGTGTGGATGCCAGATGCTTTGGACCGTAAGTACCCAAATGCCGGCCTGGAGCTGGCCTGGTACTGGGTGTTTCCGAGCCGGACGCTGTCCACCGATCCGCGCGCTGGCGTCGTACGCCGGCACCACATGCACGACTCGGTGATTCAGAAAGCGGTCAAGGCGGCGGCGCACAAGGCGCGAATCCACAAGCCAGTGTCTGTGCATACGCTCCGTCACAGCTTCGCGACGCACTTGCTGCTGAACGACGTGGACATTCGGCAGATTCAGGAATATCTCGGGCATGCGAACATCGAGACGACGATGATCTACACCCACGTGGTCAAGGAACTGCGCACCCCGGCGCGAAGCCCGCTCGACATTCTGCACACACGCACGGTCCCGTGACCGACATGCCGTCCCCCTAAGAGCCGCCCCGGCGTCCCCGTCCGGTTTCCGCTGCCGGCGCCTCCTCAATCTCCA
>CAYHHL010000452.1:0-1822 GCA_964356325.1 uncultured Enterobacteriaceae bacterium | reverse complement strand
TCCTTGCAAATCGAAACCCAGCCTTTATGATTACAAGCATGCTGTCCCGCCGCCTCGAAACCGACCTCCGCCGCAAACTGGCCACGTTTCCCGTCGTCGCCCTGCTGGGACCACGCCAGGTCGGCAAGACCACGCTCGCCCGCAAGGTCGTGCGCGACCTTCCCGATTCAGTCTACCTCGACCTGGAACGGCCGTCGGATCTAGCCAAGCTCGCGGACCCAGAGCTGTTTCTCGGCGGCCACAGCCAAGGCCTCGTCGCGTTGGACGAGGTGCAGCGCCGGCCCGACCTGTTTCCCGTGCTGCGGGCGCTGGTCGACGAGGACCGTCGGCCCGGTCGGTTCCTGGTGCTCGGCTCGGCAGCGCCCGAATTGCTCCGGCAGTCGGCCGAATCGCTGGCGGGCCGTATCGCGTTCCTGGAGCTCGGTCCGTTCACCTTGGACGAAGTCGGCGCGACGCCTGAAGCCATGCACCGGCTGTGGTTGCGCGGCGGCTTCCCGGACAGCTACCTGGCCGCCGATGACCGTGCCTCCCTGGAGTGGCGGCTGGCATTCGTGCAGACGTTCTTGGAACGCGATCTGCCTCAGCTCGGTCTGCGCTTGCCCGCACCGCAAGTGCGCAGGTTCTGGCAGATGTTGGCGCACCACCACGGCCAACTGTGGAACGGCGCGCAACTGGCAGGGGCGCTCGGAGTCTCGGCGCCGACGGTGCGGCATCACCTGGACGTGCTCGCGGCTACGTTCGTGGTCCGGGAACTGCAGCCGTTGCACGCCAACCTCAAGAAGCGCCTGGTGAAGTCACCGAAAGTCTACATCCGTGACAGTGGGCTGTTGCACGCGCTGCTCGGGGTGACCAGCCGCGACGACTTGTTGGGCCACCCCGGCGCCGGTGCGTCCTGGGAAGGCTTTGCGCTGGAACAGGTGCTGGCCCTTCATCCCGGCCAAGACGCGACGTTTTACCGGACCGCAGCCGGCGCGGAACTGGACCTCGTGCTCGGGCCCGCTGGGCAGCGCCAGGCGTTCGAGTTCAAGATGGGCCTCGCGCCTACGGTCACCCGCGGATTCTGGGAAGGTACCAAGGATCTTGCCGTTTCGCGCGCCCAGGTCGTCTTTCCCGGCGAGGGCCGCTATCCGCTGGCGCCAGGGGTCGACGTGGCTGGGCTTTGCGACGTGGTGGCGGCAGCCACGCAAGCTCAACCCACCGCACGCTGAACGGCTCCAAACCCAGGCGGCAGTCCCACCACCACGATCGCCCGCCCCTGCATCGCCAGCGTCTGCCGTTCCACCGCGAAACCACGCTCTTGCGCCAATGCCTCGAGATGCCGCAACCACGGCTTGTACGGCATCCCGTTGTCGGCGCAGCACGGCACCACCGCGAACGGCAGCCCGTGCCTCGCCGCGTACTCGATCGCCACACTGGTCGCGCCGTCCGGGTGCATGCCCACCACCAGGTCGCAGGCGCACGGCTCGTCCAGGCGCAGCAGCCGCTCGGCGTACTGGACGGGCAACCGCTTGACCCGCACGTCGAAAGTGGTCACGTCGCGGCCCAGCCGGGTCAGGGCCTCGTTCAACCGGCCTTGGCCACCGGCGATGTCCCAGATGCGCGGCGCGTCGAAACGCTGCACGAGGAATTCGGCGAACAGGTCGAAGCGGCGCAGGTCGGCCATGGGCAAGGGCTCCGGGTTCGGGTTCGGTGACGTGGGTGGTTCTGGCGAACGTAGGGGCGGGCCGCCAGCCCCCCCCCCTCCCCCGACTGGGGTTGACGCCGGCGCGGGGGGGGGCGGGCCGGAACCCCGCCCCCCCACCAGATCGTTTATTCCGCCCCC
>CAYHHL010000451.1:0-1838 GCA_964356325.1 uncultured Enterobacteriaceae bacterium | reverse complement strand
TAGTCGAACTCGCAGGCCTGGCCGATGATGATCGGGCCGGCGCCGATGATGAGGACGCTTTGGATGTCGGTGCGCTTCGGCATGGCGGTTTATTTGGCCTTTCTGGACTGCATCAGATCCGCAAAGCGCTCGAACAGGTAGTGACTGTCCTGCGGGCCGGGCGAGGCTTCCGGGTGATATTGCACTGAAAACACGGGCTTGTCGGTCAGGCGCAAGCCTTCGACGATGCCGTCGAACAGGGATTTGTGGGTCTCGACGGCGTTGGCCGGCAGGGTGGTGCGGTCGACCGCGAAGCCATGGTTTTGCGAGGTGATCTCCACCTTGCCGGTTTCCAGGTCCTGGACGGGCTGGTTGGCGCCGCGGTGGCCCAGCGCCAGCTTGTAGGTCTTGGCCCCGGCGGCGATCGCGATCAACTGGTGACCCAGGCAAATGCCGAAAATCGGTACGTTGGCGGCGATGAGAGCGCGGATCACCGGCACTGCGTAGACGCCCGTAGCCGCCGGATCGCCGGGACCGTTGGACAAGAACACGCCATCGGGCGCGTGGCGCAGGATCTCCTCGGCGCTGGTGTTCGCCGGCACGACCGTGACCTTGCAGCCGACTTGGGCCAGGCAGCGCAGGATGTTGCGCTTGGCGCCATAGTCCACCGCGACGACATGCAACGTGGGCTGGGTCTGCTCGCCGAAGCCAGCGGTCCGGGTCCACTGCGTTTGCGTCCAGCTGTAAGTCCGGTCGCAGGTGACGTCTTTGGCCAGATCCATGCCGCCGAGTCCCGGCCAGGCTTTTGCCTGCCCACGCAGGGCTTCCAGATCGAACTGGCCCTCGGGGTCGTGGCAGACCACGCCGTGGGGCGGTCCCTGGTCGCGAATGCGCCGGGTCAGGCTCCGGGTGTCGATCCCGGTCAGGGCGATCACGTCGTGGGCCTTCAGCCAAACATCGAAATGCTGCGCCGAGCGGTAGTTGGACGGATCGGTGATGTCTTCGCGCAGGATGCAGCCGCGCGCAGCCGGGGTGGCGGCTTCGAGATCGTCAGGGTTGGTGCCGACGTTGCCGACATGCGGGAAGGTGAAGGTGATGATCTGGCCCGCATACGATGGATCGGTCAGCACTTCCTGGTAGCCGGTCATGCTCGTGTTGAAGCAGACCTCGCCGACCCGGGTGCCGGTCGCCCCAGCGCCGCGCCCCCAGAACATGGTTCCGTCCTGCAAGACCAAGACGGCCGTAGCCCCCTTGGGCTGAAGCGCGGGCGGCTGAATGCTTGCTGAAGTCGCTGCTGAATTCACGTGCCGATCCGAAACGAGGGAAGCGTGCCGAGGTGCATGGCGGCGTCCGATCGTGCGCCTGCGCGGCCGAGCATGCCCCGGGCCGCGTGCCCCGGCAACGGATCACTTCGGCAACGATGCCGGAACCGCTTTCGGCAGCGTCTGCGAGGTCTGACCAGGGCCGTAGCCGAGCAGCGGAGTCTCCCAGCTGCTGAACCCCCAGCACCACACCGAACCGTCCAGACGTAGCGCACAGGTGTGCATGAACCCAGAAGAAATCGCCGTCACCGCGGTCAGGTTCTTGACTTGCGTCGGGGCAAAGCTCTCAAATGTCGTGCCGTTGCCGAGTTGCCCGTTCTCGTTGGCGCCCCAGCACCAGACCGTGCCATCGGCCAGGCGCGCGCAGGTGAAGCCGTCGCCGGTCTCCACGTTCGTCGCCTTGCCCGGCAACCCGGCGACCTGGACCGGCTTCCAAGCCGGCGCTTTGCCGCCATCTCCAAGTTGGCCGTTGCCGTTGTAGCCCCAGCACCAGACCGTGCCGGTCTTCAACACGGCGCAGCGGTGGTAGAAGGTAGA
>CAYHHL010000450.1:0-1843 GCA_964356325.1 uncultured Enterobacteriaceae bacterium | reverse complement strand
GCGCCGGCCAAGGCATGATGGCGGCACCGCAGGCCGCGCCAACGGTGCGCGCGGACGAGACGCCAAGCAGGAACTTGTCGCGGACGGAGGCGCGTTGCCACCAAGAGCACCGCGGGATTCCTCAGCACCGAGGCGGGCGCGCGTTCTCGCGTGCGCAGCCTGTCCGACGCCGCAATCTCGGTGGGAACCAGCGCCCCGGTCACGCTCGTCTTACTTGCCCGTGAGTCCGGCCGCCGTGATCGCCCAGTACGTGCGCTTCAGGTCCTGGTCGACGTTGCGTTCGATCAGGCCCTTGGCAATCAGGATGCCCCCAGCGTTGTGCAGCGCGGCCCGATCGTGGAGCGGCGCGTCGCCCTGTTCCGCAACAAGGTCGTCCATCGCCAGCTCGCGATCGGCGTGGGTCCTCAGGACGCGCAAGACGCACTTCACGGCCGACTCAGCGTTCTTCTTGCGCGGCATGGGCTTTCGTACTCCAAGTGAAAGGCGGGAGACCGGGCGGCGGCTGGTGACCGGGCACTGCCGCGCTCGTCGCCTTGTAGCATGGCCAGCGGTCGGGGGGCAGCGTCGCTCCCCGCCAGAGGGAAGTCACTGCGAAGGGGCTGCAGACGCCCGTAGATCGACGCCGCGCGGGTCGTGCTGCGCCGTGTGCCCGGCGCGTGCCACGCCCCAGACGCGTGTCACATGCGCGGCGCGACGCAGGCGATGGCCGCCAAAGTCGTTGGCCGCCGGCTCGGTGGCCGTTAAGGCTGTTGAGGCAGCAAGACGGTAGGTAGGCTGATGCGGCACTTGGCACATTAGCTCGGCGCTCCCTGCGGCAGCGGCGGAACTGGCAAGTGGCGGCGCGTGCGCGGCTCACTTCGCTGCGGCAGTGGAACCGATGAGTCGGCACGGCTGGGCGGCCGCAAGGCGCGGGTGTCGGGTCTGCACTGCCAGCGCTGGAACTCGCGTGCTGGTTTCACGGGCTATGTTATTGGATCATATCGCGTTTAGCAGAGACCACTGCCGGCCGGTGGGCCATGTCGTGCTGCGGTCAGATGCCGCTGGCCCAAAGCTGCGGACGCAATCGGAGATAAGCTTTCAATCATAGATAGTTATCCGCCTCGGTCATGGTTCAGCGCAGGGCCTCGCATGCATGCGCGCGAGCGCGATGGGGATGTACATGCATGATTACGCCACTTTACAGCAAATTGGGGATAAAATACCGTGATCTTTCTGGTCGCATCGAGCGGCCGCGCGGCAAACGCCGCCAGGAACAGGTCATGGTCAAGAGCGCGCGTCCCCGGGTCAACCCGGAGACGGTCAAGAAAATGGTTCGGCGATATCGCCAGGGTGCTTCCTTCTCGACCATCGGTGAGGAATTCGGCGTCCACCGTGACACGGCGGCGCGGTGCATCCGCAAGTATCTGACGCGAAACGATCACAAAAAGGTCAAGCTATTCCCTGATCTCGCCAAAAAGTGGCCGGGCATCGTCTGGTTGCTCGACCAAAAGAAGCAATTCGCGCCGCTTGCGGCCCACACCGCGAAGGAAATCGAGGCGCTGTTCGCGCTGGCTGATGCCGACCGTCGCATTGCTGAGGCGCTGGCGACCCATGCCGTCGCGCCGCACCTGGATGCGGACGACGTCGCGTTTGTCCGCCGGCTCAAGCGAGTCGCGACGCCGCCGGCAGCGCCGGTGCCGGAAAACCTGTCCTCCCGCTGTGGGTTTTGCGGTCGGGCCACGGGGTGGTTGCTGGGCTACGGTCCGAAAATCTGTAGCGAATGTGGCAACAAGCTGATGGAGATGTTCGTCTCGGGAATCTGAGCCAGCCCGCAACGTCAGGAGGGAACATGCGCGCACCGACT
>CAYHHL010000449.1:0-1853 GCA_964356325.1 uncultured Enterobacteriaceae bacterium | reverse complement strand
GATTTCGAGCGCATAGCGCTCGAAGCCCCCGAAGGATCTCTTTACAGGACCACGCGCGGCCAGTTCGCCCGCCGCCCGGCCATCGCGCCCGGCCCCTGATCCGCCCCCAGCTCGCCTTCAACAGTCACACCAAATTCACAGGTTAAGGGACTCTGTCGGCTCCTCCCAGCGTCGCATGCCGCCCACGGTCCATCAAGGTCAAGCCTTCGGTGCCGATGCGACAACCTTGACGGACCGCGTGCGTCATGCCGGTAAACTGCGTGCCGATCAAGGCACTACACGCGGAGGGTCGTCATGTTGATCGTAGAAAAGCTCACTCGCGAGGTCGCGCGCGACGGTATCGAACTCGTCGCAGGGGTGGCGCGGGGCCACGGCGAGCTCGTGGACCAGGTCAAGCGCGCGCTCACGTCACTGGTACTCAACACTACCGAGGGGTTGCACAGGCACGGCGGTGACCGGCGCAACCTGCTCAGGGTCGCCAAGGGCTCGGCGGCGGAAGCCGAGGCGGGTCTCGACCTGATGGCGATGCTCGGGCTCGTAGCGGAAGACCGGGCCAAGGTGCTGATGGCACAGCTCGATCGCAGCCGCGGCATGCTCTACAGGCTGTCGCTGCGGTAGGCAACCAAGCACCACGAGGGCAGGGCTGACGCTCCGATGCGTCGCTCTATGCCCTGCCCGTTTTCGAGGACTCGCGGCTATCCGCCGCTCAACCCTCGAAAACGGCGGCCGTCCTGCGCCGCCACCGGGTGAACCTTCTTTCAGTGCGCCAGCTTCCAGAGACTGAAGGGCAGCCTTGACGGCCGAGCACGATGTGGCACGCTGGAAGAAAGCCAGAAGGCCCTCCCCTAAACCAGTGTAAATGTTAGTGAGTTCTGTTTGAGTGACGCCTTGGGCTTCCGGTCCCGGCTCCGGCTCCGGCCACGGCTCCGGCCACGGCTCCGGCCACGGCTCCGGGTTCGGGTTCGGGTTCGGGTTCGGGTTCGGGCTGGCGATCCTCACCCTTCGCGTCGGTCAGGTGTGGCGCAACCAGACCGGGACGACCACACTGCGCGCGCGGCGGTCATCTCGAAGTCATCGCGTGCGCCCCAGGAGTGCCATGATCGGACGCGGCCATTGGGACGGCAGGCACCGCTGCCCCGCGTGTCGCATGCACCGGACGTTGTGCCTGTGCGCCAGCATCCCGAGCTTGCCGACGCGCACGCGGGTTATCCTGGTCCTGCACCAGATGGAACTGCACAAGACCAGCAATACCGGGCAACTGGCGGTGGCGTGCCTGACCAACAGCGAAATCGTGATGCACGGCGGGCCCGAAGTGCCGCGGCGCGACTGGAGCGCACTCTCGCAACCGGTGGTATTGTTTCCGCATCCGGACGCGCGGCCGCTGCAATCGTGGCGGGGTTCGCAACAGCCGGTGACGCTTGTCGTGCCAGACGCCACCTGGTCCCAGGCGGTCAAGACGCGTCGGCGCGTGCCAGGGCTGCAGGACGTGCCGTGCGCAGTGCTGCCGTCGGATCGACCGTCGCGCTACCTGCTGCGCAACAACTTGCAGTCGGGTCACATCTCCACACTGGAGGCGATTGCCCGCGCGCTCGAAGTGCTGGAGGACGACGGGCCCGAACTGCGCGACCGCATGGAGCATCTGGTCGCGATGATGGTCGATCGCACGCTGTGGGCGTCGGGGCGGCTGCACGAGAGCAAGGTGACCGGCGGCATTCCGGCGGGTGCGCGGGTGCACGATCCGTCGAGCCAGGGGCCGGTGCGCGGGCCGCGTGGGTGACGGCGGGGCGGGCTGGCGACGGCCAGGATCGACCAGCAAAATAAGAAAAGTACCCTGTTGCCCTTGAACTTCAAGG
>CAYHHL010000448.1:0-1864 GCA_964356325.1 uncultured Enterobacteriaceae bacterium | reverse complement strand
CTCGCTATCGTACGACAGGAACCCGTAGCCCGCCAGCGTGTCTGGAAGCTTCCATCCGTTGGCTTTGGCGGTGTTGTGCAACCCACTCCCGGGCAGCGCCTGGCAGGGATAGAAGTTCGCGAATTCCGTGCACAGTTCGAGCGACAGTTCGAGCGTGTTCCGCATCGATTCGAGGGTATCGTCCGGAAACCCGAAAATGTAATTGGCGCCAACGTTGATATCGGCAGCACGGATGCGCCGCACTACGTCGCGAATGTTGAGCACCTTGAAGCTGCCCTTGGAAACCTCCGTGCGAATGACCTGATCGGCGGATTCGATGCCGATGCCTAACCACTGCACGCCGGCTTGTCTGAATAACTCCAGGTACTTGTCTCGCACGGTATCCACGCGAGCGTACGTCCATGTCCGCAGCGGAATCCGGCGCTCTACAATGCCTTTCAGCAAGGGCTCGAAGTACACCTTGTTAAGAAAGAACATCTCGTCGGAAATCCGCACCGTCTCCACCCCCATGGTCGCGAGTTTCTCGATCTGTCCGAGCATGAAGCCGGTCGACCAGAAACGCATGCCGGGAGAGTCGGCGGCCACGACGCCTTCGCTGTTGTCGGCCCGGTTGACGATGTTGATCATGCAGAAGTCACACTTGAATGAGCAACCGAGCGACGTGTAGATCGCTGCAAACGGCGTGCGCAGTTTGTGGTCGTACCCGGCGTGCCAGAAGTGGGCGCGATACAGATCGAGTGGCCGTTCGCGATAGGGCAGCAGATCCCAGGCATACCCTGGCAAGTCGACATCCATCCGGTGTTGCGGCACGACCGACTGCGGCGCATTCAGCACCGGCCCGCCATGGCACTTGTGCCCGATGCCTTTGACCCGATCGAGTCCGGTGTTGAGATCGGTTTTGAGGAGATTGTGCAGGGCGTACACGCCCTCGTTGAGGAGGATGAAGTCGACCTGCGGCTGCCCAAGGACCTCCAGTGGCCGCGCGCTGGTGTGCGATCCAACGAAGCAGGTTCTTGTTTCGGGGTAGCTCTCCTTCAGCAAAGCGCAGCACGCCAGATTGCCGACCATGTTCGTGGTGCCTGAATTCGGGTTCTGGCCGTAGACCACAAAGCAGACGAGCCGGGGCCTGATCTCGTGGATGCGCTCGACCGCCTGGGCCTGGGTCAGCCGCTCCGCGTTCGGGTCGAGGATGTTCATCAGCAGATAATCCAACTCCGATCGGTTCGAGCCGGTGATGTCCGGCCCCACCTTGCCGCCCTCGCCGAAAAGCATGTGGCATTGACCGCACGTCTTCGTGTACAGCACGCGGCCGTTCGATGGATTATCGATGCGCTGCGCCGGCGCCAGCAGCGACTCCTTGAGTTTCGCAATCTCCTTCTGCTTGTCCGCATCGCTCGCTCGCGACACGCCGAAGTATTGCTCCACCTGCTTCGCCAACTCCGGCGCCTTCAACGCGCGCAACGACCGCACGAGATCGGCCGACACATCCTTCGCCACTACTTTGCCTGCGGCGATGGCCCCCAACAATTCCTTCGCGAATGCCGGACGCGCCACCAAAGTGGCCAGCGCACTTTTCCGTTCCGCCGCGTCGAGCTTCGGATAAACCGCGAGGATGGCCGCAGGAAACTGCGCGTCATCGAACGCCGCCATCGCCCGCAACACGGCCGAACGCATCGCTGCGTCGTTGAGCCACGCCGGCAACAAAGCGGGCAGCTCCGTATCCTTCGCCGCGACGAGCGACTCCAGCGCCGCCAACCGCGCTTCGACCGGCGTCTTCGCATCGGCCAGTTGTTTGCGCAGTGCCGTCAGCGCTGCTTTGCTGCCGAAGGTCACCGAGAGCGACTGCGCCAGTTGACGCACTTCG
>CAYHHL010000447.1:0-1910 GCA_964356325.1 uncultured Enterobacteriaceae bacterium | reverse complement strand
GGGTGGAGCGACCGGTGCCGCGGTGATCGGGCAAGTAGACGTCGAGGTCGGGCTGCAGGAACGAGAGCGTCTCGGCCAGCCATTCCAAGCCATCGCTCGCGCCGCCGGGTCCGCCCGCCAGCAGCCAGATCGAGCCGCTGTGCTTGGCGTGGGCTGGGATGCGCTTGACGAAAAGGTCAATGCTCTCGCCATCTGGATGCGCCCAATCGAGGGGCACGACGAACGTGGCGCATTGGGCAAGGCCTTGCTTGGTCCCGGTGTACAAGGGGCATGGCACGAACGTGCCTGGTTGCACGAGCGCGATCCCGGCGGGCAAGAAAGGCGTGGTGATGCGACCTTGCTGCGGTGGCGCCCGATCACCGGGCTGGTCATCCCCTCCGGTCGCACATCCCGTCATCGCCAAGCAAGAAATCATCAAAAGTTCAGCTAGCTTGTCTCTTGGCGGCGGACGCGAATCGGGCGGCATCCTTTCGCGAACGGGCAAGGCGACTCGCACTGGCGGGTCTGGCGCAAGGTGCCGTGGCATGTCGTCCTCACCATGGCGAAAAAACGCCATTCCTGTGCCGAGCGGTGCTCCATGCACGCGTTCGGAGCTCTGATTCACCGGGTTGCCTTCAGCTTACGGATTAGCTGCCTGTCCGAACAAGCGTCTCTTGCCCGGATGCGCCGATTCCCGCAGTCTCGCCCCGATGGAACACGACACGCTCGACGCTCTCGGTCTGGTCGCAGGCGCACTGACAACGGCCGCATTCGTGCCACAGGTCGTGCGCGTGTGGCGCACCAGGTCGACGCGCGACATTTCTCTGGCGATGTTCCTGCTACTCAGCGTGGGCCTGATTCTCTGGCTGATCTATGGCCTTTGCATCGGATCGACACCGGTCATAGCGGCCAACGCGGTGACGCTGGTCCTGGCCCTGACCATCCTGGTGGCAAAGGTTCGCTTCAAGTAGCGGCCGCCTCAACTGCCGTGGAGCCATTGCATGCGCAATCCCGTCGACAGTCCCTATCTCGTGCCGTTCGATGGCGATTTCCGCATCGGCAAGGCGCGCACCAGGCCGCCCAAGGGCGCGCCCGACGACGCGGCTTGCTACAGGCGGCTGACGGCGGCGGTCGACGGGCTCGACAAGGAACTCAGGAAGCTCAATGCCCACTCCAACCATGCGGTCTTGCTCATGTTCCAGGCGATGGACGCGGCGGGCAAGGACGGCACCATTCGCGCTGTGCTGACCGGCGTGAATTCGGCGGATTGCGAGGTGACGTCGTTCAAGCGGCCGAGCGCGGAGGATCTGGGGCACGACTTCTTATGGCGTTGTTTCAAGAAGGTGCCGCAAAAAGGCCGCATCGGCGTGTTCAACCGCAGTTGGTACGAGGACGTGCTGGTGGTGCGCGTCCACCCGGAACTGCTGGCCCACGAGCACCTGCCGATCGACAAGGATCTCGACAGGCTGTGGCAGCATCGCTACGAGTCGCTGCGCGACATCGAGCAACATCTCGCGCGCAACAACACCATCATCCTCAAGTTCTTCCTCAACGTCTCGCGCCAGGAGCAGAAGGCCCGGTTGCTCACTCGCCTGGACGAGCCCGAATCGCATTGGAAGTTCGACTCCGGCGACCTGGACGAGCGCGATCGCTGGGACGACTACATGCACGCGTACCAGTGCGCGCTGCGCGAGACTTCACGCAAGCCCGCGCCCTGGTACGCGATTCCCGCCGACAACAAGCCGTACATGCGCATGACCGTGGCCGAGATCGTGCTGGAGGCGGTGCAGTCGCTCGGGCTCGATTGGCCCAAGGCGACCCTGGAGTTCGATGCCAATCTGGAGGCGTTTCGGACTCGCTTGCACGCCGACGAATGACGTCGGTTGCCACGCTGGCCGCGCCGAAGTAGCGTCGCTTGGTCCTGTTGGCGG
>CAYHHL010000446.1:0-1934 GCA_964356325.1 uncultured Enterobacteriaceae bacterium | reverse complement strand
CGATGGCGACGCCAAGACGGTCGATTGGTGCGAACAGACCAAGGGGTGCCAGCATACGGTCTGGAAGTAGAGGTCGAACATGCGCACGCTAGACAGCGGACCCGTCTGTCAGGGCGGCGACTGGAAGGCCACGCCGGGCGTACCCTTGTGCACCGCGCAGCAGGCCGGCGCCGCGCGCAGCCAGGAAGGGAAACCTGCGACGCCAAGGCAGGTTGTTGCGTGTTCCTGGCCTGCGCCAAGAGCGATCCGAAGCTGCAGGACTGCCCCATCGCGCGCGCCCGCTTCGAAACCGAGATCGAGTCCGTGCAAGAGGCCGAAGGGCTCGGTAATGCAAACGCCATCACGCTGCCCGACCATCCAACTGCGTTCGCAGCCACGCTGGATAGCCGTGCCACGGCACCGCCACGCAACCGCCGGGCAGGGGCCGCGCTTCGGCAACCGTGCAGACCAGCGCACCCACCGGCCCCACGTCCGCGCCGGCAAGTTGGCGCAGCCGCAGCAACGGTCCGGTATGCCGCGCGGTCGGGGTCGCCGTCAGCTTGACCTCGACAGCCAGCAGGCCCCGCGGCGTCTGCACCAGCAAATCCACTTCGAGTCCATCCTGCGAGCGCCAGAACCACAAGGCTGGCGACTGTCCGCGTTCGATGAAGGCTTTATGTGTCTCCAGCACGACCAGGCCTTCCAAGAACGCGCCGCCCATCGGCCCCGCCAGCGCCGCTTCGCCGCTCGGTTGTCGGGTCAGCGCGCACACCAACGCTGGATCGACGAAGTAGAACTTGGGTGACTTCACCAGTCGCTTGCCGTAGTTGCGAAACCACGGCCGCAGGAGGATGGCGACGTAGGATGCCTGAAGCACGCCAAGCCAGGACTTCACAGTCGGCGCAGAAACGCCGCAATCCGCTCCGAGCGCGGCAAGGTTGAGTTCCTGACCGTGGCGGGCCGCGGACATCGCCAAGAATGTTTCGAAAAGTCGGAAGTTGCCCACACCACCGAGTTGGCGGACGTCGCGTTCGAGGTAGGTGGCGATGTAGGACGTCAGCCACAGGTCGCGCACGTCCGGATACAGCACGGGTTCGGGGTAGCCGCCCAGCCAAATGGCCTCGGCGAGATCGTGCGGCGGGCGTTCGTGGAGCGAAAAAGGTAGGAGCTCGAGCACGGCCGCGCGCCCGGCAAGGCTCTCCGTGACCCCGGCCATGACCGCAAACTGCTGGCTTCCCGTGAGCAGGAATTGCCCTGGTGTGCGCTCGCGGTCGATGTGCAGCTTCACCAACCCGAGCAGTTCGGGCACGTATTGCACCTCGTCCAACGTCACCGGACCAGGAAAACGCGCGAGAAAACCATGCGGATCCTGGCGTGCGAACTCGCGTTCGAGGGGATCGTCAAAGGACACGTAGGCATGGTCGGGCGCTTCGTGTCGCAGCAACGTGCTCTTGCCGGACTGGCGCGGCCCGGTCAGCACGATCGCGGGAAAGTGTGCGCGGGCACGGGCGAATGTCGGAGCAAGTGCGCGTGGACGGAACATGCCTGACAGATCTAAGGCACAACTTTCGATCCGTCAAGCCCGCCGGCAAGACCGGGGTGAGGATCGCCAGCGAGGGTGCCGGTCGCCGCGGTGGACTGAGGTCTCAAAATCCCAGTGACGACGCGGACCCGGACCCGGCCCGAGACTCGTGGCCGAACCCGGAGCCGGACCCGAACCCGGAGCCGGAGCCGGAGCCGGAGCCGGAACCGCTTGCAGGCGCAGTAGCCTACGCCCGAGCCCGAGCCCGAACCCGTGCCCGAACCCGAACCCGTCCCCGAACCCGAACCCGACCCCGAGCCCGAGCCCGACCCCGAGCCCGACCCCGAGCCCGACCCCGCCCCCGACCCCGCCCCCCACCCCGCCCCCCGGCCCGCGCCCGACCCCCGGCCCGACCCCGCGCCCCACCCCGACC
>CAYHHL010000445.1:0-1940 GCA_964356325.1 uncultured Enterobacteriaceae bacterium | reverse complement strand
AGCGGGTTCAGGCTGATCTCGACCGGGAACTCGGTGCCGTCGCGGCGCGCGGCCACGAGGTCCAGACCCACGCCCATGGGTCTTGGCGTCGGTGCGGAAAGGAAGCCTTTGCGCATTCCTAGGTGCCCTTGCCGAAACCGCACCGGCACCAGCACTTCGATGGTCTGTCCAATCAAGTCCTTGTGGCAAGCGATGGCGCAGCCAACGATGTGCGTACGTTAAGAGTTCTTCATCCTTGTACCGCAACCCCGCTCCGGGTACGGTCACGCTCTACCTGCCGAGGTTTGCCATGCGCCTGTTGGTCTTCGTCGCCTGCCTCGCCTGCTGTTTCGCCTGCAGCCCCGCCAAACCCGGCACGTCCGCTTCGAACGCCGATGTCGGTCTCATCAGCCTGGACGCCACGACCTTGCCCGGCGACGCCACCAGCACGGACAGCGGCGGCCTCTCAGACGTCGACCCGTTCCACTGCTTGCAGGGCCAGGTCGGCTGCCACAACGCCGGCGTCACCAAGTTCTGCCAGGACGGTGCCTGGAAGATCCTCGAGCACTGCCCGACCGGCGCCTTCTGCCTGGACGGCGCCTGCGCCAAAGCCGGCGACTGCATGGCCGGCCAGGTCCTGGGTTGTGACGGCCTGACCCGCCAGCTCGTGTGCAGCGCCGACGGCAAGGCGACTTTCGTGGCGAAGTGCCCGGGCAAGCAGCAGTGCGCTGCCGGCCAGTGCCGCGACGTCGCCTGCACGCCGTACACCCCGGAATGCACAGGCAAGTCCAGCATCCACACGTGCAAACCGGACGGCAGCGGCTGGGACATGACTATCGACTGCAAGTCCGGCGCTTACTGCCTGGGCGGCCAATGCGTCAGCTTGTGCGAGACCAACCTGAAGGTCGCCTCCAACGTCGGTTGCGAGTACTGGGCCGTCGACTTGGACAACGATCCGTCGCTCGCGCCCTTCGGCGGCAATCCCGACGGCCTGACGCCGGAGATGGTGCCGCACAGCGTGGTGGTGTCCAACCCTGGGATCTTCGATGCCAAGCTGACGTTCACGGTCCAGGCCATGTGTGCCGACGGCGCGGTGTGCCAGCCGAGCAAGACCACCTGCACCGCCAAGAGCACGGTGTGCGCGACACCGGTGCCAGCCTACGCACTGGGCTTTGCCGACACGACGGTGCCGGCGGGCAAGACGCGCGAATTCAAGATGCCGGTCATGAACGTCGACGGCTCGTCGCTTTCGCGCAAGGCCATCCACGTGCAGTCGACCCAGCCGGTGGTGGCCTTCCAGTTCAACCCGTTCGATGCCGAGTGGGCCTACTCCAACGACGGCTCACTGCTGCTGCCGCAGAATGCGCTGGGCAAGCTGTACTTCGGGGTGGCGTTGGGCAGCACGCCGGACATCCCGCAGTTGCCCTCGTTGTCCCAACACGGCTACCTGACGGTGGTGGCGGCCTCGACGGGGACGACGACCGTGCAGGTGACGCCGACCGCGGACACGATCGCCAATGCCAAGACGGGCTTCGCGGCGCTCAAGGTGGGCCAGACCGCGACGTTCACGCTGCAACCGTACGACGTGCTGAACCTGGAGTCGGCGGCGGGCAAGACCGACCTGACTGGCACGCGCATCGAGGCCGACAAGCCGGTGGCGGTATTCGGCGGCCACGAGAACACGGCGGTGACCGACGACCTGAAGAAGGGCGACGAAAACTACGAGACCTGCTGTACCGAGCACCTGGAGGAACAGCTGATGCCGGTGGAAGCGTGGGGAAACGCGGCGCTGTGCGTGAAGAGCAAGCCGCGTGGCTACGATCGCGACCTGTGGATCGTGGTGGCGGGCGAGGCGAACGTGACGCTGCACACCGAGCCGAAGATCCCCGGACTGGACGGCAAGACGCTGGCCAAGGCGGGCGACGTAGTGCGGGTGCAGACCGATGAAAGCTTTCAACTTC
>CAYHHL010000444.1:0-1950 GCA_964356325.1 uncultured Enterobacteriaceae bacterium | reverse complement strand
GGTGAAGGCGAGCCCGACGCCGATCGCGACGCCGGCCACGATCGCCGCGGCCAACAGCGCGCCGCCGTCTTTGTTGGACTTGCTGCTGGACGGGCTACTGCCGCTGCGGGGCATGCCTCCGTCACGGGTGGCCGCCGTAGGTCCATAATAGTGCGGCGAATAGTACGGATACCCCCAGCCGAGGTAGAGGTGCGGAACGAAATGCCCGCGCGGCCCGTAGACATAGCCGTCGGGCGGCGGGGCATTGCGGTCGGCGGGCTGCCAGGTTGGCGCCGGCTCGGGATCGTCAGCCGTCGAAAAGCGTTGCACGGCCCGGACATGGGCTCCGCGCTCGGCGGGCGGCGCCTGTACGAGCCTTTCGAGGTCGGTGCGGGCAATCTCGTAGCTCTGCGACAGGCAACCCGTGCACAGCGTGGCCACGAGCAGGCCGGCTATCCAAGCATGTGAACTGGCAGCGTTGGTGACCATGGTGTGTCCTCGCTTCTGGAGCGCTCGCGGTGACGGCGCGGGCGCGTGACGGACGGCGGCAAAGCTCGTACGATGATCGCCACTTTTTGTCCACAAGGCGCCTGCCAGGAGAGCCCTCATGTCGCGCGCATCAGACTCTGCCATCGAAGTCTTTCCCGGACGCACGGGAACGGGTCGCGACGGCCTGGTATTCATCGTCTCGGACTCGTTGGGCGAAACAGCGGAACTCGTGACCAAGGCAGCACTTTCGCAGTTCAACGGCGCGGACGTGATGATCCGGCGCTTTCCGATGATCTCCAGCGCCGCGGAAATCCAGGGCATCGTCGTCCTCGCCACCCAGCAGCCGACTCTCATCGTGTACACGTTGATTCTGCCGGAAGCGCACGCAACCATGACGCAATTGGCCGAGGACAACGACGTGGTGGCGATCGACATCATGGGGCCGATGATCAATGGTTTCACCCAGGTACTGAGGCGGGTGCCGCGCCTGCAGCCGGGCCTGATCCACAAGATGGACGAGGCCTACTTCCGCCGGATCGAGTGCGTCGAATTCGCGGTGAAGTACGATGATGCCAAGGATCCCCGTGGCTTCCTGATGGCCGACGCGGTGCTGGTCGGCGTGTCGCGCTGTTCGAAGACGCCGGTTTCGATGTACCTGGCGCACCGGCGGTTCAAGGTTGCCAACCTGCCGCTCGTGCCCGAAGTGCCGCTGCCCAAGGAAGTGCTGACGATTCCACGCGATCGCATCGTCGGCCTGCGCGTCGACCCGATGAAGCTGTCGCAGATCCGCCAGGAACGGGTCAGGACCATGGGCCTGACGCGTGATCGCAACTATGCGGATCTCGAGAGGATCGTCACGGAGCTGGAGTACGCGGAGACCGTGTTCAAGCGCCTGGGCTGTCCAGTCGTGGACGTGACCAACCGCGCGGTCGAGGAGACGGCGGTACGGGTGCTCGAACTCATCCACCGTGCCGATCCCGACGCCACGGGCAACGCGCATCTCGAGTCGCGCTGAACCGTTCCAAGACCCACCCTGCCCCCCTTTCGTGATGGAGCCATCGATGAAGAAATACGTGTACTTGTTCCAAGAAGGTAGCGCCGAGATGAAGGGCCTGCTCGGCGGCAAGGGCGCCAACCTGGCCGAGATGACGCGGATTGGCCTGCCCGTGCCCGCGGGGTTCACCATCAGCACCGAGGCCTGTAACGATTACGTGGCCTTGGGCGGGACTCCCGAAGGCATGGACGCGCAGGTGCAGGACGCGCTGAAGGCGCTGGAAACCAAGGCTGGCAAGCACCTGGGCGATGAAAAGACGCCGCTTCTGGTCTCGGTGCGGTCGGGCGCGGCGGTGTCGATGCCCGGGATGATGGACACGGTGCTCAACCTCGGCCTGAACGATCTGACCGTGGCAGCGCACGCGGCGGCGACGCAAAACCCGAGATTCGCATGGGATTGCTACCGGCGCTTCGTGCAGATGTTCGCGA
>CAYHHL010000443.1:0-1978 GCA_964356325.1 uncultured Enterobacteriaceae bacterium | reverse complement strand
CTGGAAAGGAGAAGTTGTTTTCCAAGGACCTCGGATTGGCAGCAATCGACCTTGTCGCACTCCCGGACGGCGCGGTGGCCCGGTTGGGCGCCGATTACGACCTACAGCGGATGGACCAGAGCGGCACCCAAGTATGGAAATTTCAAGGGAAATCGACCAGTGGACTTGACCATTCGAAAGCGCTTGCGCATGGGCCGAACGGTTTCGCCGTGGCTGGACAGCCGGACGGGGCGACGGGCGCTCAATTCAGGGTCGTGCTCGTAGATGACAACGGCAATCAGACTGGCGAACACACCTATGTGGACAAGGGCGGGCCGGCTGGAATTGCTGCCGTCGACGGTGGCGGTTTTGCCATCGCTGGTGAGGCAAATGCCGGTAACGCCGCTCTATTGATGCGAATTGACGCCAGCACCAATCAGCTATGGAGCCAAACCTACGATGCAGTCGAAGCGCGTGCCGTTGTATCGATCTCAGCCAATGCTAATGGCGGCGCTGGGTTTGTCATGGCCGGTTGGACAGCACCGATTGGTCCCCTTCAGCGGGACATGTGGCTAGGTCGGACGGACGCAACCGGCAAACTTCTTTGGAATAAAACCTTCGGTGGCGCACAGTACGACGTCGGCCTGGCTGTCGTGCAAACCGCCGATGGATTCATGATGGTCGGTGCCAGCAATTGCAGCACGACGGATTGGGCCGCCGCGAAGAGCGCCTGCGATGGCCGCGCGGTGCGAACAGATTCCGCTGGAAATGCACTCTGGGACCTGACGTTTGGCGGCAATGGTGCAGACATTCTGACTGGCGTTGTGCTGACCGATGGGGTCGCAGCCCTCGTCGGTTCGATCAACCAAGGGTCCGGTAAGTCCTTGTGGATTCTGCAGAAATCCGTCACTGATGGCAGTGCCCTTAGCGAATCGACGTTTGGCGCTCCTGGAGGTTTCACGTTCGCAGATATCGCTCAAGTTTCTGACGGATTTGCGATAAGCGCCGCCAGCACGCTGATCAGGACGGACGGCTGGGGCCACGCCAGTTGCGCCGAAGCGGGAACCTGTGCGAGCAAGTCTTCCAGCGACTGCGACGACAAGAACCCTTGTACGCTCGATGGCTGCGACGGCACGACCGGATGCACGCACGTGAATGCGACCGACGGTGCAGCCTGTTTCGACGGCGCGTCCTGCCTTGTCCAACAGACGTGCCTCGCGGGAAAGTGCCAAGGCGGCAAGGACAAGCTCTTCGACAAGGTCATTTCCACCGGCGTGAACACGTTCATTCGTGCTGTAGCTAACCTGTCGGACGGCGGACTTGCGATGACGGGCGCCAAGTACGATGGGTCAGGCCATCTCTGGCTGGCGACGACCGACGCTGCAGGCGCCGTAATATCTCAAGCTGCTTATCCGGATGCCGGATACCTACCTGGGGCAAACGGATTTGCGATCGCTGTAAAGCCAGACGGAGCGCTTGTTGTGGCTGGCGACACGACTATTGCAAATTACCAGAACCAGCCGGTGTACAGAGCGCGTCTGGTCGTTGCGGGACCCAATTCCCTCGACGTGGTTCTGGGCTCCACCACGTCGCTCACAGAACAATCTCACGGACATGCTGTCGCCAGTGTCACAACCGGTGGCTACGTGGTCGCGGGCGGTATCACATCGAGCGCCAAGACCGGAGCGTGGCTTGTCAAAGTCGACATGACCGGGAAACCATTATGGGACGCAACCTACGGGGCGGGTGACGCATCAGGCGTTGCCGAGGTATCGGGCGGCGGTTTCGCACTGGCGATAGCCGAGAATTCCCCGGGCAAGGCGTCCCTCATGCGCCTCGATGGCAGCGGCGTCATGCTTTGGAGCAAGCCGTTCGTCGATGCCGCCACGATCTGGCTATCACCGCAGTCTGATGGTAGTTTTGCGCTGTGCGGCCAGAAATCCGGAACTGAAGCGTGGTTGGCACGGACCGACTCCGCCGGCAACACCCAATGGACCAC
>CAYHHL010000442.1:0-1990 GCA_964356325.1 uncultured Enterobacteriaceae bacterium | reverse complement strand
CGACTGTCAGGGCAAGGAAGACGGCAACTTGTGCAATGGCACGCTCGCTTGCGGCGGCTCGCTGAACGGCACCGGCTGCCCGTATTGCCAGGTCGAGCCGAAGTCGATCGTCGTTTGCGCCGCGACCCAGGACACCGCTTGCGCCAAGACCGCTTGCGACCCCGGGACCGGCAAGTGCTTGCCCCAGGCCGTGGTCGATGGCACCGCATGCGATGACGGCACCGTGTGCAGCCAGGGCGACGCGTGCAAGGGCGGCGCCTGCCAGGGCGGCCCGGCGTTGGCCTGCGACGATGGCAAGCCGTGCACCGACGACTCCTGCGACCCGATCCAAGGCTGCAAACACACGGCCAATACCGCGCCTTGCAGCGATGGCAGCGCCTGCACCGTCGGCGACGCGTGCCAGGGTGGCGGCTGCCTGCCCGGCGCCGCCACCGTTTGCGCGGACGACAACCCGTGTACGACCGATGGCTGCGACCCGGCCAAAGGCTGCGGTTTTGCCGCCAACACGCTGCCTTGCGACGACGGCAGCGTGTGTACCCTGGGCGACAAATGCCAGGGCGGCCAATGCCTTCCTGGTCAGGCCAGCGTGTGCAACGACGGCAATGTCTGCACCGACGACAGCTGTGCCGCGACCATCGGCTGCACTTTCACGGCCAACACCGCGCCCTGCAGCGACGGCAGCGTGTGCACCGCCGTCGACGCGTGCAAGGGCGGTATCTGCCTGGCCGGTGCCGCGACGGTTTGCGACGACGGCAACGCTTGTACGACGGATGCTTGCGATTCGAAGGGGGGCTGCACCGCCACGCCGCACAGCCTGCCTTGCGATGACGGCAGCGTGTGTACTTTGGGCGACAAATGCCAGGGCGGCCAATGCCTGCCGGGCAAGGCCATCGTCTGCAACGACGGCAACGCCTGCACGAACGACGCCTGCGACCTGGCCGACGGCTGCACGGTCACCGCCAACGCGCTGCCGTGCAACGATGGCAACGCCTGCACGACCGGCGACGCTTGCGCCAAGGGCAGTTGCGCCGGCCCCGGCGTGGTCGGCTGCGACGATGGCAACGCGTGCACGGTGGAGTGGTGCGATCCGGCCAAGGGCTGTCAAACCCTGGCGATTTCAGGCGGGTGCAATGACGGCACCGCCTGCACCAGCGACGACGCCTGCGCCGCCGGCAAGTGCAAGGGCAAGGCCGTGGTGTGCGACGACGGCGACCCGTGCACCGCGGACGCTTGCGACGTCAAGCTCGGTTGCACCAAGCCCGCGGTGGTCGACGGCACGCCGTGTGGGGGCAATGGCACTTGTTTGCTGGGGAAGTGCTCGCTGGGCAGCCAGTTGACGCCGGCGCCCTCGTGCAAGGCCATCCTCGCCGCGGTGCCGGCTGCCAAGAGCGGGCCGTATTGGCTGGACCCGAACAAGTCCGGAACCTTCCAGGCGTACTGCGACATGGTCACGCTGGGCGGCGGCTGGACGTCGCTCATGCACCTGTCGCCGCTGAACAAGCTCAACTTCAGCGTGCCACACACGGAAATCGCCCTGACCTCGGGGGCTTCGATTTGGCTGCTGTCGCCGCGGCCGGGCGCCAAGTACGCGCTGTTGGCGTCCAACAACCGGCCGGCGACGATGATCGAGGCCACGGCGGCGAGCCCGGACCAAACCGGCTGGAACTGGGGTGGAATCGCCTGGTCCAACCCGGCTGGGTGCCACGTGGTGCAGCAGTTGGTGTTGAACCAGACCACGGCTGAATACCCGCGCGCTTACGGCAACCCGTCGTTCAACCCGGGCCAGGCGATGCCGATTGCCGTCGCCAATGTCGCCAAGCCGACGACGGTTGGGATGGGCGTGGCGGTGGTGGCGAATTTTGCTGCGGTGCACGTGGGGTGCGTGGGGTGGAACGTGCTGAAGGATGCTGTGGTTTGGGTGCGGTGAGGGGGCAGGGCGGCGATCCGGGCGGGGCTGCGAGCCGGGAGCCGGGGCCGGAGCCGGGGCCGG
>CAYHHL010000441.1:0-2020 GCA_964356325.1 uncultured Enterobacteriaceae bacterium | reverse complement strand
ATTGTGACCTGGAACATCAACTCCATCCGCACCCGCCAGGACCGCCTCCTGGCCTGGCTCACCGCGCACCAGCCCGACGTGCTGTGCCTCCAGGAGCTCAAGGTCGAAGAATCGCTCTTCCCCTTCGAGGCCATCCAAGCGCTCGGCTACCACTGCGCGGTGCTGGGCCAGAAAACCTACAACGGCGTCGCGATCCTCTCGAAGTTGCCAGCAACGGACGTGCGTTTCGGCCTGGACGACGGCGTCGAGGATCCGCAGTCTCGCCTGATTTCCGCGGACATCGACGGCGTGCGCGTGCTGTCGGTCTACGTGCCCAACGGTAGCGAGCCCGATTCGGAGAAGTACGCCTACAAGATCGCGTTCCTGCGCCGGCTCCAGGCCTACTTCGCGCGTCACCACCGGCCTGACGAACCGCTGGCGATCTGTGGCGATTTCAACATCGCGCCGACCGAGCTGGACGTTCGCAAGCCCGAGCAGTGGCAAGGGTCGGTGCTCTACAACCCCGAAATGCGCGCGATTCTTGCCGATTTCCTGGCGTGGGGACTTCAGGACGCGTTCCGGCGGCATCGCCCCGAGCCAGGGCTGTTCTCCTGGTGGGACTACCGCATGCTGGCCTTCCCGAAAAACGACGGGTTGCGCATCGACCACGTGTTCGCCACAGCCGTGCTGGCCAGCCGCGACGCCTTCGTGGACCGCAATGAACGCAAGGGCGAAAAGCCTTCGGATCACGTGCCGCTCGGCGTCGACTTCGTGTGGCCCGCTCCGTGATCGCCTGCGCGGGTCCCTACCCTTGACTCGAATGGTCTCGCCGTCCCGGCGCAATGGGGGTCGCGTCCCGAACAGGCTCCGGTACTTCGTTCGGGACACCGGCAGTTTGGACGCGATTCGCCGCGCCTGCCGACCGATCGGTCAACGCAGCTTGCACGGCGGCCAGCAGGTCGCGCGGCTCGAACGGCTTGCGCAGGAACCGTTGCTCCGGGTCGGCGAGGATCGCACCCAGGCGGGCGTCGTCCGCATAACCGCTCATCAGCACTACGGGAAGTCGCGGATGGCGGATGCGGACCGCCTCGACCACCTCGCGCCCGCCGACATGCGGCATCACCAAGTCGCAGATGACCAGGCGGACGTCGGCGCGGGCGTCGAGCAGGGCCATCGCGTCGGCGCCGTCGGTCGCGGACAGGGCCACGTAGCCGCTGGCCTCCAGAACGGTGCGAATGAGCCGCTCGACGGCCGGATCATCCTCCACCACCAACACGACCGTGCCGCTGGCACGTGCTGTCGTCTCCTTCGGGGCCGGCTCGTCCGCGGCCACGACTGCGACAGCCAGGGGCAGCCAGACTTCGAACGTGGCGCCCTGCCCGGGCGTCGAATGGACGCGGATGTAGCCCTCACTCTGGCGCACGATGCCATAGACCGTCGCCAGACCGAGCCCGGTTCCGCTGCCGACGGCCTTGGTGGTGAAGAATGGCTCGAACAGGTGGCGGCGCACCTCTTCGGTCATGCCGGCGCCGGCGTCGATGCAGCGCAGGACGGCATAGTCGCCCGCCGGGATGGTGTCGCCCGCCTCGCTCGCCGGATCCGGCACGCGCTCGTCGGTGTGGCAAGTCGCTGTTTCGATGCGCAAGATGCCACCGTCGGGCATGGCGTCGCGGGCGTTGACGGCGAAATTGAGAAGGACCTGCTCCAACTGCATGCCGTCCACCCGCACGACCGCGCCGCTGCCGTCGTCGACCAGTTCCAGCCGGATGTCCTCGCCGATGACGCGCGCCAGCAACTTGCCGACATCGGCGACCACGTCGGCCAGATGCAAGTGACGCAACACGAGTACTTGCTTGCGGCTGTAGGCCAGCAGTTGCGAGGTCAGAGCCGCCGCCCGAATGCCGGCGTCGCGGATCTCCACCAGCACGTCACGTGTCGGATCTTCGGCCGGCAATTGGTCGATGCCAAGACTGGCGTAGCCATTGATGACAGTCAGGAGGTTATTGAAATCATGCGCGACACCGCCGGCCAGCTGGCCGAT
>CAYHHL010000440.1:0-2035 GCA_964356325.1 uncultured Enterobacteriaceae bacterium | reverse complement strand
TTTCGCTGGCAATCGAAACGCTGCTGGCGCCAGGGCAAAGCCTGTGCCACGGTGCCGGGATGCGGTGGCACGCGGGCGAGGAGGCAAGATGCGCTGGAGTGGCTGGGTGACCGTGGCGGTGGTGGGGTTGACGGCGTTGACGGCCTGCGGGACCCACGCCGCTTCGCCGCCCGACGTCGCTTCAGCGCCCATCGTCGATTCTGACGCCTGCCCCAACACGGCTGGCAAAGACATCTACACTTACAACGGCTACTGGGCCAGCGTTGGCGATACCTCGTCCGAAAACAAGTTTGACCTCGGCACGGTTCAGGTCGGCAAGCCGCAGCAGTTCACCGCCAAGTACTTCTTGCTTTCGCAACATAGCCAACCCATTGCTCGCATCGAAATCACAGGCCTCGGCGCCGCTCAGGTCCGCTGGGCTTCGTCCTCGTGCGGCGACTCCTTCGGCCAACAGATTTGGCGCCCAGCTTCGAATCTGGAGTGGATGGCCGTCCATGTCGGCGTGTCTTACATTTGCTGGGAGATCACGCCAACGGAGCCGGGCGTGTTCTTGGGTGCAATTGCGATCATAGCGCACTGGTGCCCGAGCGAATTGGTGTTCTCGAAAAGCATCGAGTTCGTCGCGAAGTGAGAAAACCACCGCGCCCACCCCAGCCCGGCGAGCGCGGCGATCCCTCGCTCTCACCCCACCGTCGCAGCCTTGCGCACCGGCTTCTTGTTCTCGCTCGGGCGCGTACCGCCCACCTTCTCGTACTCATCGGACTCCTTACCGAAGTCCGCGGCGATCCGGGTCAGCGCCCGCGACGAAAGCGTGCTCATCGCCTTCTCTTGCTTCTGGATGGCGTTCAACTTGCCGTCCAGCGTCGCCAGCAGCGTGTTGTAGTCGCCGATGTCGGTCTCGAGCTTGCCGGTAGCCTCGGTGAACGCCTTGACGCTGAGGCCTTTGCCCAGGTCCAGCTTGGCGTCGATGCTGCTCAGCCCTGCCAGCCGCGCCTTGGCGGTGGAGAGCGCTACTGACGTGAGTTTCTTCCTGCGCGCCATGACTTCCCTCTCGTGCGGCAACCATCGCCGCGACACGTGCGGTCATGGCACGGCGCAGCACCGCTGTCCAGAAATGCGATCGCTTCAGCGAAAGGACCGATCGCTTCAACGCGAGTAGCGATCGCTTCAACGCGAGGACTGTTTGCTTCAACGAAATACTGGACCGCTTCAGCGCGAGGCCAGATCTCTTCAACGCAATGTCGGATCTCTTCAGCGTGATGCCAGATCGCTTCAACGAGATGTCAGATCGCTTCAGCGCCAAGCCCCTCGCCAGGTCCTCATTGCGCCGCCCTGGTCCAGGCCCTACCCTGGATCCGGGCGCGCCGTCACGCCGAACAGCCGAGGCAGCATGAAGCACTACCGCCAGTTGACCGCCGTCATCGAACGCGAAGGCGATGGTTACGTCGCCCTTTGCCCGCAGCTCGACATTGCCAGCCAAGGCGACAGCGTCGAGGAGGCCAAGGCCAACCTCGTCGAGGCGTTGGAACTGTTCTTCGAGGCTGCCGACCCGACCGAAGTCGCCGCGCGCATGCACAGCGAGGTCTACGTCACGAGTGTCGAGGTGGCCGTTGGGTAGACTGAGCGTTCTTTCCGGCCGTGCCGCCTGTCAGATCCTGGAGGCCCACGGCTTCGCGCAGGTGCGCCAACGCGGCAGCCACGTGGTCATGCAGCGACGGACCGCCAGCGGGACGATCACTGTTCCGGTGCCTGACCACGCGACTTTGCGGGTGGGCACCCTGTTGTCGATCATCCGACAGTCGGGGCTGAGCCGGGAATTGTTCGAATCTGCATAGTCGCGCGAATGGCGTACGGGCAAAGCCTGTGCCACGGTGCGGGGATGCGGTGGAACACGGGCGAGGAGGCGAGATGCGCTGGACAACCACCGCCCCCACCTACCCCACGTCCGAAACCCCAGCCTCCGGCTCCGGCGGCCCGCCTTCCCACCACCGCGCCAGGTCGATAGCCACCGCGTCGAACGGCGGCAAGCGCGCCT
>CAYHHL010000439.1:0-2039 GCA_964356325.1 uncultured Enterobacteriaceae bacterium | reverse complement strand
CGGCGCGTACGGTCGGCATTGAGCCGCTCCGCGTGACGCTCCATGTAGGCGAGGACTTCGCGCACCTCGCCAGCGGCTTGCGCGCGATCCATGAACCGATCGCGTGGCGCCTTGTTGAACCGGGCGACAGGCTCGGTCACGCTTTTGCGCTCGCCACACGCCCCGACGCTTGGGCCAATCGTCATACGACGGTCGCCATGCCACGTTGGACGCGCATCCTTGATCTCGCATGGTTGCTTGCCATCGCGCGAGGGCGCTATCTCGCGTCGGATGCCTGCGTGCGCGCGGCCGACCTGCCCGCTGGGTGCGAAGGGCTGTTGCTGGAAGCATGGCGGCAGATTCTGCGCGACATCGAGATAGACGCGAACGACGTGGATCCGGTCGCCTTCCATGCAGGACTCGGCGCACCGGATACCGTGCGAGAATGGGTTGTTTCGGGGCCTTCGGGGGATCCATTGTCCCGCATGTTCGCGGCGCCGTGTGCCTCGCCGCTGCACGCTGACGCAGGAGTCGCCGCCAACCTCCTGGGAATTGTCGAGGTCGCCACCTTCCAGGACATCGCACTACTCGAAGCTGTGCGACGGCGTCTGGCCGTCGACATCGAACAACGACAGCTGGCGATCGAAGTCAATCCAACGTCAAACCTGCTTATCGGCGGACTCGATCATCCGTTGCAGCAACCGATGTTCATGCTGCACCCGCTCCAGCCACGGGACGACGGCCAACCGGATAGCGACATGCCCGCGCTGCCTGTGACCATCCATGCCGACGATCCATTGACGTTTGCAACGTGTCTGGCCGACGAGTATGCCTACGCCTGGGCCGGGATAGTTGTCGCCGGCCGATGCCCGCCCGGCATTGCCCGTGCTTGGCTGGAGGAGGCGGCAGCGGTATCGTGGCGTTGGCGGTTCACGCTGGGTTAGGGTCGTACGTCCGCGGATGGAAAACAGAGAACCTGAATGCTGCCACCAACGTCGAGTTGGCGGCGGACTGGGCGGGAAAAGCGACCGGTGCGCGGATCGACGGCGCCGTCAACAAACGCCCTCGGAGTTCGCGCGACCATCCGAGCGTCGTGGCAATACGTTGGTGTCGCGACAGATCTGACAGGCGCCGCCGTACTGCTCGCGCGAGAAATCGCGCATCTGCCTGCTCAGCGACAACTACGCCACTGGTTTTTCGAATTGGCGCGCGGGCAATCGCCGGGCCAACAGTGGCTTGCACGACGCCTGGCGTCGCTGCGACCTCCGGCTCCGGCAGTTCGATGCGCACCAATTCCGGCCTCCGCGCGCGCCGGAAGGGGCGCTGCGTGGTGCAGCGTGGCGCATGCGGCGCCGCGGCGGGAGCCGTGCTTCCTCGCGTGGTTGCTGAGAATCCGCGTGTCGTCGTTCGGAACCCGAAGTGAATTAGCGATCTTCAGCACAACAGTCGCACGACCTCCCAGACGCTCCGGTCGATGTCAGCCTCGAATTTCGCGAACCGGTCTTTGTGCACGGCGAAGCAGAGCAAGTGAGTAGGACGGGAAAAACCGACGTACATCATCTTCGCCGACTGCCGCACGAGGTCGTGGACTTTTGCGCCAATCGCCTGACCCGTGAGCGGGCCCGCGAGCCGTTCAGATTCGTAGCTCCCGCCGCCGCCCCTTTCGTAGAAGGTCTCCATGTACAGGGTCGCTGCGTGCGTCTCGCCCTTGACGCGGTGCACGGTCGCCACCTCCACGTCGAAACCTTCACATGCCAGAACGTTCGCTGCCGCTGCCCCAGCCGTCCGGGCAGGCGCGGGAGCTCCGTCGGCCTGGTCGTGGACGAAACGCTGGCTACTGACTACCTTGGAGCCGAACCAGGAGAGGAAGGTCGGCACGTGGCTCCTGATGTCTTCCAAGATGGCGGCGGAGTTGCCGCTCGCGACGCCCAGGCACCACTCGTACAGCTTCGATTGGAACGCGGTCCAGTAAGCCGGGTGCACCTCCCGAAGGAATTCGTGCATCGTTCGCTTCGTAAAGTGCGCGCCTGACGGGTCCACGGCCTCTTCCAACCTGAGCA
>CAYHHL010000438.1:0-2041 GCA_964356325.1 uncultured Enterobacteriaceae bacterium | reverse complement strand
AGTGCGGCAAGTGCAAGGCCGGGCAGAACTGCGGCGGCGACGGCGACTGCAGCTCGGGCCTTTGCCAAGAAAGCACCAAGAAGTGCAGCACATGGGACTGCCAGAACGGCATGTTCGACGTCGGCGGCGAGACCGACACCGACTGCGGCGGCAACTGCAAAGGCCCGCCGAGCAACAAGCCCTGCGGTGACGGCAAGAAGTGCGGCTGGGACGACGACTGCAAGTCCAACGCCTGCTTCTGGACCGCCAACAACGGCGACCCGAACCTGCAGACCTTCTGCATCCCCCAGCAATGCAAGAGCTTCAAGGATAGCAGCCCGGGCACCGAGACGGGCAGCAATTGCGGCGGGCCGTGCGTCGACCTGGTCAAGGTCAGCCCGAACACGTGCTGGAAAGGCCGCTGCGGCGCGGACATCTTCCGCTGCCCGATGAATGAAACGTGTGTCGGCAACAACGACTGCGTGTCCGGCAACTGCATCGCCGAGACCGGCAAGTGCGGCGGCGACATCTGCTCGGACGGCTCCAAGGACGGCGGCGAGACCGACATCGACTGCGGCGGCAGTTGCAAGACCAAGTGCCAGCACCAGAAACTGTGCAACAGCGCCACCGACTGCGCCGCCGGCCTGGTCTGCACCAACTGGTCCAAGTGGCTGAACGGCCCCGGTGACGTCAAGAAGTGCATGAATATCGACGAGAACGGCGTCCTGGATCCGCTAGTGGAGACCGACATCGATTGCGGCGCCAAGGTCGGGTCGAAGTGCAGCCTGGGCAAGAAGTGCGTCGGCAACAAGGACTGCATCGGCGAGGGCGTCGGCGAACTTGGCTGCATCAAGCCCGTCTTTGGCCCCCAAGTCTGCATGGTCAAAGGCGACTGCAAGGACGGCCAGAAGAACGGCCTGGAGACCGACATCGACTGCGGCAAGGGCTGCGGCGCCAAGTGCGCCGAGGGCAAGGGCTGCCTGCAGGACGGCGACTGCGCGGCAAATTTCTGCGAGATCAAGGAGATCGAGGTGCTGCCGACCGGCCTCGCCGTGCCCAAGAAGGGCGTATGCATGGGCACCTGCAGCAACGGCAAGCTCGACGAGGCGGCAGGCGAGGGCGACGTCGACTGCGGCGGTTCTTGCCCCAACAAGTGCGCTGTGGGCGCGACGTGCAAGAAGCACGCCCAGTGCGCGACCAACTTCTGCTGGATGTTCGATGGCTATGTGATCGGCTCGGCGGCCTGGAAGTGCGCGGTGCCGAGTTGCTCCGACAACGTCATCGGCGGCGACGAGAGCGATGTCGACTGCGGCGGTTCGTGCGCCAAGAAATGCAGCAAGGGCCAGAAGTGCAAGATGGACGGCAACGACTGCGAATCGGGGCAATGCGTCGGCGGCGTGTGCGGTCCGAAACCCTGTGAAAACGACAAGCTCGATCCCGGCGAAACCGGCATCGACTGCGGTGGCAGTTGCCTACCCACCAAGTGCCCCGACGGCCAGGGCTGCGCGAGCAAGGCCGACTGCACGTGGAACATCTGCCTGGGCGGCGTGTGCAAGTACGACTTCTGCTTCAACGACAAGAAGGACGGCAGCGAGGGCGACATCGACTGTGGCGGCGGTTGCAAGAAGAAGTGCGCGGTGGGGCAAAGCTGTGCGGTGCCAAATCTGTGCAACGTCGGCAGCTGTTTCGACCCGCCGAGCTGTGCCAGCGGCTTCTGCACCGCCACCGGCCAGTGCGTTGCGACCGCGTGCGCAGACCTCAAGCTGTCGCCGGGCGAGATCGGCGTCGACTGCGGTGGACCGTGCGCCAACAAGTGCGGCGCAGGCAAGGGCTGCACGACAAATGGTGATTGTTCCACAGGCTATTGCGCGTCGCAGGCGTGCAAGGTCGCCACGTGCTTCGACGGTGCCAAGAACGGCGACGAAACCGGTGTGGACTGCGGCGGAATCTGCCAGAGCCAGAAGTGCCCGCTTGGCGCCGGCTGCAAGTACGGCAACGACTGCGCGACCGGCGTGTGCGACGGCGGCAGTTGCCAGCCCAAGCTCTGCGAAAACGCCAAGCT
>CAYHHL010000437.1:0-2047 GCA_964356325.1 uncultured Enterobacteriaceae bacterium | reverse complement strand
TGGGAATTCCTGCCACAGCAAGCCGGTGCGAATCTTCAGGAGTTTCGCCAACTCATCGGCCACGGGAGCGGCAGCGTGGCCGAAACCTGTGAACGGCAAGATGCCCACGACCTGTGCGACGGCGAGAACGTCAGCGAAGGGCAGGAAGTCTCGGGCGTGGCGGGCCATGTACAGCAGGATGTCGCTCCAGCCGATCCACGCCACAGGTAAAGGTGCGCCTTGCAACAGTATCTGCTGGTCGAGCGCTTTTCGCGGCACGGTGCCGTCATTCGTGACGACCAGCAAAGCCGCCGCGCGACCGGTGGCGTTGGCGACAGCGACGGCATCGCGGCCTTCACGTTCGAGTTGCGCGCCGAGGCCCACGTCGTCAGCGAAACCCGACCAGAGCTTCGCCTCGACCGCGACCACAGTGCGCGCGTCCTCCAGCACGACGTCCGGCTCGGAGTGTGTCCAGCTTGGCCAGAAGTCGATGCGCGCATCGGCGCCGAGTTCGGGAAACACGCCGTGTACATCACGGCGGTTGCGCAGGACGGCGACAAGGTGGCCAGCGCCGGCGTAACGGAGCGCGCCGAACACCGCGTTGGTGAGCATGTCCTCGGAGGACGACCATGTTTCGGTCGGCAGCTTGCCGCGAAGTTGGGCGTGCAGCACGGGTTCGTCGGCCTCAGTCACCCCGGAATCCGGCGGGCGAGGCGCAAGCGTGGCGGAGTTGGAGGCTGGCCGCAACGCCCGGCCGCCGCTGTGATGCGCGCTGCGGTGCCAACACGACACCCGTTGTCGCATTCCGGTCAGAGCCGCCTTGGCGCAAACCTCCTTGCTAACCTTGTGACCCGGCGGTCAATTGCTTGTGGGCACGCGCCATGACCGGACGCCGCCGCGCCTCATTCACGGGAAAGAACGTGCGACAGAGTCCGATTCGTGCGGTGTTCGCAATCACGGCTCAGGCGCCCGCAGGTTGACCCGGTCACCGCAACAGCGGACATTGCAGGCGGAGGCCACGATGACGAAGGCGGACGCGAATCGAATTGCACTGAAGGCCCTGCGCACCGTGCTGGCGGCCGATCTGCCTGCGACCATGCAGGTAGCGGGCATCGACGTGAAGTTGGCCCGGGTGGCGCGACCCGATGTAGCGATTCCGCGAAAGCTTGCCGGCCTTGATCCCGGGACAGATGCAGGTGCACCGACTTGCATCGACGTCGCTTGCGATTGGACGACCGGGCACGCGGACCTGCGTATCGGCGCAGACCGCGTCGGGTTCGGGGGGAAGGTCGCCGACGACTGGTTGGCGCTGACCGTGTGGTCGGCTGGCGGCCGCGAAGTGGTCAGCCTTCACATCGGGTTCTACGTCGACGAGCATGGCGGCCAGGTCCAGCGCCACATCACGCCACTCAAGGCGCCGGAGTTGGCGGAAGCACTGGCCTCTCGCCTGAAAGCGTCGCCCTTGCCGATGCAGGGCAAGAGCGTCGCCTTCTTTGCGATCGACCCGGCCAGCGGCGCCGTAACGCCGGCCCCTGCTGTGGCTTTGGTGAATCTGCTGCACGCCGCGCTGCTCAACCTGCCCGTCGTACTCGCCCAGGGCGACAAGAAGGCGGTCACCGGGAAACCGTTGTGGAGCGTGCCCGGGTCCAAACCCGTGCCTCCGCCTGTCGCACCGAAGTGCTGGAAGATCGCACCAGGTGCGAACGCATGGAAGTGGCCAGAATTCCGCGACAATGGCTACGCAGGAATCAGCTGGGAGCAGCTTGGCGACGTTTCGGGCCTCACAAAGGCGGACATCGCCGCGCGCGCCGCGGCGCTCGCCGCCAACGACACGGAATACGCGGGAACTGGGTACAAACAAGTCTGCGTTTTCGCCCGGATTAGTGTTGGCGACCTTCTGGTTGCGAACCGCGGTTTGAGCCGAGTCCTCGGATTGGGCCGGGTCACCGGCGGCTACTACTTCGTGCCTGGTGAGGATTACGGTCACCGCTTTCAGGTCGACTGGTTCGACTTCGGGGCACGCGCCGTGGACAAGTCTGCAAGGTTCAGGAAGCTGAAACACGTGGCG
>CAYHHL010000436.1:0-2074 GCA_964356325.1 uncultured Enterobacteriaceae bacterium | reverse complement strand
AGCCACTGGCCCGGGTGCTTGCTGTCGTCGTGGCAGGTCTCGCAGCGATCGACCACGCCCAGCCCCGGGACGATGCGCTGGTCCAGCGTCACCGGCCGCAGCGTCTCCCGCGCCATGGCGATGCCGACCAGCACCACGACCGCTATCGAAGCGGCGGCGAAGGTGCCGTGGAGCCAGCGATTTTCCAACGGTATCATGCTGCCTCCCTCAGTACGGCCACCACATCAGCGCCCACGCCGGACCGCGGAACAGCGTGCCGACCACCGTCACCACGGCGAAGAACGTCATGAGCGTCAGGAACAACACGCTGGCGATTCGCCTTTCGCGCGGCAGGTAGCGGCCCAGCCCCTCGGTGTGCCTGTCGAAGTACGGCAGCAGGCACAGCCCCAGCACCGTTGCCGCGGGCAGGAACACGCCACCCCAGAACGCCGACCAGTGCGCCAGTTCCTGGATGCCCAAGAAATACCAAGGCGCTTTCGCGGGATTGGGCGTGCGCGCCGGGTCCGCCTCCGGCTCGAGCGGCGCGTTCATCCACAGCGCCAAGGCCATGAACACGGCGGTGAACAGCAAACCCAGGATCAGTTCGCGGTACACCAGGTGCGGCCACGCCGGGATCAGGCGAGCGCCCTCGGTCTTGCTGCGGTCCGCGCCCGCGGAGTGCTCGGACACCACCAGGCCGCCATCCTTGCGCACCCGGAACAGGTGGAAACCGACGATGCCGAACAGCAAAAGCGGTAGCAGCACGCAATGCAGCACGTAGAAGCGCAGCAGGCCGGTCTCGCCTACCGCGGTGTCGCCCAGCATCAGTTGCCGCGCCCAGTCGCCCAGCACCGGGATCGCGCCGGCCATGTTCGCACCGACTGTCACCGCCCAGAACGCCAACTGGTCCCAGGGCAACAGGTAGCCGGTGAACGAGAGCGCCAGGGTCAGCACCCAAAGGCTCACGCCGGCGACCCAGTTGGCTTCGCGCGGCGGCTTGTAACCCCCTGCCAGGAACACGCGAATCATGTGCAACGTCACGCCCGCCACCATCGCGTGCGCGCCCCAGCGGTGCAGGTTGCGGGTGACCAGACCGAACGGGACGACGAACGCCAGGTCCTTCATCGACCGCCACGCCGCGTCCGGGTGCGGAACATAGTAGAACATCAGGTAAACGCCGGTCAGCGTCAACAGGCCCGCCAGCACCAGGGACAGGACGCCGAGCGCCCACGTCGCCTTGAACTTCAGCGACATCGGGCGGATCTTGGGCGGGTGGATGTGCAGCGTGATCGACTGGACCATCGCGCGCACCGCCGAGCGGTCGTCCTGCGGCCAGCCGATGCGGTGGAAGGAGAGCCAGATCCGTTTCAGCAAGGCGCGCATGCTTCACCCCACCGAAACGCGGGTGGTGGCTTTGACGCTTTCGCCCAGATCGACGATCAACCGGCGGCGCTTGTCGAGCTTGACCCGGAGGAAATTCAGCGGTGCGGGTGCGGGCCCGCCGGTGACCCTGCCCTCGGCATCATAGCGGCTGCCGTGGCACGGGCAGACGTAGCCGCCGCCCTCGTCCGCGCGCACGTTGCAGCCCAGGTGCGTGCAGATCGCCGACAGGGCGCGCAGGCCCTTGCCGTCGCGCAGGACGAACACGCCGGCGTCCTCGACGAACACCTTGGAACCAGGCGGGAAGCGCGCAGCCTCGCCGAGGATGCGGCGCCGCGACGGGCCGTACGACACCGGCGCTCTGGCAAAGCGCAGGGTCGACCACAGGGCCTGTAGGGTCAGGATGCCGAGGCCGGCGCTGCCGAGCTTCCAGAAGAAGTCGCGGCGGGTGGTGGCAACGCTGTCGTCCATGGTCAGCTCCTTGCGGCAGCGGAATCGTGTCCGATTACTTGGCCTTGAGCGTCACGTCTGCCTTGGCCGCCTGACCAGCCGTGACCTGGACCTGGAAGTCCGCTGATCCCAGCTTCTCGTGCCATACGCCAAGGGTGTAGGTGCCCGGCGGCAGGCCGTTGAGCGTGAATGCGCCAGCCTTGTCGCTGACCGCGAACCAGGGCGTGTCCAGCACCACGATGAAGGCGATCATGTCGTCGTGGAC
>CAYHHL010000435.1:0-2077 GCA_964356325.1 uncultured Enterobacteriaceae bacterium | reverse complement strand
CTACGAAACCGAAGGTTGCAGGTTCGAACCCCGCTGAGCCCGCTATGATACGGCCGGATCCCCAAGCGATTTCGCTACGGGGACCGGCCGTTTCGCTTTCCGCCCCTTGGCCGCAGGCAGTACGCGGTATGCTCCGTCACGACCAGGACTTCATGGACTTTGCCTTGCGCGCCGCTCTCGAAGCCGGCCGCGCGGGCGATGTGCCGATCGGCGCCGTCGTCGTCCACGAGGGCGAGATCATTGCGGTCACCGCCAACCGTCGCGAACAGGACCAGGATCCCACCGCGCACGCTGAGATTCTCGCGCTTCAGGAAGCCGGCCGGCGTCTCGGTTCCTGGCGCCTGACCGATTGCACGCTTTTCGTCACCCTGGAGCCCTGTCCGATGTGCATGGGCGCCGCGATCAACGCCCGGCTGTCGCGCCTGGTGTTCGCCTGTCGGGACCAGAAGGCGGGCGCGGCGGTCTCGCTGTTCCAACTCGGCAACGATCCGCGCCTCAACCACCGCCTGATCGTGACCGAAGGCGTGCGCCGTCATCAGGCCAGCGCGCTGCTCTCGGGATTCTTCGCGTCGCTGCGGGCCGGGGAGCGCGAGGTGCCAGAGCATCTGGCCGCGGATCCGCTCGACATCACGCACGACGTGGTCTGAGGCCCCGGTTCGCGTGCTCGCCGACTATTGCGCACGCTGGCGGCTGGACCTATAGTGCGCACGCCTCTGACGGGCCGGTCCGCTGCGCGCGGTCTCGACGTCGGATGACGCAACTGGAGAGCTGTCCGAGTGGCTGAAGGAGCCTGACTCGAAATCAGGTGTACCGCAAGGTATCGGGGGTTCGAATCCCTCGCTCTCCGCCAGGTGTGTGCAAGCCCTGAAAATCAGGTACTTCTCTTTCGCGGCATAGTTCCAAACCGGTGCGCCCGTCTCGGCCCTGCTGAGCTGGACGTGTCGGCGCTGGAGAGATGTCCGAGTGGTTTATGGTACTCGCCTGGAAAGCGGGTGTACCTCAAAAGGGTACCACGGGTTCGAATCCCGTTCTCTCCGCCACACTTAGCCGACGAATCGAGATTCAGAGTTCAGTATCGTGTCTTTGATCTCTGCTGAATGGTGTCTGGAAGTCATGGGCAAGGCTGGCGGCAACGGTGGATTCGTGAACCCCGCCAGGTCCGAGAGGAAGCAACGGTAGCGATGAAGCCGTGTGCCGCCAGCCCTGCCCGTGACTGCTACATCGCCTGATTGAGTGCAAGATCTCGGGTCCCGCGCGCATGTGCCCGGGGCCCGTTTTCGTTTCCGCCCCCTTCTTCCTACTCCGGAGGCGCGCGTGGCCTACCTCGTCCTGGCTCGCAAGTACCGCCCCGGCACGCTCAGCGAACTGGTCGGCCAGGAGCACATCGCCCGCGCCCTGGGCAACGCCATCGCCATGAAGCGCGTGCCCCACGCCCTGCTGTTCTGCGGCGCGCGCGGCACCGGCAAGACCTCGACCGCGCGCATCGTCGCCAAGATGCTCAATTGCGTCACCGGACCGACCTCGACGCCATGCGGGCAGTGCTCGCCGTGCAAGGAGATCACCGCCGGCAACTGCATCGACGTGCTGGAACTCGACGCCGCCTCCAACCGGGGTATCGATGAAATCCGCGACCTTCGCTCGGGCGTGGGTTACGCGCCGGTCCGCGATCGCAGCAAGATCTACATCGTCGACGAAGCGCACATGCTGACCGACCAGGCGGCCAACGCCTTCCTCAAGACGCTGGAGGAACCGCCCGCGCACGTCACCTTCATCCTCGCCACGACCGATCCGCAGCGCCTGCCTGTGACCATCCGATCGCGTTGCCAGCGTTACGATTTCCGCCGGGTGAAGGCCGCCGACGTGGTCAAGCTCCTGCACTCGATCTGCGCTTCCGAAGGTATCACCGCGGATCAGGCGGCCCTCTATCTCGTCGCGCGCGAAGGTGACGGATCGATGCGGGATTCGCTTTCCGTGCTCGATCAGGTCATCGCGTTCGGCGGCGCGCAACTCGACGAACTGACGGTGGCGAGCCTGCTCGGCGTGGCGGACCGCAACCGCACGCACATGCTGATGAAGG
>CAYHHL010000434.1:0-2090 GCA_964356325.1 uncultured Enterobacteriaceae bacterium | reverse complement strand
GCCAAGCTCTCGGCCGGTCCCGCGCTCATCGCCAGCGGCAACAGCCCGATTCTCGAACACAAGCTCGGCACCCTGGACGTCCTGGCGCAGGCCTGGGTGCAGGGCGCGGACGGCGCCTGGTACGCGATCGACGGCACCTCGACGGCTCCAGCTGCAGCCACCAACGTCGCGGCGGCCAAGAATGGCGGCAAGTGCAGCGGCCAATCGAGCTCTTATTCGGGCGGCGGTGTTGGCGGCGTTTATGGCTGCAGCCACGCGATCGACGGCATCGCGGAAGACGGCGACAACAAGGCGTGGGCGACCCAGGGCGAAGGCGTCGGTTCCTACCTGACGCTGCAGTTCGACAAGCCGTACGCAGTGGACAAGTTGGTCTACATGCAGCGCAGTTGCCCGTGCGAATGGAACAAGCAGCTCAGCCTGGAGTTCAGCGACGGCAGCAAGCAGACCGTGGACCTGGCCAACTCGCAGGGACCGAACAGCTATGCGTTGACGCCGGTGACCACCAACAGCGTCAAGATCGTGGTGCAAGCCGTGTACGGCACCACCAACAACGGCGCGGCGGAGATCGAGGTCTGGGGCAGCACGCCGCTGACGCAACTTCGCCTGCGCAAGACCGCCGATTCCGTGGAGGTGCAGAACCTGACGGGGATTGGCCAGACTCTGCATCTGGTGGTGCGGCCGTAGGTCTACGCCAGCTCGGCGGCTTCGAACTGCGCGAACTGTGTCGTGGCTGCCGACGCAGGCCCGGTCAGCGAACCCAGAGCCGCTCTTGGAGCGCGGCCTCGAGCGGCGACGGTTGAATCGCTCACGGATAGTCGGGCCGCACAGACTACTGGCCGACGAGCCAGTTCACCGCATTTTTGATCATGATGTTCGCAGGATACTGGGAAGTCACCTGCAGATCCGTCATCGTCAGGAACACGACCCGCCCGCCACCGCAACGCCCCGACAGGACGGCCGGATAGGTGCCGATTGGAACCAGCCCGTACGCTCCCACAGATGTGAACGTTGCGGAGGTGCGCAGCCAACTGGTATTGAAGCCACTGATGGCAAAGGCCGCGCGGGTACCGATCAGGAAACTGGGCGGCATTTGCGCCATGATCGGATCCGCCGCATCGGTGACGACCAAGGTCGAATTCACCAACGGCAGAACGACGCCGCCGCCGGCCACCTCGCCCGCGAACAGGCCGATGGCTGGATCCGCGAACATGCTCCCGTCAACGCCATTGAATGTGGTGAAGAACAGCGCGGACCCGTCATACTCGCCCAGTACGCTGCCGCCGTTGGCGATGTAGGCCTTGATCGCTGCGACGTACGCCGGGGTCAAAGGCGCAAGTACGGCCTTGCGCGCCACGACCAGTACCGTCACCCCCTGGGTGATCAACTTGCCGGCGGCAATGTCGGTGTCGGAATACTGCACCGGATTGAATCCGATGGCCTGGAAGCCCCCGGTGACGGTGCTTATGGAACCTTCGTCAGGATCGATCGACAACGCCATGACGACGGCCGCCTTGGGAACGAACGCGCCTGCCGTACACAGCGGAGCCACCCCACTGCAACTGGAACAGGCACCCGTCGCGGGATCGCAGGTGCCCGCCTCCGGACACGGGGCGCTGGCGAGACAATCGACGGCGTTGCCGCCCACGCACGCGCCAGCCTGGCAGGTTTCGCCGGTGGTGCAGAGGTTACTGTCGGTGCAGGCCGCGGTGTTGTTGGTGAAGATGCATTGGCCGGTCGCCGCATTGCAACTGTCGTCCGTGCAGGCGTTGGCGTCGTTGCAAGTCGTTGGCGCGCCCACACAAGTGCCGGCACTGCAAGTGTCGCCGCTGGTGCAGTAGTTGCCGTCGTTGCATGGCAGGTAGGTAGTGATCGTGAACCCGACCCGGCTCGTGTCGCAGGAATGGTCACCAGCAGGTCCAACGACCAGGTAGATCATGTCGCCGACCTGCACCGGCATGATCGCCAGGCCTGCGCCGCCAGTACCGGCACTGAACGTCTGGCTCGCCGAGCCACCTACGGCTCCGAACGCCATCCCGCCGGATTTTCCCGGAACGCTGTTCTTGTCGATGTTCCAGGTGATGCCGCTGGAG
>CAYHHL010000433.1:0-2129 GCA_964356325.1 uncultured Enterobacteriaceae bacterium | reverse complement strand
CCATGCCGACGTGCGTGGCGCGGTAGACGATGGCCATGCCGCCGTCGCCGAGGACGCTTTGGATTCGGTACTGGCCGATTCGGTGGCCGGGCTTGAGCATCATGTCTCCGCGCCTTACTGTTGGGTTTGCGCACGCGGAGGAGCGTAGCATGGGTGGCTGGCCTGCACACGAGGCATGGAATGCTTGGGGCTACTTTCGTTTCGGGGACCGGACGCATCTGGTAGATGTCGAGGCGCCACCGGATCGGCCGGTGCTCTCGAAGTGGGTGGTGCTTTGTGTTGCGCTAAGGGAGCTCGGCGGATTTAGCGGCCTTTTTGGATGCCTCTTTGTCTTCCTTCTCTCGTCTTCGGTCCTCAGTATTCATGTTCTCGATTTTTCGCTTGGTTTCTTCGCTACCGTCGCCATCGCTGACACACCGCACTCGGACATCGAAAGCTATGCCACTGCTATACGACCTGACGCGCGCGAAGTAGACACCCCAAGTGTAGGAGGAAGCGCCCGGCAAGGCCGTCGATGTCCCGAACCACCCGATCGGTGTGTCTGGAAATGCGTCGTCGAGAAAGTAGTTATCGAACCGATCTACAAGAACAAGAAGTTTCAATTCAGCCTCGGTTGGCAACCGCCAGCCTCGGCCAGCCAGTGGAAGTGCCGTGCAATAGTCCTTGGCCCGCTGCCACTTGTACTTCTTGCCATCGGTTGCTCGCTGCCAGGTCAAGCCCGTGCGGCTGTCGAGAACCGTGCCCGCCGAGGCGTCGACGTGAAATGTTCCTGACGTGTTCGGGGCAGGCCCGGCTGCCGGCAGCTGAGAGGCCAACGGTCGAGCGACTTCTTGTGGTTCCTGGGCCAATCGCGCACACCGCGCGCGCCAGTGCCCGGCGTTGCTGTAATCGTAGTTGCCAAAGCTGTCCTCGTGCTTGCCGTTGTCGAAGTCAACATACTCGGAGGTGGGGCCGTGGTTTCGGTCACTCAATGCCCAGAACCGTTTTCGCCGGGTGTCGGGAAACGCAATCGGGTCGATAGTGGGCGATTCGCCGCTCTCGACAAGCCCATTGAGTTCGTATCCGGTTGGCAAACGCCAACCACCACCCGATAACGCCAAAGTCGCGCAATAGTCCTTAGCCTCTTCGAACTTGTAGTCCTTGTGGTCGGGTGTTCGCTGCCAAGTCAACATGCTCCTGCTATCCATGACCATACCAGCCGCAGCGTCGATGCGATAGGGGCCTGAATTGGTCAACACGGGCGCGACGTCTTGCGGCTCGTTAGTAGGCGATGCGGGTGCAGCACCGACAATCGCACCGCTGGATTGCAGCGCTCGCCCGACAGCGGATGCCCCGACGGTCACGACACAAATAAAGCCGATCAGGATTCCTGTCATCGCCATGGGTCGCCCCGGAAAGAACCATTTGCCTGCAAGGGCCTTACCTGCGTCGGCCTGCCCCGGGGGGAACCCATGCGTTCCAGCGCGACTCAGAGCCTGATTTGCCGGTCCTGTCGTTGGCGGTAGCGGCACATGCGCGCCTGGATCGTTCACGGATAGTGTGCGCCTCAGCTGTCCGGCGGCCGGGCCCGCCTCGTGCACGGACAGGAACTTCGCGCCCGCGACATGCTGATCGATGGCGCCCAACAACGGCCCCGCATCGGCAAACCGTTCTGCCAACTGCATCGACAACGCCTTTGCCACCGCGTCGCTGAGCGCCGGCGCGATACCAGGCACTTCGTCGCAAAGCAAAGGCAACGGCGCCAACCCTTCGTACAGCTTCAACACCGCAAGATTGTTTTCCGGATCCACTGGCAACCGGCCTGCCAGCAAGTGCCAGAGCATCATCCCCAGTGCCCAGACGTCCGCCCTGGCATCGACGTCCTTGGCGCTGCTGAACTGCTCGGGTGGCATGTACGGCACGGTGCCCATTCTCGCGTTGGTGCCGGTCAGCTGTCTGTCCGTGTCCGCCAGCCTCACCTTGGCGATGCCGAAATCCGCGACCTTGGGAATACCTGGCCACGTTCGACCCTGCCCCAGATCCAGCAGGATGTTCTCCGGCTTCAGGTCGCGGTGCACCACGGCCGCGCCGTCCAACCCTTCGCGATGGGCAAATGCGACAGCTTCGAGCACAGGCCGCATCACCGCGAC
>CAYHHL010000432.1:0-2134 GCA_964356325.1 uncultured Enterobacteriaceae bacterium | reverse complement strand
GCCGGCCGCAGCGGGCGCGTTGACCACCGCCGCCACACCGTGCTATCGCGGCGGTGCACCCCAGCCCCAGAGAGCCGCACCATGAACAAGGTCTTCGCCGACGCCGAAAGTGCCCTTCACGATCTGCGCGACGGCGTGACGATCCTGTGCAGCGGCTTTGGCTTGTGCGGCAATCCCGAGAACCTGATCGAAGCCGTGCGCAAGAAGGGCACCCGCGACCTGACGATCATCAGCAACAATTGCGGGACCACCCACGACGGCCTGGGCGTGTTGCTGCAGGCGCGCCAGGTGCGCAAGATGGTCAGCAGCTACGTGGGAGAAAACAAGGAGTTCGAGCGGCAGTTCCTGGCCGGCGAGTTGGAAGTCGAGCTCAATCCGCAGGGCACGCTGGCCGAACGCCTGCGCGCGGGTGGCGCCGGGATTGCTGGCTTCTACACGCCGACGGGCGTCGCGACGATGGTGGCGGAAGGCAAGGAAACCCGCGAGTTCGACGGGCGGACCTACGTCCTGGAGACCGGCCTGCGCGGCGATTTCGCCTTTGTGAAGGCGTGGAAGGGCGACCGCTGGGGCAACCTGGTGTTTCGCAAGACCGCGCGCAACTTCGCGCCGATGATGGCGGCGGCCGGGCTGATCACGATCGCCGAGGTCGAGGAACTGGTCGAAGTGGGCGAACTGGCTCCCGATGAGATCCACACGCCGAGCATCTACGTGCAGCGCATCTTCCAGGGCAACGCCTACCGCAAGCCGATCGAGCAGCGCACCGTTCGGACGCGTCCCGTGACGCCCTGAGGGACGAACGTGCGCCGCAATCTCATGACAAATCAGGTATTTTTATGGTTGGCGCTGGGTTTGCTGGCGCTTGCGGGCTGTCGCAAGGACGCGCCGGTGGCGCCAGTAGCCGTGCCGCACGGCTGGGTGCGCCCGCTGGTCGTCGACTTCCACGCCCACCTGTCGCTCGACGGCCTGGACCGCATCACCCGCGTCATGTCCGAAAATGGCATCGACGCGATGATCAACCTCTCGGGCGGTTCGTTCCGGCGCGGACCCACGGCCTGGCTCGAAGCGAAGGCACTGTCTGACAAGCTGGGCGGACGCATCTGGAACTACGCGAATCCAGACTGGTACGGCTACGGCGAGACGCAGCTGGACGGCAAGACCTGGGGCCAACGCGAGGCGGACCGGCTGCAGGACGCGGTCGAGCACTACGGTTTTCGCGGCTTGAAGATCAGCAAGGCGCTGGGCCTGGGGGTCACGGACGCGGCGGAGAAGATCGTAACCGTCGACGATCCGGGCATGCGGCCGCTGTGGCAGAAGTGCGCGGAGCTGGGCGTGCCGGTCTCGATTCACGTGGCGGACCCGCGCGCGTTCTGGGAACCGCTGACGCCGAAGAACGAACGCTGGGACGAATTGCACGCGCACCCCTACTGGGCTTACGGTTGGATTCCCGCGGAGTTGCAGGCGCAGATCCCCGAGCGGCCGCCGGTGCCGGCGTGGGGCGTGATGCTGCAGCAGGCCGAGCGGATGTACCGCGCCAATGCCAAGACCGTGTTCGTGGCGGTGCACTTCGGCAATGCGGCCGAGGACTTGGCCTATGTGGACGGCTTGCTGACGCGCAACCCGAACCTGTGGATCGACGTGGCGGCGCGCCTGGGCGAATTCGGCCGGCATCCTGCGCAACAGGTGCGGGAGTTCTTCGTGAAGTGGCAGGATCGCATCGTGTTCGGCACGGATGTCGGCATCGGCGCGGACTACCTGATGCTCGGCAGCAACGGCGAGGTCGAACCGACGCTGGGCGACGTGAAGCCGTTTTACGATGCGCATTGGCGGTTTTTTGAAACAGCGCACAAGCAGATCGCCCACCCGAGTCCGATCCAGGGCAACTGGAAGATCGACGCGATCGGGTTGCCGCCTGAAGTGCTGGGCAAGATCTACCGCGACAACGCGCTGCGGCTGCTGGATCGCAAGGCGCTGCGGCAGTTTGCGGCGAATGCGACCTTGAGTGCGGAGGCCCCTGTGCCGGCTCCGGCTCCGGCTCCCGTCACGGCTCCGGGTTCGGGCTCGGGCTCGGGTTCGGGTTCGGGTTCGGGTTCGGCTCCGGTTCCGGCTCCGGCTCCGGCTCCGGCTCCGGCTCCGG
>CAYHHL010000431.1:0-2144 GCA_964356325.1 uncultured Enterobacteriaceae bacterium | reverse complement strand
GGCCGTATCATAGCGGGCTCAGCGGGGTTCGAACCTGCAACCTTCGGTTTCGTAGGAGCATGCGTTTTCGTTGCCCATTGCGCTCATCCTTGCGGTGCGCGATCTTACAGCGATCCACTCCTTGCGGACCGCGATGAAATCGTAACATCCTTGCCGTCCTGTGGCAACGGCCGTGGCAACGAGGGCGCGCAAGATGGCGAAAACGGACACGGCAATCAAAGCAGATAAGCCCGTGAAGAAACTGAAGAAACTGAAGAAACCGCCGCGCGTCCTTGATCGCCAGGAACTGGTCGAATCAATCCAGAACCTTGTTGCGCTGGCGGCGGGGTACCTCGACAGGGACGAGCAGCGTGTCCCGGCAGACGAGGCTCTGGCACGCCGCTTGGTCAAGGTCGTCGACTCGGTCGCCAAGATCGCTGCCACGCAGCGGGACGTGTCGAAGATGATCCTCGCCACGGTGATGCGCGACGTCCTCGCCACCGAGGCACAGACCGAAAAGCAGAAGGTCGCGCTAGTTGAGGCCGAAAGGGACTTGGCCGAGGCAATCAAGACGCGGGAAAACTGCACCGGCGTGGATCGAGACAGAGCCGATGCGAACGTGCAAGCGGTGCAGGCGGCGGTCAACGAGGCTGGTGCTGCGTGGAAGGCCGCGAGGTCGGAGCACCTGACCGTGACCGCGGGCGAGTACGGGCCGCAACTTACCGAGCGCAAGCGGCTGAGCCCGACCCTGCCGAGCAGCTTGTTCGAGGTGCTGCTGGCCCAACCCCAGGTGACACCAATCCACATGCTGAATCTGGACCTGGATGCAAAGCCGGAACCGCTGGCCGACGCGGTTCGGCGCTGCATGTGGGCGTTCACGTGGCTGGTTGAGGGTGCGGGCAGGATGATCGACGTCACCGCCGCCCGACGCGCGGTAGCGACGATACGTGCCGAAAGCAAGCAGGGTGCAATCGCCGACGCTGCGGTCGCCGTACTGGACCTGTGCAAAATGCAGCACTGGTCCGAGCTGAAGGTGAAGGAGACGGGCCTCGTGGCCAAGTCAAAGAATGCGGCTGAGCGCCTCAACGACTGGATGAAGAAGCATCGGCACACCGATCGAACTGGATCGCTAAGCGAGAACATGGACATAGGTACGTACTTCGGCGCTGCTCGGGCATCGGAGCCGTACGGACCTCCCTATATGGGCGATGCACGGCAGGCCACGGCAGCGTCCCTGATTGCGGCCGCCTGCCACGACAACGCCTCGCTTGCGGCTGCCGCAGAGCTTGTCGCCACGGTCGGTGGCCAGGCAAAGCTCGACCTGCAGGTCAGGGCGCGTGCGCGTCGAATCGCCGCCCTCGCCCAGGAGATAGGTGCCGTCGGCGGCGGTGGCGCATTCGGTCTTTGGAGCAATGCCTCACGGGGCTTCGTCGGCAGCCAGGCCGGCGGCTCGCAGGTGGCCGCGCTGCTGACGGCCGGCATGGCCATGTTGTCGCAACCGCAGGAACCGTCGCAGGAAGACAGCGAGCGGCAATCCTAGCCGACGAGTCGCACAGTCGACACCGTCAAGCCGCTCCTACTTCGGCGTTGATGCAAACGGCGGCTGACGTGCACACTGCGGCTGATACATTAATAGTTTAGACCAATTGCAAAGCATGGTCGCCGATCGAGGTGAACTTGCCCGGCGGCGCAGCCGCGGGCGATCCAGGCAGTTCGGCGCCAACCTATTGAAATGTCATCCCCAGATTTTTGTGAGAAACGTCTGGTTATCCTCGGCCCGCGGGCAAGGTGAGACTGGCAGGTGAGTGGATGGTCGCCGTCCGCAAGCAAGCCCGTGCTGCGCAAGCACGGGCTGTCACGTGCTCAGCTACCGGAGAGCTACATGTCGAGCAGCATCACACGTCCGGAGCCCGGCATCGAAAGCGGAGGCGACGTGCTCGGTTACGCTGGCGCTTCCATCGTGCTCGGAGTGAAAATCACAACGCTCTACGCCTGGGTTCACCAGCATCGCGTGCCCTGCTACAAAATCGGCAATCGTTGCATTCGGTTCCGCCGCTCGGAGCTGTTGGCGTGGCTCAAGGGCCATGCCGTCGCGGCCGAGGAATAGCGCTGTGCACCGTGATCCCGCTGACGACGATGGCGTTCGCGCAGACGAGGCGGTACTG
>CAYHHL010000430.1:0-2168 GCA_964356325.1 uncultured Enterobacteriaceae bacterium | reverse complement strand
TGGGAAACTGACGTCCGTTGGATCGAATCCTTCCCGATTCGATCGCGACATAATATCGCGTTTTGCCGGAGGGCGGGGGCTTTAGCCCCCGCCGATCAGCGACGGCTAAAGCCGTCGCCCCCCGATCGAGGCCTTCAGGCGGCGGACTTCGTCGGGAGTCAGGTCCCGCCACTGGCCGGGCTTCAGGCGGCCCAGGCCGATGGGTCCCATCTGGACCCGGCGCAGGTCGCGGACCGGCAGGCCGACCGCCCGGCACATCTTTCTGATCTGGCGGTTTCGACCCTCCCGCAGCGTGATCGTCAGCAGCGTCGTCGGCTTGTGGCCCTTGACCGTGGTGCCGGCGTGGACGTCGGCGGGCGAGGTCCGGCGGCCGTCGATGAAGACCCCTTTGCGGAGCTTCTCCATGGCCTTCGGGTCGGGCACGCCGAGCACGATGACCTCGTAGACCTTGTCGACTTCATGGCGCGGGTGGGTGAGGCGCGCGGCGAGGTCGCCGTCGGTCATCATCAGCAGCAGGCCTTCGGAGTCGTAGTCAAGGCGCCCGACCGGGTAGATGTAGGCGCCTTCGCCAATCAGGTCCATCACCGTCTGCCGGCCTTCGGGATCGCTCCGCGTGGTGACGTAGCCCTTGGGTTTGTAGAGCACGATGTAGCGATCTTTTACGTCCAGCTTGATGCGGCGGCCATCGACTTTGATCGCGTCCTTCGACGGGTCGGCCTTGGTGCCCAGCGCGCGCACCGTTTCGCCGTTCACCGTGACGCGGCCTTCGAGAATCATCTGCTCCGACGCGCGGCGCGACGCCACGCCGGCCGAGGAGAGAATTTTCTGCAGTCGAACGCCAGGCCCCGTGTCTTTGCTCACTTGTTGATTATCTCTCGCCAAAAGCGGGTGAGGCGCCAAACTTCAGTGAGGTTGGGCGTGCGGTTGACCTCGGCGTGCGTGATCAGGCCGCTCAGCAGACCCGTGACGCGGGCCTTGCCCTTCAGGTGCTCGGCGAGCAGCACGGTTTCCATCGAGGGGATGACGTTGTCGTCGATGCCGTGCAGCAGCAGCACCGGTGCCAAGGGCGCCGCCGCCCGCTCGGCCGACAACGACGGCATGGCCGGATGGTCCTTGAGGGCATCGGCCACCGGCAGCAGGATGAGCCCCAGCTTGTCGACCGCGCGGTAGTTGACATAGGTCATGAGCGTCCGCGAGGGCTCCGGCAGGGTTTCGGCGTACGCTTTCATCTCGTCCAACACCTTGATTGCGGCGTCCCGGTCGGTCAGCGCCAAAGACGAGGCGAGCAGGAAGCCGTCGATGCCGCGGCTGAGCGGCGCGACCTGGTCCGGCGGTACGACCCGGTCGGCGAGGCTGAGCAGCACCACCGCCACGCCGTAGTCGTGCGGCGGACGCACGTGCACGTGGTCGGCGCCGAGGACCGCGGAACTGTGCTTCGCCCGTTCGATGTCGCCCAGCACCTGCCCCGAACAGAGGTAGTGCATTACCCGCGCGAGGTCGCCGTGCCCGCCGAACGACAGCACGAACGCGATGTGGTCTTTGATCGAGTCGCGGCCGGCGGCCACCACCGACAGCCCGCCCGAGAAGCTGATGCCCAGCAGGCCGACCTTGCCGTCGGGTGCGTACTGCGGTTGCGCGATGGCCCACTTCACCGCGTCTTCGATGACGTCGGTCACCTGCGGCGTGACCTTGAATTTCTGCAGGTCTGGGGCGGCAATGGTCAGCACCCCGAAGCCGGTCGCCGCAAGGTCTTCAGCCAGGCCCACCAGCCGCGCTTCGTTGATGCCGTCGCGATGCACGCCGGGCATCAACAACACCGTGCGGCGCAGCCGGCTGGCGGGGCGATAGAACCGCGCCGGCACCGCCCCCGCGCGGGTCGCCACCGTGAAGACATCCTCGCGCGTGTAGGCTGTGGCGCGCCACTTTGCCAGCGTGGCTGGGGGGCCCGGCAGGTCCGCGGCGCGAATGATGAAGCCGAGCGCGTCGAGATAGGGCAGCGCCAGAGCGCCGGTGACAACGACGAAGAGCGCGACGACAATCGCCGCCTTGCTGCGGCGCGAGAGGGGCACGGCGGAATGGTACACTGGTCCGCCGACAGTTCGCACGTCGCAGTTTCTGCGCTGCTTTTCGGCGCGTTGTGTCGCCATTTCTGCGACCGACCACAGGCG
>CAYHHL010000429.1:0-2193 GCA_964356325.1 uncultured Enterobacteriaceae bacterium | reverse complement strand
GCCAAGCAGCGTCCGGCGCTCGTCTTCCGTCCAGCGCAGCCCGACCAGATTCGCCGGCACGTCAGGCCAGACCATCGCCGCCAACCGATTGCGCAACTCGACCGCGGCATCGCCTGGCGCGACCGGTTCCGCCGCCTCCACCGAGACGCGCACGCGCGCCCCCGGACGGCCCACCCGCACGTGAACCACGCCCCGGTCATCGGCGATGGCTTCGGTCTCGAAGCGTTGCATGATCGCACCCGAAACTCCGACAGGAGCCTGACCATGAGTGTATGTCTGGAGTTGTGGGCACGCAACCGCAATCACGAGGGCAATCCGTGCACTTGGATTGCGCCGCCATGCCGCGCCTCACGGACAGGCGGCGGCGTGCACCGACCGCGCATTGACCCGGCCTGCGGGGCGACTGAGCCAGCTACTTCGCCAGTTGCCCCTGCATCTTGAGCAACTTACCGATCGCCACCTCAACCGCATGGCGCAAGCGGGCTTGGTGCGCGCCGCGGATCTTGGTGCCCGCGAGGTCTCGCCAGCCCACCGCCAACTCGTCGATGTCGGCCACCATGCGTTCAGCACGCACGGCGAGGCGTCCCGGCGGCAAGCGTTTCCTGGCGATCGGCTCGGGCGGCGCCGGCTGAGTGCCCGGTTGCTCTGCGTCGGTATCGTAGAAGTTGCCGAGCTTGGCTTGACCGACCGCGTCCTGGACCTGGGTGACGGTCCAATGCTGGTCGACCGCCGCAACTGCCAGCCGAACCCGACTGGTGGGATCAGGCACGCGCGTGAGTTCGAGCAGTTGACGGTACCCAAGCGAATCTCTTGTGGCCGAAGGCAGCGTCCCGGCCACGATGTGCACGAGGATGCAGTCGCGCACCACGCGCTCGGACAGGCCAAACTCGGCGAGATCGTCGGCGTGCTCGCGGGCAAAGCGCGCGAAGCTGGCATCCTTGCGCCCACTGCGATCCCGGTAGGCCAGCGCGTCGCCACCGTAGAAGCGATCGAGCAGAAGTCGACCGACTTCGAGCCGCCAGAACAGCAGGTGGTCGCGCGCGAGATGGCGCAGCGTGTCGAGGATGTCGGTGAAAGCTTCCTGGGCGGGAGCGAACTCGGTCATCGTCACGGCGGGCTCCGGGTGCGAGAAAATCGACTGTGTTCACGTTGACACTGTCCGTTTTCGTGACGGCGAGCGGCGAACTTGGTGCGGAGAAGCGCGGTTGTCAACGTGGGCTTGTGCGACGCTTGAATTTGACGGCAGGAATGTCGCGCATGCTCGGATCCACAAGCCAATCGGGTTCAACATCCTCACGGCTGTCGCTGCACGGTTGACTTTCACAGGCTTCAGGATTGACGAAACTACGCCACTGGCGTAGCCTGTGGATCGTGGAGTTCGTCGAAACCAGCATCTTCTGCCGCCAAATCACTGCGCTGGTGGACGACGACACGTATCGGGAGTTGCAGGCGCGCCTGGCAGTTGACCCGTCCGCCGGCGCTGTCATCAGAGGAACCGGCGGCCTGCGCAAGGTGCGTATGGCCGCTAGAGGCAAGGGGAAAAGCGGCGGTGCGCGGGTCATCTATTTTCATCTGGCCCAGCGCGATCAGATTGCGATGCTGTTCGCCTACGGCAAGGACGAGCAGGACGACTTGACCACCGATCAGCGCGCTGTGTTGCGGCGGGTCGTGCAAGACTGGAGGTAGTCATGAAGACCGAGCTTTTTGACGAACTGCTGGCGAGCGCCAAGGAAATGGACGAGATCGTGGCTGGCGAGCGTCAGCCGGCTCGCACGACGGCCATGGACGCACCCGCAGTGCGCCAGATTCGCGCCCTGACTGGCCTGCCGCAGGCCAAATTCGCGCAACTGTTGCATGTCGGCGTAGCGACTCTGCGCAACTGGGAACAGGGACGGCGCAAGCCCACCGGGCCGGCGCAGGCGCTGCTGCGGGCGGTGGCGCGCGACCCGGAGCATGTGCTGCGGGCGCTGGCGTAGGCGCCAGATCCGTCGGCGCCGTGTTTGCTGGCGCCGGTTGCGTTCGACCTACACCAACCGCCCAGCCGCCACCCGAAGTCCCTCGGCCGCCGCCGCGCCGGCCAAGATCTCGCCGTGGCACGGAATCACCCGTTGCAGGTCCGCCAGCTCGGCCAGTCGCAACAAGTGCTGGTGCATCGCGCGCTTGTCGCTCACCGCCACGAGCCTGAACACGCGG
>CAYHHL010000428.1:0-2197 GCA_964356325.1 uncultured Enterobacteriaceae bacterium | reverse complement strand
TGGTCGATCGCTGCGAGACCTGCCACGACGACAGCAAGCACCCGGGCCAGTGGCTCGAGCAGCATCCCCTGGACCGCTTTGGCTGTACGCCTTGCCACGGCGGGCAAGGGCTGGCGACCTCCAAGGAGGCGGCGCACGCGGCGAGCCCGGACTGGGAGCGGCCACTGTTCACCCGGGCCGAGCAGCAGGCGGCGTGCGGCGCCTGCCATCTGGGCGGCGCGACGCCGGTGGCTGTCGTGGCGCGAGGTCGCAAAGCCTTGGCGGAACGCGGTTGTAGTGGCTGCCACGCGATCCCCGGCGTCGCGCCGCCCGAATTCGCGCCGGAGCTGGACGGCCTGCGCGACAAGGTGCAGCCGGCGTGGTTGCGGGCGTGGCTGACCGATCCCAAAGCGATAGATCCGCTGCACCGCATGCCCGTGTTTCGTCTGGTGAAATCCGAAGTCGAGTCCCTGACCGCGTTCCTGCTGACTCTGCCGGGCGCGCCCCTGCAGCCGCTGCCTGCCGGACTGGCGGGCGACGCCGATCGCGGCCGTCAGGTGGTGGCCAAGCTGCGCTGTGCGACGTGCCACCGCTTCGAAGATCGCGGCGGTGACTTCGGCCCGGACCTCGGCCTGGCTGGCGTGAAGCTGGCCCCAGGCTGGTTCTGGAACCTGCTCACCGACACGCACAGGCTGCGGCCGCACACGCGCATGCCTGGATTCCGCTTGGCGGATCAGGACGCAGCGGACATCGTCGCGTTCGCGGCTGAGCAGTGGGTGCCCGACAGCGGCGTGCCGCCCTGGCAGGGCTACGAAGGGCAGGTGGATGCCACGCTCGCGCCCAAGGGCAAAGCGCTGTTCGCGGAGCTGGGTTGCGGTGGTTGTCACCGAGTGGCGGGTCTGCGGGCGCCGGCGTCGGCGGTGGCGCTGGACCGCTTGGGCGATCGGCGCCTCGTGGACTTGCCCTCGGCAGGCAAGGGCCCGCGGCCGCGCGACGTGCCGACCTGGGCGGCGCGCAAAATTACCGAACCTGTCGTCTTCGATACGAAGGGCAGCGTGCCGTCGCGCATGCCCAGCTTCGCGCGCCTGCAACCGGGCGAGGCCGAGGCGATGGCGGTGGCCCTGGCCGCTGGGCGCGCGCATCCCCCGTCCGAGCCGTGGCTCCGGCGTCACGATCTGGCAGCTTTCGTGCCGCCGCCCGGCGAGGTCGGTCGGCTGATCGAGCGGTTCCGTTGCCTGGCCTGCCACCGCATCGGCGGTCAGGGCGGCGACGTGTCGCGCATCGCGCTGGATGGCGCGGGTTCCCGTTTGCGACGGCCGTGGCTGGACGGATTCCTGCGTGATCCCGTGACAGTGCGCATGGATCAGGCCGAGCGCATGCCGCTCCTGGGCATGACCGAGATCGAAGCGCAGCGTTTGGCCGGCTGGGTCGAGGCGACGCTGGGCGACGATCGCATCGGCCCGCCGACTACCCCGCTGCCTGGCGACGTCGACCGCGGCCGCGACCTGTACGTGACGTTCGCCTGTGGTGCGTGTCACGTGGGGGCGGGCGGCGGCGCCATGAAGGGCCCGACGCTGGACGGCTGTCGTGATCGCCTGCAGCCCGGCTACGTCGAAGCGCTGCTGACTTCGCCGGAGTTGGTGCCGGAGCGTCGGCATCCGTTGGCGCTGCGGCTGGCGCCCGAAGAGGCCCGCGCACTGGCGGCGTACGTGTTGAGTCTGGCAGCGACACGCTGATTGTTTTGGCAAAAGCGCGGCGAGACCGCGCAGGAGATTGAGCATGAAAAGCAAGGTTTGGCTGGTTGCCCTCGTCTTGGCCGCGGGCTGTTCGTCATCGCACAGTGACGCGGGCCATGACGACATGGACGGCATGGACATGGGCGGCGGTTCCATCAGCGATGCGTCGGCGGACACGGCGCCCGACGCTGCGGCGGCTGACACGGCTGCAGACACCAAGGGCGGCGACGCGATGGCCATGGACGGCGATGGGATGAGTTCGGACATGAGCACCATGGACATGGGCATGACCGGAATGGACATGTAGTTCCGGGTCATTCGAGACAACCCGCGCGCTGCTTCAGCCGAGGCCACCTTCCCCGGTGGTTCGATTGCTGTAAGCTGGATGGCCCTATCCATCGAATTCGGGCCCCGGTGCCCGCGCAAAGGAGCTCGAACATGGCCGTCCGTCCGTCGATTCACCTCGGTCCCGCCGCAGTCGT
>CAYHHL010000427.1:0-2201 GCA_964356325.1 uncultured Enterobacteriaceae bacterium | reverse complement strand
CGCACTGCAGGCCATCGCCCACCCAGCCCTTGTCGCACTTGCACTGGTAGCTGCCTTCGAGGTTGAAGCACGACGCGTTGCCGTTGCATGCGTACTGGCCGAGCGCGCACTCGTCGACGTCGCTGCACTGCTTGCCGTTGCCCGCCCAGCCGGCCTGGCACGCGCAGCCGTAGCTGCCGACCGTGTTGGTGCAGGTGGCGGCCAGATCGCACACCGCCGTGCCGTTCTTGCATTCGTCGACATCGCCGCAGGTCTTGCCATCGCCGCTGTATCCGGCCTGGCACTTGCAGTCGTAGCCGCCGACCGTGTTGCTGCAAGATGCCGCGAGATCGCACTGGAACGCGCCCAACGCGCACTCGTCGACGTCCTGGCAGCCGCCCGGTTGCTTGCCATCGCCCGCGTAGCCCGGATTGCACACGCAGTCATGGTCGCCCGCCGTGTTGCTGCAGGCCGAGGCAAGGCCGCACGCCGCCGTGCCATTCTGGCATTCGTCGATGTCGCTGCAGGTCTTGCCATCGCCGGTGTAGCCTGCCTTGCACGCGCAACCGTAGCTGCCGACGGTGTTGGTGCACGCTGCTGCCAGATCACAGGTGAACGTGGCGAGCAGGCATTCGTCGACGTCCTGGCACTTGACAGCCTGCCCTGGGCCTGCCGCGGGGTCGTCGACGTAGCCGTCGTTGCACACGCAGCCGTAGCTGCCCTCGGTGTTGGTGCAGGACGCCGCCAGATCGCAAACGAACGTTGCGGCCTTGCACTCGTCCAGGTCGGCGCACTTCTTGCCGTCGCCTTGGTAGCCGGCGCCGCACATGCACAGGTAACTGCCGACAGTGTTGGTGCAATTCGCGGCCAGGTCGCATTGCGCCAGGCCCTCGGCGCACTCGTCGATGTCCTTGCACCCGCCCGTCTGGCTGCCGTCGCCCGCGTAGCCCGCCAGGCACGGACACCCGTAGCCGCCCGCGGTGTTGCTGCAACTTGCCGCCAGATCGCACGCCGCCGAGCCGTCCTGGCATTCGTCGACGTCCGCGCAACCCGCCCCACCGTTGCCAGCGGGACTCCAGCCGGCGTCGCACAGGCAGTCGTAGCCGCCGGGCGCGTTGCTGCACGCCGTGTGGGTCGGACATTCCGCCAGGTCCAACGCGCACTCATCGATGTCGAAACAGGAATCGCCGCCGTTGCCCAGATACCCGGCTGCGCATGGGCACTCGGCCTGGGCCGTGCTCGTCGCCTTGCATGTGGTGCTCTGCGCTGGGCAGCCGCTTGCGCCGTCGCCGCAGGGATCGAACGCGCCCAAAGTCGCTGTGACTTCGGCGATCGGGCCGACCGCGAAGCCGTCCGTCGGATTGACCAGACAGCCGATGACGTCGCCGGCCTTGACGTCAAAAAGCGGCTTCCACGCACCGCTTTCCTTGCTGGCCAGCACCACCGTCGTCGCCGTGCCCGCGTCGGCCAGGTCTTCGCCGTTGAGGGTCCAGCGCACGATGTAGCTCACGGCGTCGCCATCGGGGTCGACGCCTGGCTGGGCGAGGACGCAGGTCACCGTCGATCCCACGGTCGGTTCAGTCGGATCCAGGGCGATGCCCAGCCCGCCCGGCGCGCTGTTGTCGATGGTGACGCTGGCCGTCGCCGGCAGGCCCGCCGCGCTGCCGTCGTTGGCCCAGACGGTGGCAGTCCAGGTTTCGCCCGACTTGGTACGGCTGGCTGGGACCGTCGGTCCGGTCAGGTCCTCGATGATCTGGTTGAATCGCTGCCACTGGAACACATGCTTGTCCAGCGGCAGGGGCCCCGTTTCCGCGTCGACGGCGGGTTGCAGGATGACGGCCAGCAAATCGTCGGTCGTCTTGGGCTGGGACGGCTCGATGGTGACGACCGGCGCACCGGCCGCGATGTTGACCAGCACCGTGACCGCGGCCTGACCGGTCGCGCCGTTCTGGTCGTAGGCGGTCAAGACCAGCGTATTCTTGCCGGGTTCGAGCTTCTTGAGTGCGAACGACACCGTACCGGTGGCGTCCAGGCTGAGCGCAATGCCCTTGGGCGCTGGGCCGTTGGTCAGGATCAGTTCCAGGCCCAGGTCGGCCGGGGCGGTGTTGTCGTCGGCCACCTTGGCGAGGAAGGCCACGGTTTCCCCGACCTGGACCACGGTGGCCTCCTCGGGCAGCAGCCAGGCGACCGTCGGCGGCTGGTTTGGCGGCCCGGCGTCGACG
>CAYHHL010000426.1:0-2203 GCA_964356325.1 uncultured Enterobacteriaceae bacterium | reverse complement strand
CTAGTGCCCCAGCTTGCCCACCGCCTCGTCGGCCTGGCGCTGGGCCTCCGTCAAAGCCTCGACTGGATTCGCATCGCCAAAGATCGCCTTCCGAAGCGCGGTGTTGTACGGCGTCCACGCCACGCTCGGCTCCACCGCCGTCGGCATCGGCACCGAGCGGTCGGCCTGCGCGCGGAAGATCTTGACCACGGGGTCGTTCAGCCAGCGCGGGTTTTCGTACGCCTTCACGTTCGCGACCATCTGGTGGCCGTGCTCCAGCCGGGTCAGCGCCGCCTCGTCGCTCGTCAGGTAGTCGACGATTTCCAGCGCCGCATCGCGGACTTTGGTCGGCTTGGTCAGCATCAGCGCCTCGGAGCCCAGGAACGGCTGCAGCGGCTTGCCATCCTCCAGGGTCGGCAGCACCGCCACGCCCCACTCCACGCCCTTGGCAATTTCACTCACGAACCAGGGACCTTGCAGCACGAACGGCGTCTTGCTGTCGTTGAACATCGCCGTGACCATGAAGCCAGTCACGCCCTTGGCCAGGATGTGCTCCTTCTTGTACAGATCACGCACGATCTCGATGGCTTTAGCGGCCTCCGGGGTGTTGATCGTCAGCTTGCGCGCCGTCTCGTCCCAGACCTTGCCGCCGGCCGCGTGCAGGAACGCCGCGTGGAAGTACAAATCCGACGCGTCGTAAGCCAGCCCGTAGACTTCGTTCTTTTCGTCGGTGAAGCCCTTGGCGACCTGCACCAGCTGGGCCAGCGTCGCGGGCGGCGCCTTGACCATCTTCTTGTTGTAGAACAGAACCAGCGACTTGAACGCCAGCGGCAGGCCATACAGCGCCTTCTCGAACACCAGCGGCTTCACGGTCTGCGGCAGGAAGCGGGCCAGGCGCGCTGGCGTACCGAACTCGCCCAGCGGCTGCAGGATGCCGTCGCGCGCCCAAGTGCCGATTTTGTCATGGGCAATGATCACCAGATCCGGGCCGTTGCCGCCTTGCACCGCGACCTGCACCTTGTCGATGAAGGCGTCATAGGGCACGGCCAGCGCCGTCACCTGGATCCCCGGATGCACCCGATTCCACGCGGCAATCAGTTCGTCCAGCGCGCGCCGCTCGTCGTCCCGGTAGCTGTGCCACAAGGTCACCGTCTGCGGCGCCTTGGGCGGAGGCGCGACGGTCGGCGACACGGCAGCCGGCAGACCCACGGCCTTGTCGCCCGCGTTGGCCGCGGTAGGTGCCGGAGTCGCGTTTGGATTCGCGGAGTTCGACTTGCCACACGCCGTCGCCAACAGCACCGTGGTCGCAAGCAGCAGCAGGGAGCGCAGGGTCATGGGCGGGCCTCGTTCAGGTCGGATCGTCGAACTGGTGCAGGCGTTGCCCAGCCTTGTCGAACAGATGCAAGCGCTTGCGATCCAGCCGCAGAGGCAGCCGATCGCCCTCGCGCACGGTCACGCCGGCGCCCAGGCGCACGATGCTCGCGGATTCCCCGCGCAGGTTGGTCGAGACGTCGCGCAGGGGCCGCGGCACCTGGTCCGCGGTCTCCAAGTCGCCGAACACGAAGGTTTCCGCCCCCAGCGGCTCGACCACGTCGACGTGCAGGAACGCGTCCGCCTCGGCTTCGCTCACCAGGGTCAGGTCTTGCGGCCGGATGCCCAGGGTCAGTTCGCCGTCCAGCACGGCATCTAGTGCCAGGCGAATCCCTTGGCCTTGCAGGGTGGTACCGCGCTCCGTGGACAGCGCCTGCACTGGCCACAGGTTCATCGCCGGCGAGCCGATGAAGGTCGCCACGTAAGTGTTCACCGGCCGGTTGTAGATGGCCTGGGGCGTGTCGCACTGCTGCAGGAAGCCGGCGTGCATGACGGCAATCCGGTCTGCCAGCGTCATCGCCTCGATCTGGTCGTGGGTCACGTAGAGCACCGTGGTGCCCAGGCGCTTGTGCAACCGCGCGATTTCCAAGCGCATCTGCACGCGAAGCTTGGCGTCCAAGTTCGAAAGCGGCTCGTCGAACAGAAACACCGCCGGCTCGCGCACCACCGCCCGGCCCATCGCCACGCGCTGCCGTTGCCCGCCCGAGAGCGCCGCTGGCTTGCGCTGCAGAAAGCCCGTTAACCCGAGCAGTTCCGCGGCTTCTTGGACGCGCTTGTCCACGCTCGGGCCGTCCATGCCGCGCAGACGCAGGCCGAACGCCATGTTCTCGTAGACGGTCATGTGCGGATACAG
>CAYHHL010000425.1:0-2271 GCA_964356325.1 uncultured Enterobacteriaceae bacterium | reverse complement strand
CGCGGGGGACTGAAGTCCACCCGCTACAAATCAAGATGTCCCTACGGGACTGAGCGCAGGCAACAAGCTCACCCCTGTGAATTAGGCATCGTCCCGGAACTAGAGGCGATGCCGCGGCTAGTCCCGCAGGGACTTCTAGACCTGTAGCGGGTGGACTTTAGTCCCCCGCGATCCTTCCGCCATGAGTCCAAGTTCTCGTAGGTGCAGGCCAGGCTCAGGAACTTGGCGTTCCGGAACGACAGCGCTCACAACCCCGGCGTCAAGCACGCAGCGAACGGCGCGCCCCCGAACGGCGTCGGCACGGTCTTGCAGGTCAACCCGGCGGGACACTGGCCCTTCGCGGTGCAAGCCATCGCGCACACCGGCACTTGTTGCCCACCGATGGCGAACGGCCCCACGCAAGCGCCGTCGGCGCCCGGACCGAAGCCCGAGCACGCGTTGCTCACGGGCTGGCACGAACCGCCGCTGCAGGTGCCGCAGGGCTTGGAACAGAGGCCGCTGCTGTCGCTCGCTGCGGCGAGGCATTGGCTACCGTTGGAACAGAGGTCATCAGGACTGCACGGCATGGCTTGCAGGCTGGTGGTCGGTGGCAGGCACTGGCCCTCTCCTGCACAGAGCTTGCCTTCCGGACACGTGATCAACTTGGTCTTCAAGCAGCCGCCGACTTCGAGGCACTGCGCGATCTTGCCCTCCTCGCAGTGGGTGGTTTCGCAGTCGCTCTCGCAGGTCACACATGGCGGCAGGTCCACGGCGACCGAATCGCTCATGCAGACGCCCATGGCGACGCTGGGGTCGCACACGCCGGCAGGCAGCATGCAAAACTCACCGGCCGGGCAACTCGCTCCGCCGGGCCCGCCGCAGTTCTTCGCGACGCACGCTCCGCTGTTCCACTGTTTCACGCACAGCATGTTCGCCGGGCATTCCTGGACGCCGCCCTGTTGGCACATGGCCCCGCTGCAGCACTTCGGGTCGTAGCCGAGGTCCTGGCAGGACAGCGTCGTGTTCTTGCGGAAGGTCGTGTTGCCCAGGCATTCAAAGCCCTTGGAGCACGGAAAATCGATGAACAAGATTTCACACCCGTCGCCATTGGCGTCGCCGTCGCCAGCCAGGCTCGGGGCGTCGCCCGCCGCGTCGATGGCAGGCACCGGCACGGGTGCCTTGCCCTGACCGCAACCGACGACTGCAACGAGCGCGATGCCTAGTAGTGTCCAAACGGTCCGACTTTGCATGATGCCTCCAGGGCGCCGCCCGCCGCACCGTGCCCACGGCAGCCACAGGCGCAGTTGCGTCCCGTAGCCTGCCGTGGGCGCCGTCACCTACTCAAACCGTCTCACCCACCGCCACAGCCGCGACCACCTTCGCCTTCCGCCCCCGAAGCAAGATGTCCTTGTTGAACCGCGCCGCCTGCACCGCATCGCCGTCGAACGCCATCTTGCCCGCGCGGTTCAAGTCCTCGATGCACCGCGTCAGGTGACCCTTGTGCTCGTACACCTGCAGCGTGTCGGCCGGCAACGCGCTGATGCCGATCTCCTGGGTGGCGTCAGCCGTGCTCAATTCAGCCTGCGCCATCTGCAACTCGGTCGAGGCGCCGGTCGGCTTGAAGTACGGCGCCAGGTCAGCCTCCAGCTTGCCGACTGGCAGGCTCAGACCATTGAGGTACGCCATCAACTTCGGCGTCGAGCGGCCGAGTTTACCGCCGGCGAGGAACTGGTCCGGGTGCACGTCCTGCACCTTGGTATCGCGCAGCACCCGCGGCAAAGCGAGGCGCAAGCGACGCACGAAGGCCTTGGCGCGGGTCAGCGCGTGACCTTCGGCCACGGTGCGGGTCTTGGACTCGCCGCGCGCGTCCGCCGCCGAGCCGACGCCGTGGCGACCAGACCGAGGTAGTGCGCCAGGACATGGCTGTCGTCGACCGACCAGTTGGCCTCGGCCAGTGCGGCACCGGTTTCCTGGGCCAACTGCAGCGAGGCGTGGCCTTGCTGGACGAGTGCGGCAAGCGGTTCACGACGGCCCTTGGCGGCGAGAGCGAGGTCGATGGACATGGTGAGCTCCTTTCGTGTTGCGATGGTGAGGACTTGGCCGCCGAGTTGGCGTGGCTGGTGGTGTGCCGTGCCTGGGGCGGTCTGTCAAGAATCCTGAGTATTCGGGAGGACGCTGGTTGCCAGATGTAGGGCGGGCTTCCAGCCCGCCCTCCCCGAACACCGACCGACCCGGGGAAACCCTCCGATTGACCAGAGTTAGGAGGGCGGGCCAGGAGGCCCGCCCCTACAG
>CAYHHL010000424.1:0-2276 GCA_964356325.1 uncultured Enterobacteriaceae bacterium | reverse complement strand
TCATCACGGCGTTCACCGCGAGAATCCCGATACCGAGGTACGGAAGCGCGAGGAAGTTGGCGGCGGCGTAGCTGAGTGTCGACGGTGTTGCCGATCCGCATGTCGGTGGCGTTTCCCGCCATGTGCGCCGGGCCAGGGAACTTCCTGCAATCATGCGTTGCGGGCTGCCTGTTCTCGCTAGATCTGCGACTGCTGACCTGGCCGGCGACCAAGCAACTCTGTGAAATGCCTAAGCTTGTGTGGAGGTGGCGCGGGCGGCGGAAAACGCCGACAACACGCGGGAACTCGACGCCGTCAACACGCCGGAATGTCCAGGGTTTCGCCAAAGGCTCGGCTGGCGCTGCGTATCGCGACGAGGGACCGATACGGACGCTCAATCATCACGATACGTTGCGGGCGAACTTCAGCAGGGGCCGGGGTTCCTGTCAGAGCTTCGCAGATGCAAGCGGGCGGCGGGAGGCGCTGGAGTTCGGGGATTACGGAGTTCGGGGAATTACCCATTACGGGTGCGGGCTCGAACCGCACGCTCCCATCTGGGACCCGGACTCCGGCCCGCGACTACCGCGGGTAAACTGTTGGCTGATCGTATGCAGACGGCCGGTCGAACCGCGTCTTTATGGTCCCCATCTGCCAATACCCACTACCATGATGCACGGGCTGCTGTGGTGGTGGCCGCTGGATATGTCGTAACAGCGAGGCCTCGAATTCCTTCTGCTTCCTGTTGCGATCCGTAAAGGATCGCAGGACCGAATCGAAACTGGAATCCACACCAGCGTCGCTAACAGAAGATTCGCAGTCTGGATCCAACCCAAGAGGACACCAGCTATCGCAGTGTCGGTCTTCGACGCAGGCGCGATCATAGCTACCTGAGGGCAGTCGGCAATCAACGTCGCAAGTGCATGGCGACGAGCAGCCCCGACAACTGGTCTCGCACGCCTCGACATGGAAGTCGCAACTGCACGCCGCTTCGCCCGGGCCACCAGCCAAGCTCGGCTGTTCGGACCGCCACGAAGCTGCAAGGTACTTCTCGGACACCCAGCCACCCGTGCCGTTTGCTGCGTGGACGGACCGCCACCCGCCAAAGCTGACGCCAACCGTCACCATGTCGCCAAAAGCCAACACTGCCGTAACGGGCGCGCCTGCGAACGGCATTTCTCGCACGCGCAGTCCACTGTCGGCCACGACTGCGGCCTGTTCCGGTTTGGCTTCGGCGGCGGCGATCTCTGCCTTTGGCCCTTCGGCAGGAGCGGTCGCCGTCGAGGAGGGTGCGACCGGCACTTCGCGCGAGTCCGTTGGTTCGTCCCAGAGTGTCTTGCTCCCTCGCAGCGGCAATCCGACGGAGGCCTTCGGCTGAGTCGGGGTTGGATCGTCGCACGCCGTGCCGAGCATCGCCGACGCGTGGAGGAGCAGGATCAGGCCGCGACACCGCCGCCACGCGCGCACGGGAATCCAGGTGCCGCCCTCGTGCCAGCCCGAGGGCATCGAACGTGTCCCGTGCATGTCGTTCTGGCCTCCTCTCCGTGGACATCGCCGTGTGGGTAGACATGCGACCGGCCATCGCAGACTGCCAGTCAAGTGAGAACTGCTCGGCGTTCGGCCGCTGCAAATACGCGAATGGGGCGTGCATCTAAACGCGTGCTCAGTCGAAATCGACGACCCTGCAGCGGGCGGGATAGAACTCACTCAAGGTGGCGTCTGGTATGCAGATCCATGGCTCGTCATCCCAGTGATGCCAGTCGGGCATCGGCCTTGTCCTTCTTCCACCGTGGAAGGTAGCAGGCATCCTGTGCATAGCCACGCAAGTGGTCCTACCTCCGGAAGCCACAGCATTTCGCACCGCCAGTACAGGCACTTCGCGCCTCCGAGAACCGATCTTGCCGCCGTTCCGAGGCAGCGGCAAGTGGTTTCTCCGGTGCGCGCGCAAACCCATGCATCCGCGGCCGAATCCTGCTTCGGTCCACACGCTCGAGCGCTCGTTGTCGGTACTGCTCTGGCTACGCGGCGCCGTCCGGGTCGGCCAGGTCCATCGGACAGTCGTCTCCAGCGGCGCGGTCCTGGGCAAAAAGATCGTGGTCAACGACTTCAACGCCGCCTACAAGACGGGCCAGCAAATCACGCGCTCGGTCGCCAGCGATCTTGCCGGCAACACCCAAGCTGGAAGCGGCTTGATTCTGTGTATGTCGGGGGTGAGAACTGCACAAACACCAGGGCAGGTAGCAAAGCTACCTGAGATAAGCGGATAGGCAGGCGCCAGCGCTCTAATCGAGTGAGATCAC
>CAYHHL010000423.1:0-2289 GCA_964356325.1 uncultured Enterobacteriaceae bacterium | reverse complement strand
AACGGCGCCGCATTGCCCGCGACCTGCACGACGGTCTGGGCCAGACCCTGACCGGTTTGCGCTTGCGATTGCAGGTGTTGCAGCAGCGGCACGATCTGCCGTCTGACGCCAACAAGGCGCTGGGGGACGCGCTGAGCCTGACCGACGAGTCGATCGACGAGACCCGGCACGCGGTCCAACGGCTGGCGCCGCCCTTGCTTGCCGAGCTGGGACTCGTCGCGGCGTTGCGCAGACATTGCCAGGGGTTCGCTGAACGCACCGGGCTCCTGGTGACGTGCGAGGTCCAAGGCGAAGTGCCACGTGCTTCGGCGGTGGAGGCGGCCTGCTACCGGATCGCCCAGGAAGCCTTGACCAACGTAGCGCGTCACGCTCAGGCTGAAAGCGTCGTCGTGAAGTTGGCTGCTTCGGCGACACGCATCCAGTTGGAGATTGCCGACGACGGCCGCGGCATGGCTCCGGGCGAATCGACGGGCCATGGACTGGTCGGCATGCGTGAACGCGCCGAAGTGCTAGGCGGCACCGTCGCGTGGCGGAGCGGGCCAGGCGAAGGCGTTTGCGTCGTCGTCGACTTGCCGGTCGGAAGCGCCGCTGGATCCGTTGCATCGCCCAGATCGCGGCAGGAGAGTCGAGGATGACCGATAGGCTGCGAGTCGTGCTGGTCGATGACCACACCATCGTGCGTGAGGGTTTGCGCGCGCTTCTGCACGGCCGCGAAGGCATCGAGATCGTGGGCGAGGCGGCCAATGCCTTGGATGCGTTCGAGTTGATCGCGAAACTGATGCCCGACGTCGTGGTCCTGGACCTGACCCTGCCGGGCCTTGGCGGCATCGAGGCGACCGAGCGGATCCTGGCGCAGTGGCCGCAGACGCGCGTGCTGATCCTGTCGATGCACGACGGCGAGGACTTCGTGCGGCCAGCGATACGGGCCGGTGCCAGTGGCTATGTCGTGAAAGGCTCAGGGCTTGCTGATCTCGTGACGGCGATTCGGGCAGTGGCGAGCGGTCAGGCCTTCTTCAGTCCGGCGGCGGCGCGCGTGTTGCTGGCCGATGCCACAGGTCGACCGCCAGCAAAGGAGCGGATGCCTGCGTTGTCCGCGCTGACGACGCGTGAACAGCAGATCCTCCAACGCGTCGCCGAGGGCCAGACCAGTCTGGTGATTGCCACCGAACTGGGCATCAGCGCCAAGACCGTCGAGGGGCATCGCGCCCACATCATGACCAAGCTGGGGCTGCACGACGTACCGGCACTGGTGCGGTTCGCGGTGCGTACGGGCCTGGTTTCGTTGGATCGCTAGGCGCGGCAGGAGCATGGCGCCGTTACCCTGGCGCGGGCGAGGCGAGACTTTGGCCCCCAGGTTGCGCGAGGTAGACATCCACCACGGCTTCGAACAGGGCGCTGATGTGCGTTTGCGCCGCGGCGACGCTCATCGCCGAGGCCAGCACCGACGGGCCCCGGCCGAATCGAGTCGCGCACACGACGATGCCGAGCAGATAGATCATGACCAGTTCGGAAGTCGCGACGAAGTCTTGCGCAAAGGCCGCCAGCAGCGTCGTGACGACCACGGTGACACCGGCCCAGACATGGTTCTTGCTACTCGATCGGTTCGACTGGGCATGGCCGACTTGGGCAGCGTGCGCGGTGGCGACTCCCGCGATCGCATGGACCTCGATCTCCCCGGATCCACGCACGACTTCGTCCAGGAGACTGCCGAATACCACGTCCCGCCAGCGCGCATGCGTCGGCTTGCCCAAGATGATGCGCGTGGCGTTGTGTTCGCGTGCCCAAGCCAACAGTTCCTCGCTGACCCGATGGCCGCTGAGCATGACCACTTGCGCGCCCAACTGCTCTGCCAACCGCCGCTCGGCCCCGCCGAAATACAAGAGGTTGCCGGTGAGCGAGCCGTCCGCCCGCTTGAACGCGAGCTGGGCCATGACGCTCTTGCCGGTGTTGTTGTCCACGACGTTGTTCCAGCCATTGCACAGGGCCAAGGTCGCGGTCCACTGCGAGGTCAGGTCGTACGCGGCGCGCAGGCCGCTGTGGTAGAAAGGCAAGCCGAAGAACAGGTTGGAGCGCGACCAGTTCCAGCCGTCCTTGACCGCGATGGCCTCGGGGCCAATCGGCGACACGAACAGGCCAGCTTGAACGAGAAGTCCGCTGCCGATCGGGACCTTGTAGCCGGCGTAAGCCTGCTGTACGAAGCGCCAGAGCTCAGGACCGGCTTGACGCAATCTTGACGACGCGACCGATGACTCGCCCGCCTTGGCATCCACTCCCAGCGCTGTCACGATG
>CAYHHL010000422.1:0-2322 GCA_964356325.1 uncultured Enterobacteriaceae bacterium | reverse complement strand
TGCAGGATCAGCACGATGCCGCCCTGCAGCACCAGATCCCGCATGTTGCGCACGGACTTGACCAGCACGAACAGCAGCACCGCGGCCAAAGGCGGTGCCAGCACCAGACTGATGCGCCACGCGCGGCCCAGCCAGAAGCGCCAGGGCGCGATGCCCATGTGCCGACACGCCACGCGCACCAGAAGCAGCGCCGCCAGCGCCTGAGCGACCAGGGCTGCCGCCGCGACGCCGATCAGGCCCTGCCCGCCGACGAGCGCCAAGCCCAGCAGGGTGGCCACGGTGACTTCCACCAGCAAGACCAGAGCCAACCGGGTCGTCAGGCCCGCCCGGGACACGTAGCGCGCCGCCACCGCCAACGGCGCCGAGGTCAGCAGCAGCGCGCCCAGCAGGGCCACCATCGGCTTGGACACGTTGCGCATGCCCAGCCAAAGCTCGAGCAGCCCCGCGCCGAACGGGATGATCGCCAAGGCAAGTCCGGACACCGCGATCAAGGCGGCATCGGTGCCGCGGCGAAACACCCAACGGGCGTGGAGGCGCTCCGCGTGCAGGGCCAGGCTCGCGAACGGCGGGTACAGACCGCCGGCAATCTGCAGCCCCGCACCCGCCAGCAGGCGCACGCCATGCACGGCAATCGCATACAGGACCACTGCTTGCACGCCCTGGACCGCGGCGATGATCAGCACGCCGGTCTCGACAGCCAGGAGGAACGTCGCGTGTTGCCCGCCCGCCACCGCCGAAGTCGCCAGCAGTTCCGCGGCCAGGCGCGGGTCCGCTCGCCACGGCCGCGCATGCTGATGACGCGGGCGACGTTGCGCAGGCCGCAGGGTCTGCGCCGTGCGCCAGGCCAGGGCCGCGACCGCCACCGCGGCGACGATGCCCAGCCCGGCCAGCCCAGGCAGGCCCAGGCCCAGCGTCACCACGGCCAGACACAGCAACGCCTCCATCAGCGCCTGGGATCCGCGCACCGAGGCCCGCGCCGCGTCATGGCCGAAGCCGTCGACCGCGGCTTGCCAGACCGCCAAACCCGACGTCACCGCGAACCGGATTGCCTCGAGCAGCAGCCAGGTCGTGAACACCTGCGCGGAGATGCCGTCCAGGTCAAGCAGCGCTGCGATGGCATGGCGCGACAACGCCAGCGATCCGCCGACCAGCACGCCCAGGCCCAACAGCGCCAGCGCGGTCGCGTCGAGCAGGGCCTGCACGCGCGATTCGTCCCCGACCTTGGCCGATGCCGCCAGCAGCCGTGCCGATTCCGCCTGCACCGCGCGAGGTAGCCACGCCAGCAGCCCGAGCAGCGCGAAAGTAAAGGCCATCATCCCGAACTGGACTTCGCCCAGGGACCGGAGCAGCAAGGGCGTGAGCGCCGCGTACCCGACCAGGCGGAACAGTCCCGCGTCAAAAAACGCCAGCAACCGCTGCATGGCGGTCGGCGGTCGCGTCCAGACGGCCGGCGCGGCGGCATCGTGCAGGGGCGTCGACGGGAACATGGGCGCTCGCGCAGGCAGGGCCTGCTCGGGCGGATAGGTCTCCGCGTTCATGTGCGCTCCGGGGTGGTGCCTTTGACGGTACCAGACCGGAGCAGGGCGATCCAAAGGCGAACCTCTGGGAGGGGTTTGTCGCTGCTATGTCAGGTTATTGTCCGGCGCCAGCGGAATGTCCACCGCCGGCCTTGGTCGACACCGCGCCAGCCAGGGCCGCGAACAGACCGGCAAAGGCCACGCGCCGTTCGAGCCGCGCCACGGCCTGTGGGTCTGGTTGGGCCAACGGCTCGCCACGGCGCCAGGTGTCGTAGATCGCAGCCAAAATCGCCGCGCCGGCCGCCGGATCGTCGTGCGGGGCCGCCTGACCTGTGCCGGTTTCATGCAGCAGCGAGCCAGCCTCGGCCTCGGGCGTGACGAACGCGAGAACCGGTGTCCCCGAGCGGATGTACTCGAACAGCTTGCCGGGGATCGACAGGTCGTCCAGCGCCGACAGCACCAGCAGGTTTGCCTCGCCATAGCGCCGCACCACTTCGCGGTGGCTGACCCGTGGCCCCACCCGGGTTTGCGCGGCGGCGAGTGGATATCGCGCCAGGAGTTGTTGCAGCAGGCGAATATGGTGGGTGTGGACCGTGAGTTGCATGCGCAACTCGGGCCGTTGCTCCAAGAGGCGTTGCCAGGCCGCGAAGAAGGGCTCGATCGTGTAGCCTTCGTACAGACTTCCGGCGAACAGCACTTGCAGTGTCGCGTCCTGGCGCGTCTCGGCTGGCACGGCGGGCTGGGGCCGCGGCGGCGCGAGGATACCGGCGAAGTCGGTCTCGTCGTAGCCATTGCGCACCAGCAG
>CAYHHL010000421.1:0-2342 GCA_964356325.1 uncultured Enterobacteriaceae bacterium | reverse complement strand
GCCCTGCCCGTTGTCGAGGAATCGAAGCTATCCGCTTCTCGCCCCTCGACAACGGTTCCGGTTCCGGCTCCGGTTCCTGCCCTATCCACCCACGAAATCGCCGTCCTTGCCATCAGTTGGCTGCTGGCCTTCTGGCTTCCCGTCTCCAACCTGCTGTTTGCCTCGACCGTGCTCTACGCCGATCGCCTGCTGTTCTCGCCCTCGTTGCCGGTTTGCCTCGCGCTTCTGTGGCCATTCGCCGTGATCGTGGCCCGCCTGCCCGATCGGCCCGTGGTGCGCAAGCTGGTGCCCGTGCTGCTGGGCCTGACCTGGGGCGCGCTGGCGGTGTTCTGGGGCAGCGAAAGCCTTGCGATTGCCAAAGCCTGGCGAACCGATGGTCTTTTGTTCGAACGTGGCGTGGCCTTGCAGCCGCGCTCGCAACGGATGCAGTACGACCTCGCGTATCTCCTGGACCAGCGCGGGCAGCTTCACGAGGCGCGCCAGCACCTCGACGCCGCCGCGGCCCTGATGCCACTGGATCCGCAAGTGCTTGTTCTCGGGTTTGATCTCGCGGTCAGGTCCAAGCGCTGCGACGATGGCCTGCCGCATCTCCGCCGGCTCGCCCAAACACGACTACCGCTGGGAAAGGCGCGCAAGGCCCTGACGAACTGGGCGTTTGCCTGTCAGCAGATGACCGACGCCTGGCCGGTGGCGCGCCTGCTGCCACGGGTTCAGGGCCAGTGGCCGACGCGGCTGTTCGCTCTGGGTGTCGCCGCCGGGGATCGCGCCGGAGCGACCGCCTGGGCTCATCAGTATGTGCCTGATCCGTGGACGGATTCGCGCTGGGTGGCGGCGGCGGCGTTCGGCGAGGAGCAGGCCCGGCGGCCCTTGCAGGCGATGCAGCATCTCGCGAACCTGCAGCAATCTCGTGCGGATCTGCGTGGGCTCGACAGCGCCGCGCGCGCCCTGTACGAACGTCACGCCGCTAGCGAGCAAGCCCCGGTCATGAAAGCGCTGATGCAAAGCGTCTGGAAGTAATCATGGAAATCCGCGACCCCATCCACGGTACCATCTCGGTCTCGCCGGTCGAGCTGGCGATCATCGATTCGCAGTACTTCCAACGCCTGCGCAATATCAAGCAGCTCGGCTTTTCGGAGCTGACGTTTCCGGGCGCGAGCCACAGCCGCTTCCTGCATTCGATTGGCGCCATGCATCTCGCAGGGTTGGCGTTCGACGCGGTGTTCCGGCAGGCGCCGTGGCTGTCAGCGTCCGAGCGGGTGCGGTTTCGCCAGACGGTCCGCCTCGCCACGCTGTGCCACGATCTCGGCCATCCGCCGCTTTCGCATACCTCCGAGGTGCTTCTGCCGACTCTGGGCGCGCTCGCCGTGCCGCACATGCGCCCCGAGGATCCCCAGACCCACGCCTCGCACGAGCACTATACCTTGAAGATTGTGCTGGATTCCGAACTGACGGCGGTCATGGCCAAAGGCTGCGAGGGGCTAGGGATCCTGCCCTTGCACGTCGCCGCGCTGCTGTCCGATGCGGTCGTCTGTCCGCCAGAAGTATTCGAGTGCAACAGCCGCAACGTCCAGAACATCCTGGCGGCGCTGGCTTCGAGTGAACTCGACGTCGACCGCATGGATTATCTCTTGCGAGACAGCTACTTCACGGGCGTCTCGTACGGCAAGTTCGACGTGGATTGGCTGATCGGCCACCTGACGCATTACGAGGCGCCGAACGGGCAGTTGCATCTGGCCCTGCACGAGCGGGCGATCTTCACCTTTGACGACTTCCTGCTGTCGCGCCACCACATGTTCCTCATGGTATATTTCCACAAAAAGTCAGTGTGTTATGATCACATGCTACGAAGGTTCTACGAAGAGTTTCCCGACCTGTGCCGGGCCTCGCCAGATCCGGAGGCGTACCTGGCACTGGACGATCACACGGTCTGGCGGGCGCTGCGAAGTCAGGAGAAGAACTCGGCTTGGGCCGAAGGCATCCTGCGTCGAAGGCCGCTCAAGCTGATTGCAGAAAGCACCCCCGCGGGACGGCAGGAACCGATGACGGCGCTGGCGCAGCGCCTGGAGGCCGAAGGTGTGACGCATCTGCACGTGACGAGCAAGGGCGCGCTGTCCAAGTACCAACCGGGCGACACGGCGCGGGCGATCTTCGTGCGCAAGGAGCCGGTCGTGGGCGAGCCGTACCACCTACCGTTGGCGCAAGCGACGCGGCTATTCGAGCGCTATGCGGAAAGCGTCGTGCTGGAGCGGATCTACGTACAGCCGGAACTCGCTGAGCGAGTCGGCACCTGGCTTACCGACCTGCGCCAGGACGACGTCTCGGTGGCCGATATGATGGACTGA
>CAYHHL010000420.1:0-2344 GCA_964356325.1 uncultured Enterobacteriaceae bacterium | reverse complement strand
CGCGTAGGCGGACTTCGCAGATCAAGGCGCGGCTTCAGCCGCCGGCAATTTCCCTTGCGCCGCCTGCTTCTCCAACGTCAGCTCAGCCAGCGCGTCCTGGAACTTCACGCGCGCCATCATCAATTTCTCCTGCGCATCGACGATCTGGACCGTGGCCTTCTGCACCTGCTCGCTGGTGTCCTTCATCTTGGTTTGCAGGTGCGCCATCAGGCTGCCCGCGGTGCGCACCAGCTTCAGGCTGAAGATCTGCGACTGCAACTCCTCGGCTCGACTACGGAACTCGCCCTGCCGTTCGCGCAGGTGGTCGATCGACTCCTCGTGTTTCGCCATGTCCGAGTGCAGCGCCAGCACCGCCTGCATCTGCGCCGCTACCGCCTTGTCCACGCTGGGCATTTGCAGCCACGCCCGCACCAGATCCAGGCCTTCGGGCGCGCGCAGGTCTACCGTACGCTGCAGCGGCGTCGCCTCTTCGATGATCACCTCCTGCGTTTGCCCGGCGCCCAGCTTCACCGCGTACAAGCGCGCGTCGCCGAAACGTTCTGCTTCCTGCGGCGCCTTGCCCACCGTCCAGCCCGGCTGCACCGTGTGGCGCACCAGCACCGTGACGGGCTCGGCCAGGCGGTTGGTCACCTGCAGCTTGGTGGTCCGCACGTGCTGGACCTCTGCCGTCAGCACGCCGCGCACCAGTTTCACCAGGCGATTCATGCGGTCACCCACGCTGGCGTCCTTCTGCACCACCACCTGGCGATCCAGGGCATAGGGCACCACCGCGGTCGCTCCCGGCGGAATCGGGTCGGTCAGGCCCTCGCCGATGAAGCGACCTGAGCCATAGACCGTCAGCGGTCCGGCCTCCAGCGTCGAGGTGGTCGGATTCTTGAAGCGCACGGCACGAAAGGCGAACTTGTCGTCGCCGTGGCTCGATTCGCCGTCGTACAGGTACACGACCTCGCCCGCGGCCTTGCTGCGCACGATCGACACCATCGCCGAGGTACCCTTGCCGACGGTCATCGGCCCCGGCGATTCGAAATGGCTTTCGCCAACCGGAGTTCCGGGCTGCTGGGCCCCCGCGGCGTCCTTGCCCGCCGGGGTCTTCTGCTGGACGATGCGCACGCCGGCCGACTGACCGGCCACGACGCCGCGCGACGCCACTTGCACCAGCGCCGGCGGCACACCCTGTTCGATCAGCTGGTTGCGCAGGCTGTTGGCGCGTTCCGAGGCCTTGTCGTCGGCGTCGCTCTCCCCCGCCGCGGCATAGCCCTCGATGGTGACCGCGGTGTTCTTCTGTTTGAGCGCTTGTGCCAGTTGCAGCACCGCCGACACGTTACCCTTCGGCTTTTCCGGGGCTTGCATCCCGGCCGTCGGTGCCGCGGCAGGCATGTCCGCTGCCTTGTAGTCCGCGCTGCTCTCAGCCTGGGCGAACAGCTTGGCCGCCCGCTTGCCGCCGCCGCCGACCCCGATGCCGCGAAAGCCCAAGCCACCGGCGACCTTGGCCATATCGCCGAACCGGCCGTCCTGGCTCCCGGCGATGCGCGCGGCGATCTGCTCGCCTTCGCTGGGGATTTCCTCGGCCTTCAGGGCGCCGATGACCTGCTCCGCGGTGCCGTTGTTGCCGTCCGCGATCACGCTGCCGCCGTGCGGTGGCGCCTTGGCAAACGTGTCCAAGGACGACAGGGTCTCGCGCGAAACGGTGCGGATACTATGGAGATCGTAACGGAAGCTCAGCGCGGACGACGAGCCGACGCCGACGCGCACCTTGTCCCAGTCCTCGCCCGAAGTATTGTCGACGATGGCCCAACCCTCGAGGTCGACCTGGCCGCCCTTGTCGACCACGATGCGGTAACTCGGCTTCCACGCAGGCGCTTCGGTGATGTAGGTGAGCTTGACCTGGCGGCGGCTGGCGTCCGGCAGTTGGATGGCCATGTCGACGGCGCCGTCCTTCTCGACACTGCGGCTCGGGAAGCTGATAGGCAACGGTTTGCCGGTCTTGACGTCGGCGACGGTCAAGGACTTCAGGAAGTCGTCGACCTTGTCCGCCGGCACCTTGAGCATGAGCTTGTCGCCCTGCACGTCGGCCTTGCGCTCGTAGTACGCGATACCGTTGCGATAGACGACGACGCGGCCGAGTTCGGACTGGGCGACCTCGACAGGCGGGCTGAGGTGCTGGCAGGCGGGCAAGCCGGCGGCGATCAGGACGAGGGCGAGAGAGAGCATCGTGCGGCGCATGGGGAACCTCCGTGGTGGAGGTAGGACGCGCGGGCACGGGGAAGGATCTTTCGCGCGGGGTCTTCGCGTGGGGTGCGGGCGCGGGGTCGGGCTCGGGGTCGGGTCGGGCTCGGGGTCGGGC
>CAYHHL010000419.1:0-2347 GCA_964356325.1 uncultured Enterobacteriaceae bacterium | reverse complement strand
CCGGAGCCGGAGCCGGGGCCGGAGCCGCACTATCCACCGCCCCCGGTTCCGCGCTACCGTCGCCCGCGCCACGGGAGGCCGCCCATGTTCCGTCCCTACCTCCCGCTGCTGCTCACCCTGCTCGCCAGCCCCGCGTTCGCCGCCTTGCCGGCCGTCCAGCCCTACGGCATCCGCGCGACCTCCAACGGTTTCGCTGCCCTGGTCATCCGCGAGCCCGAGGCCAAGGTCGCGGACTTCCTGCCGCATCTCTACGCCCACGCCAGCCCGAGCGCGACCACGCCGGACCTGCTGTTCGACGCGTACTTCGGCCTGGGCGTGGCCAAGGGCGCGCACGTCTGGGGCAACACGCTGCCGCATCCACAGCCGGTGAAGTCGGGCGATGACGCGCAGTTCGGCTATCTGGCCACGACCGGCATCGTTCACGACTTGCGCGTCAAGGACGGCGTGACCCTGGACACGCTCACCTTTGCGCCGATGGGCCTGCAAGCGCCGGGCTTCGTGCTGCTCGCGCGGGTCCAGAACACGACCGCGCAGCCGACGACCGCGGACGTGGCGCTCCTGCTCAATCTCCACGTCGGCGCCGGGCTGGCCGATCCAAGTGCCGACGCCGAGCGCATTCGCGTGCTGAGTCCGCAAGCGCTGCTCGAGGACGCGACGACTTCGGCGCACCGCGTGCTCTACCGCGCGTTGGCCAATGAAGCGTCGCCGTTGGAGAAAGTGCAGCTGGAAGTGACCAATCCCTACGCGAAATGGACGCAAGGCCAGGCGCTCGGCGGGCTGGTGGACTCGGGCACGGGGCCGGATCGCGTCGCCGGCATGGCCTGGCCAGCGCTCAGTCTCGGCGCGGGGCAGGAGCGCTGGGTCGGCGCGCTGGTGCTCTATGGCCCAGGGTTGACCGACGCGGCGCTACAAAAGCAGGCGGACGACTGGCTCGCTGGCCGCACGCCCGCGCAGTTGTTGGCGGACGAAACTGCCGGCTGGGATGCCTGGCACGGCGCGGACCTGCTGCCGCCCAGCCTGAACGCCCAGGACCAACTTCTGTTCCGGCGATCGCTGGCATTGTTGCGCATGGGCCAGGTGCGCGAACCGGACGCGGGGCCGCCACACAGCAACCAAACGCCGCACGGCCAGATCGTCGCCAGCCTGCCGCCGGGCATCTGGCATATCGCCTGGGCGCGCGACCAGGCTTACGCAGGCGTGGCGCTGGCGGCGAGCGGGCACGGCCAGCAGGCGCGCGACGCGTTGGACTTCGTGCTGCACGGCCAGGTGGGCGGCTTCCAGTCGTTCGTCGGCGCGCCGTATCTGGTGACGCCGGTTCGCTATTTCGGTGGCGGACTGGAGGAGTCGGACACGGATCAGGACGGGCCCAACATCGAGTTCGACGGTCACGGCCTGTTCCTGTGGCAGGCGTGGCGCTACGTGCAGGCGACCAACGACGCGGCGTGGCTGACGGGCGCGTGGCCGGCCTTGCGCGACCAGACCGCCAACCTGCTGCTGGGCCTGACGGACGCCACGGGTCTGGTCAAGCCGGACTCGGGACCCTGGGAAGTCCATTGGAACGGCAAGCAAAAGCATTTCACGTACACGAGCCTGACCGCGGTGCGCGGCCTGTGCATGGCGGCGCGGCTGGCGGTGGTGGCGGGCGAGGGCAAGCTGGCTCCGGGGTATCGCAAGGCCGCCCAGGACATCCGCAAAGCGCTTCTGGCCAAGCTGGTGGGCGCCGACCAGGTGCTGCGCGGCAATCTGGAGGAATTGCCAGGCCAAGCGCTGGACGCGGCGGCGGTGGAAGCCTTCCTGGACGGAACCGTGGATCCGAGCGGTCCGATCGCCTGGGCGACCTGGCAAGCCTGGCAGACCAAGCTCGCGGCGGGCGGTGGCCCGGGCCTGTTCCGCAACGATGACGGAGGGATGTACGACAGCGCGGAGTGGCTGTTCATCGACCTGCGCGTGCTGCGTATGCTCGAACGAATGGCCAAAGCCGGACAACCCGTGCAAGCCGCGCTGCTGGCCTTGAACCAACGCGTACGCGACGTAGCTTGGGCGGGCGGTGGCATGGTCCCGGAACTGATCGCGACCCAAGGCCAAAGCCTGGGCCAGTTCGACGGCGCGATTCCGATGATGGGCTTTGGTTCGGCCGCTTTGATCCTGGCGCTGGCCGGCGATCTCTTCGCGGACGATCTTTCGGACTGCCTGACGACTTCGACAGTGACCGACGAAGGTCCGGAACTCACGCCCGAACCCGAACCCGAACCCGAACCCGTACCCGAACCCGTGCCCGACACCGTAGACCCGGGACCGGAGCCGGGACCGGAGCCGGGACCGGAGCCGGGACCGGAGCCGGGACCGG
>CAYHHL010000418.1:0-2353 GCA_964356325.1 uncultured Enterobacteriaceae bacterium | reverse complement strand
CTGGCCAAGGCGGGCGACGTAGTGCGGGTGCAGACCGATGAAAGCTTTCAACTTCAGGCGACGGGCAAGATCGAGGTCGTGCAGTTCCTGATGGGTCAGGGCCAGACCGAGGAGAAGATCGGCGACCCGACGATGATGCTGGTGCCGCCGCACAAGCAGTACCGCAACGACTACTTCATCCAAACGGCGGCGGGCTTCACCAAGAACTGGCTGACGGTGGTGCGGCCGGCCGGGGTGGCTGTGCAGTTGGATGGCAAGGCGATTCCGGACGGGCTGTTTCAAGCGTTTGGCGATGACACATGGGAGTTTGCTTATGCCCCGGTGCAGACGGGTACGCACCACCTGGAGTCGGCGCAGGCGTTTGGCTTGATGGTGTACGGCTACGGCGGGGTGACGGCTTATGGTTATCCGGGTGGGATGAACTTGAAGTAGGGGGCGGTTCGCCGCGCGCGCCGCCTGTCACCGCAGCGACCGCCGTGCTACCCTGCCGCCCGGAGGTGCTCGCGATGGCCCGCTTTTTCAACACCGCCGGACCGAATCGGCCCGACAAGCACTACACCCTGCCGGCCCTCGATCGCCTGCCCGAGTTGCAGCGACTCGTTCAAACCGAGGCTTGGTTCGTGCTGCACGCGCCGCGCCAGTCCGGCAAGACCACGGTGATGCGGGCGCTGGCGCAGGAGTTGACCGCGTCGGGGCAGTACGCGGCGCTTTGGGCAACCTGCGAGGCGGGCGAGCCTTTTCGCGCCGACCCGTTTGCGGCCGAGCGCATCGTCGTGGGCGACATCGCCAGCAAGGCCGAGGAGCACCTGCCGGCCGAATTGCGCCCGCCCGCGCGCGATCCAGCCGCGGAGCCGGGCCTGGTCCTGACGCACTACCTGTCTGCCTGGTGCAAAGCCTGCCCGCGCCCGGTGGTACTGTTGCTGGACGAAATCGACGCCCTGCAGAACGACGCGCTGGTCTCCTTGCTGCGACAAATGCGCTCGATGTACACGGAACGGCCTCAGGCGGCGCCGTCGACCGTGGCCCTCGTCGGCCTGCGCGACGTGCGCGATTACAAGGTAGCTTCAGGCGGTTCGCCGCACATGGGCACCGCCTCGCCGTTCAACATCAAGGTCGCGTCGCTCACGCTGGGCAATTTCACGCGCGACGACGTGGCCGCGCTGTACGGCCAGCACACTACTGAGACCGGCCAGGCGTTCACCGCCGAAGCCATTGACCAGGCATTCGACTACACCCGCGGCCAACCTTGGCTGGTCAATGCTCTGGCGTGGCAGATCACCGAGCAGATGAAAGTCAGCGGCACCGTCGAGGCCATCCACATCGACCGCGCCAAGGAGCTGCTGATCCTCAGCCGCGCCACGCACTTGGACAGCCTGGCGGACAAGCTGAACGAGCCGCGGGTGCGTGCGGTCATCGCGCCGATTCTGGCTGGCGACCAGTTGCCCCTCGAGTTGGCCGACCGCGACGTCGAGTACTGCGAGGACTTGGGGCTGATCACCGGCGGCCCCAGCGCGCCGCGCATCGCCAACCCGATCTACCGCGAAGTCCTGCCGCGCGAACTGGCCTACCGGACCGGACGGCGGATCGAGTTGCCCGAACGGCGCTGGGCGCTGCCCGACGGCCGACTGGACTTCGACGGACTGCTGGCAGCGTTCCTGGACTTCTGGCGCCAGCACGGCGAATGGATGGTGCGCGGTCAGCAATGGCCCGAGGCGGCGCACCAGATCGTACTCATGGCGTTCCTGCAGCGGATCGTCAACGGCGGCGGCTACATCGAGCGGGAGTACGGGCTGGGCACTCTGCGGCTGGACCTGCTCATTCGCTGGTTCGTCGGCACCGACCCGTACGGGTGCCCGCTGTCCGAGGACCGTCACGCCATCGAGGTCAAAGTCTGGCGCGATGGCCAGAAAGATCCCATACCCAAGGGCCTGGAGCAATTGGACGCGTACCTGACGCGGCTGGGCCTGGCGACCGGGACGCTGTTCCTGTTCGATGCACGGGCGAGCGCGCCGGTGGGCGAGAATTGGGACACGCGCGGGCAGATGGGCGAGGCGAGGACGCCAGGCGGGCGGTTGGTTGTGGTGGTGCGGGTTTAGGGGCGGGAAAGCCAAACGGTTCGTCCCCGCGCACGCCGGTTCGCGGCTCCGGCCCCCCGAAGTCAGCGCGGCAGCTTCGAGGACGCCGGCAGCACGGGCGGCGGCGGGCGATTGCGCCTCACGCCGACAGCTACACCTACGGGTTCGCATCCCGCACCCGAACCCGCACCCGAACCCGATCCCGAACCCGACCCCGAACCCGACCCCGAACCCGACCCCGAACCCGACCCCGAACCCGCACCCGAACCCGACCTCGA
>CAYHHL010000417.1:0-2403 GCA_964356325.1 uncultured Enterobacteriaceae bacterium | reverse complement strand
GCCTGGGCTGCCTCGTGGCGTTGTGCGTGATCTCCATCGAGAACTTGCACTTCACCGACACCCTGCTCAACACGACCTACCACCGCTCGCAGACGATCTGGATGGTGCTGGGGCTCATCGGCGCGGGCGTGATCGCCGGGCTGGATACCGCCTACGTGCGCCGCCTGGCGATGCCCGTCTACCAGTCTCTGGTCGTGCTGCTCGGCGCGGTCCTGGTGTGGGGGCGCGAGATCAACTTCAGCCGGCGCTGGATCGAGATCGGCCAGGTCAACATTCAACCCAGTGAATTCATGAAGCTCGCCGTCGTGCTGGTGCTGGCGGACTGGTTCGACAAGAAGCGTGCGCAAGAACCGTGGCAGTTGCGGCAGTTGCTCGTGCCCGGGCTGTACATGCTGGTGCCGGTGGTGCTGATCAACCGCCAGCCCGACCTGGGCACCAGCCTGTGCGTGGCGTTCATCGCGGCGGGCGTGATCCTGTACGAAGGCGTGCGCAAGAAGACCTTGATGATAGGGCTGTTTCTGGCACTGGTCGGCACCGGAGTAGCGTGGCAGTCGGGTGTCATCCGCGACTACCAGAAGGGCCGTGTCGAGCAGTGGTACCTCTCGATGGACGACGAAACCCTTGGACAAAAAAAGCCTTCCTCGCAACGATCCCAGGCCGAGCTGGCGCTGTGGGCCATCGGCTCTGGGCGGCTGGCGGGTCGGAGCGACGACGAGGCGCGCAGTTCGGTGCTGCGGCATCTTCCCTTCGTGCACACGGACTTCGCGCTGGCTCCCTACGCGGAACGGTTCGGCCTCTTGGGCTGCCTGTTCCTCTTCAGTCTCTATTTCGGCATCGTCGGTTGGGCGCTGTATCTGGCTGACAAAGCTCAGGATCGCTTCGACACGCTGGTGGCGGTAGGGGTAGCGGGCCTGGTGTTCTGGCAGTTCTTCATCAACGCCGGCATGGTCATAGGCCTGCTGCCGGTAGTGGGCCTGACCTTGCCCCTGTTCAGCTACGGTGGCTCGAGCGCGCTGACGGTAATGCTCGGCGCAGGATTCCTGCTCAACGTCGCGACGCGGCGCAAGGCCCGGTAGATGCAAGGCAAGCCGAGGCGCAAAGCGGTCATGGTCATGCTGCTCGGTGTGGTGGCGGTGCTCGCGCTGTACGGTCCGCCAGCGTTGCAGGCCGGCTACGTGCACGACGACCACGCTGTGGTGGAGCACAACCCGCAGATCGCCTGGCCCCCAGATTTGCACGCGATCTTCACGGGACGCTGGTTCGGCGACAAGGCGGCGTTCGGCTATGTCGCGATCAGCCGACCGCTGGCTACGCTGACGTTCTGCGCCGAAGTCGCGCTCGGTCTGGACACGCCCGGCCAGCGCCACGCCGTGCAGTTGGTGCTTTACCTGTTGGCGTGCCTGCTTGCGGGCCGACTGGGCTATCGGTTTTTGCGCGCGGCGGGCCAAGCCGAATCCACGGCGCTGCTGGCGGCGGGCGTCGGCACGTTGGCCTTCGCGCTGCATCCGAGTCACGCCGAAGTGGTGATGGCGCTTGCGTATCGCCCGGAAATCCTGTCGCTGCTGTTCACCATGCTGGCGACGGGGCTGCTGCTGGACGTGCGTCTGGGCACTACTCGAAGTTGGACGGTTCCCCTGGCGCTGTTGGCGTTTGCGGCGGCGTTGCTGTCGAAGGAATCGGCGCTGGCGGCGCTGCTGGCCTGGACGGCTTGGGCGAGCGCGAGCCGGCAAGGCCGCCAGAGGCTGTGGAAGCCTTTGCTGGCGTTGGCAATCCTGGCTGGCTTGTGGCTGGCGTGGCGGCGCTGGAACATCGGCGCGGTGCTCGCGGGGACCATTCCGGCGGCGGACAATCCCTTGGTGGCCGTGGACCTGCCGACGCGGCTGCTGAACGCCCTGGACATCGCGGCGCGGGCGGCAGGACATCTGCTGTGGCCGCGGGATCTTGCGCCGGACTACACCTTCGATGCGTGGCCGGTGCTGCGCAGTTGGACGCCGCGGGTCGTGGCGGGGGTGGCAGGCTTGCTGGGGCTGATGGGGGCGGCGATCTTCTCTTTGCGCTGGTCGTGTACGGGGGCGGGGTCGGGGTCGGGGGCGGGTTGCTGGGTGGCGGGCCGGTGATGCGGGTCAATACGAGTTCCTGTGCCGTTTTTGTGCGGCGCGGCGGACGGATTCCCGCCCCGCTGCAGGGATTAAGCAACTGATGGCCGCCGGGTGGCCGGCAGGATGGGACCATGAGCGAGGACTCCCCCGAGGATGATAAGACGGTTTCTCCTTCTGCGGCGCGTCCCGCCTGGCAGGGTGAGGACATTCTTTTCCTGCTGGTCATTCTGGCGGTGACGGTGACCGCCTACGCGCCGCTGGTGGAGGGCGTGATCGAATTGAGTTCGCGGACCACGCAGGCCTT
>CAYHHL010000416.1:0-2449 GCA_964356325.1 uncultured Enterobacteriaceae bacterium | reverse complement strand
TCACTGACATCGATCCATAACCGAAGGTCAAAGCGGCGACGGCCGCAACCAGTGCGATTGCGGCAGCCCGGGCGCTTTCCCGGGGTCCTTGGATCCGCGCGGCTCACCGGTATTGGCGGGCCTACCGCGCTACCGGGGAGTACGGCGCGTGGCTTCGGTGGGCCGCACGCTGGCGCACGGGCGCGAATAACCGCTGGAGTAGAAAGCAAAACATGACTTTGCAGTCGTCACCGCGGCGTTCGTCACGCCGGGGGCAAGCCTGCAAGTCTCATGAGGAATGCCACTGTCACCACAGCGTAGCGTCCCTCGGTGACCAGGATAATCTTATTGCGATTACAGAGTTCCAGCAGGCGCCGGTAGCGCAGCACGCCCAAAGCCGGCGCGCGTCGGTCGGCGTCCTCGGCACGGCGCTGCTGGGCCTCGGTGTGCGCACTCAGACCCCGGTGCAGCATCAGCGCCGTCATCGAGAATACCGCTGCAGTCACAAAGGCTTTGGCATTGCGAGCCAAGCTCTCGCCGAGCGCGAAGTGCTGCTTGGCGTCCCGGTACACCCGGTTCTCGATCAGCGAGCGTTGGTCGTAGCGGTCGAACCGTCCCAAACCCATTTCAACTACGGGTGAAAGCAGCACCAGTGGCCCTTTGGCGTGGCCGTCAGCGGGCTCGTCGTCGTGCTCGGCCGCGTCCTCGGCGTCGGTGCTCGGCCGATCCGGCCACGACAGCACGACCGTGGCGTGCAGCCGCGTCGGCACAAAAGCTTTGCTATTCAAACGGCTAGAATCCGCGCCGCCGGGACCGTACCAGTCAGTGCATTCCAGCCCGTCGACCTGTGCGACCACCACGGGCTGCTTGTTCGCCACGCCCGGACGCCAGGAAAACCTGATCCCACCCGATGGTTTGCCGACCTTCGCCAGTCGAATCGCCGTGTTCAACGCGATCTCGCCCACCTCACCGGCGCCGGTCAGCGCTTTGGTCACGCGGTCGCGCGCCTCGGTCGTCACGTGCATGTTGGCCTTGGCCGGAACCAGCCAGTTTACATGCAGTTCACTGGCCAGCTTGTGCAACAGGTCGCCGTCCATGAAGCCGCGGTCCAGCGTCACGCCGTCGATCCGCCCGGCCGTCCCCAGGTTGGCCTGCGCCCGCTGCAACAGTTCGACTACATGCTGGTTCTCCGGCTTCTCGGCGGTGTCCACGATCATCGCCAGCACCACGCCGGTCTCCGCGTCCATCGCAGTCCAGATCTTGAAGCCGTAGATCAGCGCCGACGCCTCGCGCGGCCGATGCGCCTTGCTCTTGACCTTGACCTTGCGCCGCACGCTGCCCGCGCCCTTGAACGACGGTGCCACTTCGCAAAGCGTCGTATCCACCACGACTTGGCGCTTGCCGCGCAGGGGCATCGTCCGCACCAGCGCCCGCACGACAGAATCGTAAAAGCCCATGAGTTCAGTGGCATCCAACTCAGACTCATGCCCCGCCAGCGTCTGCGACGACAAAGCGCCGCGCGGGGCCCCTTCTCGGCCGTCCTCGCGCACCGGACCGGCCTCGTCGGCGTCGACGAAATGCTTCTGATCATCGCGGGTTTTACCACGCAAGCCGGCACTGCGTTCGGTCGCGCCTTCGTGGACTTCCTGGGCATTGAAGCCGAGCAGGTGCATCCAGCGCTCGTCGCACAGCAGGGCGGCTTGGGTCGAGGGGCCACTGCCATGCCCCGCCGAGCGCGCCAACAGGCCAAGAATGTTCAGAGTCTCCGGTGAATACATCGAGCGCCGCGCGATGGTCTCGCCCGCCTTGTCTTTGTAACTGGCTGCGGGAGCCAGGGCGGTCAGGGCAGCGCGCAGCTTGAGGTGCTCCAGCGCGTACCACAGCAACTCGTCGCATGGCGTGCAACTGGCCGCCGACACGGCACTTTCCACCGGCACCTTACGCGCTCGCAAGTCGAGCACCCACGCCTCGTCTGCGCGCTGGAGTAGCCGAAATTCGCGAGTACTCACCTTGGCTTGTGCCCGCTCCCTTGCCCGCCGCTGTTGACGCGGTTCGGCTTCAGCCGCCTCGACCTCGGCGGCCTCCAGCTGGGCACGTTCCTTCGCGATCTCAGTGGCCTGAGCGACCAGAGGTCGCTGGGCCATCGCCTGCCGAGCCCGTGCGGCGGTGGCATCCAGGGACGTCCGCTCCGAGAGCGGGGCTTCGGAGTCGGGGTGGCGTTTGGTGTGGCGCATGCCGGTAATAGATCACAGTTTTCTGCCTTTGTCGATCCCCGGCGCGCTTCGAGGGCGCGGTTCGCGCCAATGGGTCAAGCCGCGAGCACCTGCCGCGCTTGCCAACGTGCCAGGCGTGGGTCCGGCCCCGGCTCCAGGCTCGGGCTCGGGCTCGGGTTCGGGTTCGGGTTCGGGTTCGGGCTCGGGTTCGGGCGTAGGTTGCTGCTCCTGCTAGCGATTCCGGCTCCGGCTCCGGC
>CAYHHL010000415.1:0-2454 GCA_964356325.1 uncultured Enterobacteriaceae bacterium | reverse complement strand
CGCGGCCGGCGCGAACGGCAAGTCCTGTACTGTCAAGGACAACGCCGATGCCAGCAAGACCATCACCTGCGAGGACGGCACCACCGTCACCGTCGCCAACGGCAAGGACGGCGCCGCGGGCAAGGGCTGCACCGTCAAGGACAATGGCGATGGCACCAAGACCATCGATTGCGCGGATGGCACCAAGGCCACTGTCGGCAACGGCGCGCCAGGCCTCTCGACGGCCATCAGCGGCCTGGTCGTGGACGTCAAGAGCGTTTCGACCGTGGCCACTGACCCGATCAAGGTCAACTTCACCATGATGGACAACAACGGCTACCCGATCGACGTTTGCGGCAAGTACTCGCTGAACACGGTGATGACGCCGCGCTTTGGCCTCGCCTACGTCACCAAGGACGCGGCGGGCAACGTGCTGCCGTACACCGTCCTGACCAAGTCCGGCTCGTCGACCGCCCCGACCGTCGCCAACCCGACTGTGTTCAGTCCGCTCGGCGCGAACTGCAAGCCTGCGGTCGACGCGGCGGGCGTTTCCACGGGCCATGGCACGCTGGTCGACAACGGCGCCGGCAACTACACCTACACCTTCCCGATCGCGGACACCGCCAAGGGCCCGTTCAAGGTCGCCTACGAGGCCACCAAGCTGGACAACACCCACGTGGTGTGGATCCAGGCCGCGCGCCAGCAGGACACCGACAACGTTCAGAACACCGCGACGTTCAAGGCCATTGACAAGGAATACGCGTTCGTCCCGAGCGGCAAGGGCACGCCGGAACGCCGCGAAATCGTCGCGACGGCGACCTGCAACAACTGCCACCGCGGCTTCCAGCCCGAAGGCACGGTCTCTGGTGCGTTCCACGGCGCCGGCCGGGTCGAGGCGCCGTACTGCAACATGTGCCATAACGACCGCAAGAACGCGGACGGCACCGCGAAAGAGGCTCCTAATTCTGGCGTGTTCATCCACCGTCTGCACAACTCGCATCACATCGACCCGCTCAACCTCTTCTACAACATCAAGTTCGCCTTCCCACAGGATGTCCGCAACTGCAAATCGTGCCATGCTGGCAGCTTGCAGACCGACCAGTGGAAGACCCACCCGAGCCGTTTGGCCTGCACCTCGTGCCATGACTACGTCGACGTCAAGACGGCGACCCTGGCCAAGTGCGCCAAGCCGCGCGCGGTCGATGCCAACGGCGTCAACGTGCCGTGCCAGCACACCGGCGGCGTCCAGCCCGACTCGGCTTGCGCGACCTGCCACACTCCGGATTCGATCGCCGGGTTCCACAAGCCGGTCGCTCCGCCGGATCCGAACAACGCCTACACCAAGCCGGTCGGCGGCAACAACAACACCAACGCGGCCTACCTCGCGTCGGCTGCCTACGTCCCGGCCACCGCTGACGTCATCAGCTACCACCTCATGGAAGTCACGACGTGGCTCGACGGCGCGATCCGCCGGCCGCAGATGACCTTCAAGTTCAAGAAGAACGGCACCGACGTGGTGTTCGCGACCTTTGGCGCGGGCGTGACCGAACTGATTCCGAACTTCGTCGGCTCGCCGAGCGCCTACTTCGTGTACGCAGTTCCGCAAGACGGCATCAGCATGCCGGCTGACTTCAACGCGAGCGCCAGCGTCTACATCAGGAGCGCGTGGAATGGCACGACGACCGACATCAAGGCCGGCACCGTGACGCTGGGCACCCAGGGCACGACCGCCTGCACGGTGCAGGCGCCCTGCACCTGCGGCGACGGCCTCAACCCGGTTGGCACGCCGGTCGCAGTCTGCAAGGTCCCGCTGGGCTCGATGGCCCTGGACGTGGCGACGGGCCACTACACCATCAAGCTGAACACCGCGCTGGTCCCGGCCAACGCGACGATGCTGACCGGTGGTCTCGGCTACTCGTACTCCCTGGCTAGCACTCAGCCGCTCACCCAGACCAACGTCGCGGATTACCCGTACAACACCACGACCAAGGTCGGCGGTCTCCTCGTGCCCTCGGCCAACGTCTGGCTGCCCGCGAAGAACACCGCGGTCACCACCGGCACGGCCACCACCGGCTATCAGGGCACCAAGCTCTGCTCGGTCAGTACCTGCACCTGCACGACGGCGGCGCCCTGCAACCAGTGGGCTCCGCGCCGCACCATCGTCGACAACGCGCAGTGCCTGAAGTGCCACGCCCAGCTCGGCGCGGCGCCGACCTTCCACGCCGGCCAGCGCAACAACGGTCCGACCTGCAACTGGTGCCACAACCCGAACCGCACCAGCACCGGCTGGAACGCCAGCGCCAAGGGCTTCATCCATGCCATCCACGGTGCCCGCAAGCGCACCATTCCGTTCACCTGGCAAGCGCTTTCGTCGACCGAGAACTTCGGCGAAGTCGAGTTTCCCGGCTCGATCGGCAACTGCACCGCCTGCCACGTCCCCGGCGGCTTCGACTTCAGCAGCACGGCCGTCAAGGC
>CAYHHL010000414.1:0-2519 GCA_964356325.1 uncultured Enterobacteriaceae bacterium | reverse complement strand
TACACACGTTGTCGTCGTTGCAAACCGTGGCCTGACCGGCGCAGGTGCCGCCCCCACACTTGTCGGCCGTGGTGCACGCATCGCCGTCGTCGCAATTCGCCGTATTGTTCACGCTGACGCAACCCTTGGCGGCGTCGCAGGAATCTGTGGTGCACGGCAGGCCGTCGTCACATTCCTTGGCGACGCCCGGCTTGCACGCGGTGGCCACGCAAGCGTCGTTCAAGGTGCAGACGCTGCCGTCACTGCAGCCGCTGGTGTTGGCGAAGTGCGTGCAGCCCTTGAGCTTGCTGCAGCTGTCGTCGGTGCAGGCGTTACCGTCGTCGCAATCGGCCAACCCGTCGAACTTGCACGCCCCGCCCTTGCAGGTGTCGCCCACCGTACAGGCGTCGCCATCGGAACAGGGGCTGCTGTTTTCGACCGCCAAACAACCCACTGCAAAGTCACACGAATCGTCCGTGCACGAATTGCCGTCGTTGCAGACCTTGGCCTTGCCCGGCACGCACTTGCTGGCGGCACACTGGTCGCCGTCGGTGCAACTGTTGCCGTCGCTGCACGGTTCGGCGTTGCTCGACTTGACGCAACCCTTTACGGCGTCGCACAAATCCGTCGTACAGCCGTTGCCGTCGTCGCAGTTCTTGCCGACGCCCGGGTTGCAGCTGCCATTCTTGCAGGTGTCGCCGTCCGTGCAGGAGTTGCCGTCGGTGCACGCGAACGTGTGATTCACCGCCACGCAACCGGTCTTGGCGTTGCAACCGTCGGTCGTACAAGCGTTGCCGTCGTCGCAAGCCTTGAACGCCCCGGACTGGCAGGCGCTGTCCTTGCAACCGTCCCCGTCGGTGCACGCGTTGTTGTCGCTGCACGCCGCGCCGTTGGCTGTGAACACGCAACCTTGCTTGTCGTCGCAGGCATCGTCGGTGCACGGGTTGCCGTCGTTGCAAGCTTGCGCCTTGCCGCCCAAGCACTTGCCGGCCTTGCAGGCATCGCCGACGGTGCAGACGTTGTCGTCGTCGCAGGCCGCGGCGTTGTCGCTGGCATTGCAGCCGAGCTTGGCGTCACAGCCATCGGTCGTACACGGATTGCCGTCGTCGCACACCGTCGCCAAGCCGGCCAGGCACGCGCCAGAAGAACACGTGTCCTTCACAGTACATACGTTGCCATCGCTGCACGTCGCGCTGTCATCGGTCTTGGCCGTGCAGCCGGTCTTCGCGTCGCAGGTGTCCAAGGTGCAAGGGTTCTTGTCGTCGCAAATCACCGCCGCCGCCACGCAGTCGCCGTCCGAGCACTTGCCGGCCCCCGTACACAGGTCGCCGTCATCGCAAGCACCGGTGGAGGGCGGATGTTGGCACGCGCCAGCGATGCAGTTGTCGTACGTGCAGGTCTTGCCGTCCTCGCACATGCCGGCGCTCGGCTCGTCGGTCTGGCCGTCGCAGTCGTCGTCCTTCTGGTTGCACTGTTCCGCGCTGGCGGTCGCGGCGTCGCATGCGCTCAAGCCAGTGGTGCCGCAACTGCGCTTGCCGCCGCACGTTCCGGCCGAGCTGGCGTTGCTGCACAGGGTCCCCAACTGCAACTTGCTGGCCCTGGCGTCGCACGCGCACACGAGGTCGGCCTTGACGCACTGGCCGCCCTTGACCCCGTTGACGCTGGTGGATTCCTTGCAGTCATAACCACTTGGACAGCCGGCCTGTTCCGTGCAGGCGGTGCCGCAGAACGCGCCGAGGGTCGATCCGCTCACGTCCTTGTACGGCAGGCAGCGCGAGTCGGCGCCACCCACGGTGTTGTTGCAATCGCTGTCGGCGCCGCACGGTTCGCACAGGCGTGGATGAGCTGGGACGCAAAGGTTGACGATGTCGCCGCCGCTGCCGGTGATCTGGCGACACTTGAAGCCCACGGCGCACCCTTCGATGCACCCCTGCGCGCACTGCGAGCCGCCGGCAGTTTCGATGCAGAATCCAGAGTTGCACTGCTCGTTGTCGCTGCACGGGCAGCCGCCCGCGCTGCAGCCGGCGTCGACGGGAGGACCGTCGGAGGTGGCGCTGTCAGGGGTCGAGTCGGCGGGACCGATGTCTGGCAACGCGGCGATGTCGCTCGCGGCGTCGGTGCCTTCGCTGCCGGCGTCGGTGCCGAACTGGGGGCTGGAGTCAAATAGCGTGCCAGAGTCCGTGCTTGCGGCATCATCGGCGGCGGAGGCGGTCGGGCCGACCGGTTCGTTGGCCGAGCAGGCCAACGCGCCCAGGACGAGGAGTGCGGCCAAGGGGAGGCGGCGCAAGGCGGATGACTGCATGAAGCTCCACGGCGGAACGGAGTAGGGCTGCACGCCGGGCGGGGAGCCTGCGTCGCTTTGGCTGTTCTACGTTGGGGCCTGGGGAGCGTCAAGCTGTGGTTTCTGTAGATAGATGGCGGCAAGGTCGGGCGCAGCACCGTGGCCAGCCGCGGGCTCGGCGTCAACTTGGCCAGCGGCACGCGCCACGCCAACCCCGCGCGCCGAATCAGTTACCCTGCCGCCGTGCTTGGACGCCGCT
>CAYHHL010000413.1:0-2567 GCA_964356325.1 uncultured Enterobacteriaceae bacterium | reverse complement strand
TGCCGCGCGACAATTAGAAACCAGCACTGACGACAACTAGAATCCCGCATCCGGTCTAGTTGTCGTCACTAGTGATTTCGCATACATGCGCCGGGATCCGTCAATCGACGGACTGGGCGCAGGTGGTGGATTGGTTTCGGACAAGCAGGTACTCAAGCTGATGGCGGAAATGAGCAAACACGGCAAGAAGGGGCGCGCGGCGCTTCGGGCGGGGATGGACCGCGGCACGGCGCAGAAGTACCGCGAGACGGGCAAGCTGCCGTCGGCGCGGGCGACGGTGCAGCGGGCGTACCTGACGCGCGAGGACCCGTTCGCGGTGGACTGGTCGTGGATCGAGGGCGTCCTGGCCGACGCGCCCGAGCTGGAAGCCAAGGCGGTGTTCGAGCACCTGGAAGCCACCAATCCGGGCCGCTACGAGCCAGGCCAGGTGCGCACGCTGCAACGACGGATCTCGCGCTGGCGGGCTCAGCACGGCCCCGAGCGCGAGGTGTTTTTCGCCCAGGAGCACCGGCCTGGCGAGGCGGCGCAGACCGACTTCACGTGGGCGACGGAACTAGAAATCACGATATGCGGTGAGGCATTGCAGCACATGCTGTGTCACTTCGTGCTGCCGTACTCGAACTGGCAATGGGTGACGGTGGCGTATTCAGAGTCGCTGTTGGCGCTGCGGCATGGCGTGCAGGCGGCGCTACTGCGGCTGGGGCGCAAACCGGAGTGGCACCAGACGGACAATTCGACCGCGGCGACGCACGAGCTGGCTACGGGCAAGCGCGGATTCAATGACGAATACGCTGCGATGATGCGGCATTTCGGCATGAAACCGCGGACCATCGGCATTGGCGAGAGCGAGCAGAACGGCGACGTGGAGTCGGCCAACGGCGCCCTGAAGCGGCGTCTGAAGCAGTACCTCCTCCTGCGTGGCAGCCGGGACTTCGAGTCGGAGGATGCCTATGAAACCTGGGTGCAATCCAAGTGCGACACGGCCAATCTCGGACGCTGCAAGCGGGTGAGCGAGGAACTGGCGGTGATGGCCGAGCTGAATCCGGCGCGGCTGAGCGAACACGCGGAAGTGGACGTGCCGGTGTCGTCTTGGAGCACCATTTGTGTCAAAGAGAACGTGTATTCAGTGCCTTCGCGGCTGATGGGCAAGAGGGTGCGGGTGCGGGTGAGCGACCGTGAAATCGAGGTCTGGTTCGGCGGACGGCAAGAGCTCAAAACGGAACGGCTTTTGGGGCGGAGCCAGCATCGTATCGACTACCGGCACGTCATCTGGTCGCTGGTGCGCAAGCCGGGGGCGTTTGCGCGCTATCGGTACCGCGAAGACCTGTTCCCGACGCTGGCTTTTCGCCGTGCCTACGATGCCTTGCGCGCTGCAACGGACCGCGAGTTTGCCGCCGACCTGGCGTACGTGCGCCTGCTGCACCTGGCCGCTTCTACGATGCAAGTCGATGTCGAGGCGGGGATCGAACTGCTGCTGGCGCAAGGCGAACTCCCGACGAGCGAGCAGGTCAAGCTGCTGATGGGAAGGGACAAGCCGCTGGCGGCCCCGGATTTGCCGGTGCTGGTGGTGGACTTGCACGAGTACGACGCGCTGCTGGGCCGCGGCCTGCCTGGCTTGGAGACTGGCACATGACTGACAAGACGACGCTTTTGAATACGATGCTGCGCTCGCTGCGGCTGCCGGCGTTCGTGGCGCACCATGCCGACGTGGCCAGGAAGGCGACGGCGGAGGACGCGACCCACGAGCAATACCTGTACCATCTTGCGGAGATCGAGCACGCGGAGCGCAAACAGCGGCGCATCGAGAAGAACCTGCGGGCCTCGAACCTGCCGCGGGAGAAGACCCTGGCCCAGCTCGACCTGAACAAGCTGCCGACCGCGGTGCGGCGTCAGGTGCCGATCCTGTGCGAGGGTAGTTTTGCCGACCGTGCGGAGAACATTCTGATTTTCGGCTTGCCTGGCCGGGGCAAGAGCCACACCGCATGCGCCATCGGCCACGAACTGGTGATGCGCGGGATGACCGTGTACTTCACGCCTGCTTTCAAGCTGGTGCAGCGGCTGCTGGTGGCGCGACGGGAACTGAAGATGGAGCGTGAACTGAACCGGCTGGACGCGTTCGATGTGATCATCATCGATGATATCGGGTACATCCAGCAGGACAGGGACGAGATGGAGGTGCTGTTCACGCTGCTGGCGGAGCGGTACGAGCGTCGGAGCGTGGTCATCACATCGAACTTGGTGTTTTCGCAGTGGGACCGGATCTTCAAGGATCCGATGACCACGGCGGCGGCGGTGGACCGGATGGTGCATCATTCCATCATCTTGGAGATGAACGGGCCGAGTCTGCGCAACGCCGAGGCGCTATCGCGAGCCGAGGGGTCTTCGGTTTCGGATGCGGCGTGACGGCGGCCGCCCTGGCCCCCTCCGCTGCGGACAAGCTCGCCAAGGCTCGCTTGTCCTTCGCTCCGGGGGCCAGGGCGCTTTTGCGCTACGCGCATGCGGAGGTACGACGGTGGGCGGTGCGGGATTCTAATTGTCGCCAACTACGAATTGTAGTTGACGCCGCG
>CAYHHL010000412.1:0-2578 GCA_964356325.1 uncultured Enterobacteriaceae bacterium | reverse complement strand
CGCCCTGCTCCTTATACGCATCGTTGCGCTGAGTTACGGGAGCGGCGTTGGCTGCGAGGGAGGCGCCAGCCGCGCACCATGTCGAGTAGTCGGTGCAGCCCGATTCCTACGCTCTGGGCTCCGGGCTCGCCGTCCCCCGTGCGGCCGGCATAACCGCCGAGTCGCGCCACCATGCGGTTGGCCTCGGCCAGCGTCAGATCACGCGGCGGTGGCGAAGTTTTTTTTGATGAGGCGCCACAGCACCGTCAGTTCGTCCTCGCTGTAGAGGACGCGCGCTGAGAGTTGCGGCAGCGCCCGGCCCAGTTTTATGCAGGCGAGCACGCGCCAGGCGACGATGAGATCGAAGGCGAGCACGCGCCGGAGGTGCTCGGCGGTCTTGAACTCGCGCTGCTCGGCGCCGCAGCCGCTCTTGAGCGCACGGTGCCATTCTTCGATGCCCCAACGCCGGCCATACCAGGCCACGATTTCCCACGCCTGGTGCACGTCGTGCACGGGCCGATCGGTCAAGAGCATCCACTCAATGGGTTCCACCCCGTCGGGCGCGGCGACTTCGCGCACCCACACCGCCCACAGTGGCAGCGGCGGCCAGCCTTTTTTTGCCCCGACCGTGGGGGCCTGGATGGCAACTTCCGCCCAGCGCACTTCGAGTGTGGCGGTGCGCGCCGGCTGGCCCTGCGCCCGCGGCACGGCCACGGCCTGGCGCCCGCCCAGCGGCTGCGCGGCCAGGTGCGGCCACAATTTCTGGTGACACTCGAGCACGCGGTCGTGTTGCGCGCGGATGACGGTGTGCAGGTTGGGCGGGCCGAGTTGGGCCGCCTCGTGCAGCTCGTAGAGGTCGCCTTCGCGGTCGGCCAGCACGACCAGTTGGGTTTGCGGCATGCGCCGGGCGGCCGCGGCGGCGACGCGGAACGAGTCGAGCCAGCGCGCGCTCTCTTTCTCGTCGATGGACTTGGCGTTGCGCCCACGCGGGTCGGAAGTATCCGATGGGTCCGCCCGCGCCCAGCAGGCGGCGTCGAGCACCCCCAGGGGCACGCCGTCGGGCCGGTAGGCGAGCAGGCTGTGCAGCCACAGGCCGCGGCCTTTGGCGTCGCCCAAGGGGCCAAGGCCGCTGGTGCAGCGCAGCCCGGTGAAGTTCAGGCCGGTCGTGTCTTGCGGCAGGAGCACGAGCGCTTCGGCGGCCATGCGCGCCTGAGTGGCCTCGGCGTGCGGGGCCAGCAGCCGAGCCAGCGTCACGTCGGCCCGGTCGGTTGCAATCAGCGCATACGCGCCTTTGGCCGCGGCCCACGTCTCGAAGCTGCCGTAGAAACTGGCCTGGGGCTGGGCCCAGCGGGCGACCAGGACCGCGTGGGCCCGGCGCTCCCAGCGCGCGTCGCCGAGATCCAGCGTGGCCAGTTCGTGCGCCGTCCAGTCGGCTTGGGCCAGACTGTCGATGAGGGGGACCGGCGTGAGCGGCCGCGGGGTGGCGGTCTGCAATTGGCGACGGGCCTGTCGCTCCAGTTCGATGACCCAGATATCCTTGAGCGAGGTGGCGGGCGTGGCGGGCCCCAGCCGGCCGCGGCCCGTGCTGACGCCGATGCGCCGCCAGTTGGCCGCCGCGAAACAGCAGCCGGTGAAGCGCTCCCGTTCCACGAAGGTTTCCACCAAGACGGGCCGCACGGCGTAACGCGCCTGCCAGTCCGCGGCCAGGCGCCCCAGCGCCAGGCTCAGAACTTTGGAGGCGAGATTGACGCAGCGGACTTCCTCGCGGATGAGCAGCCGGGCCAGACCCACCACTTCGCGCAGGTGCGCCAGACGCGCGGCGGGCGACCAGCCGATCCAGCCATCGCGGGCGCCGAGGACGAAGGCGGCCGGGCCGAACGCCAGCGCGCCGAGCCAGCCGTGGGCGCTGCCGATGAGGTAGCGGAGTTGAGCGCCGCAGACGGGCGCGTCCCCGCAGGGATGCTGGGCGATGATCAAATCGTTCCAAATGGCCGAGTGCGGATCGTGCTCATCGGCCACGAGCACCAGGCGCAGCTCCTGCACGTGGTCGACCCGCGCGGGCACCCCCGTCAGCGCCGGCAGCGCCCGGCCGGAACGGCGCAGCCGACGGGTGACAGGCGCGCGGCGGGGGCGCGCGGGCAGCGGGAGCAGGCCGCGGTGCGCGAGTTTGCGCAATGCGACCTTGGCGCTGGACAGCGCGGGACGGCCGTCGGGGGAATACCAAGCCAGGTGCAGGCAGACTTCGCGGGCGAGTGCGGTGCCGGAGGGCGCCGGCGTTTCCGCCGCGCAGCGCCGCAGGTGATCGAGAACTTCGGGCCGGAAGAGCCGGCCGCAGACGAGCTGTGGTTGGATTGCGCTAGACATGGCACAGCATGGCCAATCCCTTCGGGGGTTGTCTAGCGCGAAAAAGAAACGTATAAGGAGCAGGCCAGGTCACCGCACTCCAAGGAGTCGGCCCTTGTAACTACGCGCAGGGCTACGGCGAAAAAGTGCCTGACAGCCTCGTCTCAATTTAGGACTTCGGGATGGGTTCGCCCTTGGATTGACAGCCGGGCATATCCACGCCGTTGACGGGCACTGAATTCAGGACCCCGATCGA
>CAYHHL010000411.1:0-2595 GCA_964356325.1 uncultured Enterobacteriaceae bacterium | reverse complement strand
GGAGCCGGGGCCGGAGCCGGAGCCGGAGCCGGGGCCGGAGCCGGAGCCGGAGCCGATCGACCAGGCGGAGGCTGCGGCGATTCGTCGCCTTCATCAGGAACCGACGGCCCCGCCTCGGGATCCGGCACAGGAACCTCGGCGGTCTGATCGTCGTCCGCCGGCGCCTCCTTTTTCTCGGCGCGCTTGCGGGCCACCGGGGCTTGCGTTTCCGCGGGTTGCACTTTGGGCGCGTGCTTGGCGACCCACGCGTCCACGACCTGGCGTGCCACCGGGGCTGCGTTGTGACCGCCACTGCCGCCGTGCTCGATGAATACCGACACCGCGATGTCAGGCGTCTCGGCCGGCGCATAGCCCACGAACCACGCGTGATCGTTGTGCAACCAACTGGCCAGGCGAGCCAGCGCCGCCGGATCGCCGCGCAGCAGCTCGGCCACTTCCTTGCGCGGCCGCTGTTCCGCCTGGGCCGTGCCGGTCTTGCCCGCCATCGTCGTGTGCTGGGGCTGCGCGCTGTACGCCGTGCCGCCTTCCTCGTTGACCACGCTGCGCAAGGCCGCGCGCACCAACTGCAAAGTGGCTCGCTTCACGTCCAGATCGCGTCCCGGACCTCGCTCCCGGGGCAACAGCTTGCCGTCTTGCGTCTCGAACCCCGCGACCAGGCTTGCGTCAGGCAGATGCCCTGTGGCCAGCGCGGCATACACTCGCGCCAATTGCAGGGGCGTCGCGGTCACGTCCTTTTGCCCCACCGCGGTCGAAAGCGCGTAGCCGGGATAATAACCGCCGACGACGTGCTCGCGGTACCATTGCATCGACGGCATGCGGCCTTGCGCCTCACCTATCTCGACGCCGGTCTTCTCGCCGAACCCGAGCTTGCGGGCGAACTCCTCCATGCGATCCAGGCCCAACTGCTCGCCCAGATGATAGAAGTACACGTCGCACGAGGCCCGCAAGGCCTGCTGCACGTTCATCTCGCCGTGGCCGCGCCGACTGTGGCAATGGAAGCGCCGGCCGCCGAAGTCGTAGTAGCCCGGGCAGCGAAACGTCGTATTCGGATGGATCACACCCAGTTCCAGCCCCGCGACGGCCGCCACCACCTTGAAGGTCGAAGCCGGGGGAAACGCGTGCACCGCCCGGTTCATCAGCGGGGCATAGGCCGCGACGTCGGTGCCTCCCTTCTGTTGCGGAGTTCGCTTGCCCGACATGGTGTTGGGATCGAACGAGGGCTTGGAGTACATCGCCAGCACTGCGCCGGTGTGCACGTCCAGGGCGACCACCGCGCCTGCGTAGACGTCCTTCATCGCGACCTTGGCCGCCCGCTGCAGGTCCAGGTCCAGGGTCAACTGTACCGTCGCGCCCGCAATCAACGCCCGGGGTTGCATCGTCGACGTCAGTTCTTCCAGGTCCTTGGCCTGATCCTCGGTGCCGGAGCGCTTGACCAGGACCTGCTCACCGTCGACACCGCGCAGGATCGCGTCGTACACCTTCTCCAAGCCGCTGCGACCCACGCGATCGGTCGGGGCGAACCGCGGCGGGCCCATCCACACCACCGGTTCCATGTCCTTCTGGTCGACGTAGCCCATGTAGCCGAGCACGTGGCTGGCCAAGTAGCGGAACGGATATTCGCGTTGGATTTCAGCCTGAACCCGCGCTTCCGGCAGGTGGTGCAGGTTGGCGCGCAGGACTGCCACCTCGTCGTTGAAGGTGCGCTGGCACAAGGGACACTGCAGGTTGTGCTTGCCGTGGCGCACCAGATGCTGGTCGTAAGGACAACTGCCGCCCTGCAAGAAGTCCCGATCGCAGGACGGACAATGCCAGCCGCCGCCCTTGCTCGAACGACTGGTGCCTTCAGGGGTGCCGATCTGGACCAACCGCCGCTGATCGAACGGACAGGCCTTCTTGTCCGGAAGCGCCTCGTAGGTGCGGCCACAGATGCTGCAGAAGCCGTAGGTGACTTCCGGAACTAGCTTCAAGGGACTGGAATCGTACGGACAGTGCGTCGAGACCAGATCCCGGCGCACCACCAGGGGCCGGCGCTTGCGCGGATCGACGGGCTTGTTCAGGTCGCCAATCAACTGGTCGAAGTCGGCGTCGGTCACGTCCAGCAGTTCGCGCAGCTTCTGGGCAATCGCGGGAATTCGCTCGGGTTTGACGCGATGGGTCATGATTTCGAGCGAATGGCTCTCGATGTTGCGCGCCAGGACCTCACCGTCGGCGCCTTTGACCAGACCGCGCGGGGCCTGGGCACGGACCTTGGAGACCCGCTCGATCGCAGCGTATTTCTGGTAACGCTCGCCGCGGACGACCTGCACCAGGCCCAGGCGCGCGCCGAGCAGGACCACGCCGATGAACACCACGGCCAGAGCCAGGCGATTGTTGGCGCGGAATCGCTGGGCGTCGTGGGTGGGACCAAGGGAAAGGTGCATAGGAGCCTGAGGTTGCGGGCGCGAGGACGGGGGCGGGTGCGGGTGCGGGTTCGGGTGCGGGTGCGGGTTCGGGGTCGGGGTCGGGGTCGATATCGGGCTACGGTACCGGTGCTGTGGCGGGCTGCGGATCCGGCTCGGCCGCGATCGCGGGTGCGAGAGTGCCCTCGCCTGAACC
>CAYHHL010000410.1:0-2687 GCA_964356325.1 uncultured Enterobacteriaceae bacterium | reverse complement strand
AAACGAAATGCAGCGTTGGTTCGATGGCTTCGTGAAGGCGGAGGAATTCCTTGGCCGTGACGGCCGCAAGGTGATTCACTTCACCGACCGCGAAGGAGACGCGTACAGCCTGCTGGCCGGTCTGGTCCAAGAACAAATGAACTTTGTTATCCGCTGTGTAGACCACAATCGACTGCGCCAGGTTCATTACGAGAAACTGGCAGTCTCGCAGGTGCTCGGTGAAATTACGGTGGATTTGGGTGACCGGTTTCCGCTGCGACCGACCAAGCTGGCTAAGGCGCATCCGACGCGCAAGGCCAGGAAAACTACGCTGGAAATTCGCGCGACGCCGATCACGCTCGAAAAGCCAGAGCGCCCGGACGACCGGACGACGCGTGGGCGCCGGGCGGTTGGGGCAATCTACTCGTTCGTGCCCTGTTGAGCCTGGACGATCTCCAGCACAAACAGCACCCTTCGGCAGGCTCAGGGCAGGCGTGGCGCGCGAGGCGATGCGCCACGGCTGGACGGTGCAGGAACTGGAGGCAAAGATCCGCGCGGAACGGGGAATTCCGCACGTGGCAAGTGCCCGCGCGCCGCCGTCAATACGTACGGGACCCATACGCCACCATCGCACTGCCCCAAGTCAACGTCACGTCGCGATTGGCCCGCACGTCCGCGTACTTCGTCACCGTCGCCAGGCTGTCCGGCCAGCGCACCGTGATCGCCTCGATATCGCACGCCGCCCCAAGCCCGAACGTCAGCACCAGGTCGTTCTGCACGTTGCCATGGCCATATCCCCCGCTCACGTACTGCGTTTGCGTCCGCCCGCCCGCCGTGACCCGCACGACGGCGCCGATGCCCGAACGGTTGACGCCCGAACCCTGGCCGCCGTCCAGCCGGATGCGCACCAGGTTCTGCTCCTGCCCCACATCATTGCTGAATACGATGAGCCACGGGCGCGCGACATCGGTCTTGCTGGCCGCGTAGCCCGTGCTGGTCACCAGATCCAGGTCGCCGTCACCGTCCACGTCGAGCCACGCCGGAATGCCGAAGTTGTACCTCGTGCCGCTCAGCAAGCCCGCGCCCTCGTCCGCGCGCAGGAAGGTGCCGTCTTGCTGCTGGTGCCACAACGACGCGGTATCCTTGGGCCCGTAGGCGCCGGTCTGCGTCCACTGGATGTCCTTGCGCCCGTCCAGATCGACGTCGACCATCACCGCCATGGACTCACCGTGGTTCCAGTACACGCCGGTTTCGGGACGTTCCAGGCCGGTCACGTCATTGCCCGGGCGCACGAACTTGCCGCCGTCGCCGGGGTTGAGAATGAGCTCGCTCGGGTCCGCCGCCGAGCCCGTGTCGCCGTGCACGATGGTCGCGCTGAGCAGGTCCATGTCGCCGTCGTCGTCGATGTCCCCGCAGGCAAAGCTGAAGTTGTTGCCGCCCAGGCTGTACGGCTGATCGGAGACGCCCGGTAGCCAGCCGCGGAAGTACGGACCGCTGCCGGGGCCGAACGCGTCCTTGCAGGTGACCACCGGTTTGGGCGGCATCGGTTTGCAGTGCTTGTCGGTGGGGTTGGCGGCACAGAAGCAGCGGAAACTCTGGTCATCGGCGACATCGGTGCGGTCGTCGTGATCCAGGCCCCACTCGTGCGCGACTTCGGTGAACTGGCCGGCGTCGTTGCGCCACACCTGGTTTTCCTCGCGACCGTACGAGGCGAAGATCATGTCGTCGTCACCATCGCCGTCCAGATCGCAAGCGGTGTTGCCGAACACGTGGCGCCATTGCGTGCCCTTGGCAAGCGAACCGTCCTTCACCGGCAAGCCGACATCCTTGGACACGTTGGTGAAAGTGCCGTCGCCGTGGCCGCGGAACAAGGTCGGTGGGGTGTTGGGATCGCTCGGGTTGTAGGGCCAATGCGCGACGGTCGCCGGCCAGAAGTCGAGGTTGCCGTCGCGGTCGTAGTCGAACAGCACGCCGCCCGGGACCCAGAAGGTCTTCTTGCCCAGGTCGCTGGCCGGCGCGAGCGTGAAATGGCCTTTGCCGTCGTTGAGTAGCGCGTCGCAGGCGTCCTCGGGCACGTTGCCCGGGCTCACCTCGTCGGTCGGGCACAGGATTGCGTCGGTGTCGCCGTCGTTGTCCAAGTCGCCGAGCGCCGCCAGGCCCCAGCCGCGGTTGCCCTTGCCGTCCCGCGTCGCGAGCAGGCCCGAGTCGGCCAGCGTGTCCACGAAGGTGCGCTTGCCAGGCCTGGCGGGGTCGGGCCGGCTCATGAACAGGAAGCGCAACTGCTTGTCCTTCCAGTTGGTATCGGTCGTGGTGCGGTGCGAGGTGACCGAGGTGGTGAACAGGTCGGCAAAGCCATCGCCGTCGAGGTCGGCCGCAGCGATGGCGTGGGCGACGGGCTCCAGCGTACCGTCCTGGGCCAGGCCGAACTCCGCTGTGGCCTCGGTGAACGCGGGCGTGATGCCAGCCGAGGGTTTCTTGCAGATTCGGGCAGGTAGCGGCGGGCCGAGATCGGTGAGCGGCGCGGCATCGGGGGTATCAGCTGTGTCCGCTGCGCTGGCGACATCGGCCACGGTGGCGGGTGCGGGACTGCACGAGACCAGGGCGAACGCGCCTATGAGCCAGGCTCGGCCCCGCCATGCTTGCCTCGTCCCTGAGCCCTGGTACATGCGCCTGACCCCGCGCAACCCGCGCACGAACGCTTGTCGCGC
>CAYHHL010000409.1:0-2690 GCA_964356325.1 uncultured Enterobacteriaceae bacterium | reverse complement strand
GCGACATCGCGTTCCGCCAGCAGGATCTCGTCGTTGCCCGCGCGCCGGACCACCATCAGTACGCCGATGGCGCCGGAGCTGTTCACCGCGGCGTCGAGGCTGCAAACCGCGGTCACGCCATCCAAGTCCCCGGCAGTGGTTCCGGCCGGCGTACTGCCCTGGATCCAAGTTGTTGCGTCGTCCTCTGCACCCTTTGCGTCCATCGGCAGCGCCCAGAGTTTGCGCGAAGTGGTCGCTCCGACTTTCTCGGTCAATGCCAGCCCATAGTAGCGCGCCCCGGTCTTGCTGCCACTGTCGACAACCACCGGGTGTACCGTCGAAAACGCCGTCGCGTTGCCAATCGCAGTCGGCAGCTTCGGATCGGTCACCGGCAAGCTCTTCAGCGCCACCGAAGTCGTCCACTCCTTCAAGTTCGCCCCGAACGGCCGCAGCGAAACCACCCCGCGTGCCGCCGGATCGTTCACCCCGGCGCCGACCGCATCCAGCATCGAGAAGCCCGCGGTCAGGAACATCGAAGCATTTGTCGCGCCCGCCGAGCACGCCTCGCCGGCCACCGCCGTCCAGACGTCCCCGTCCTTCATGGCAGTTCCATCCAAGCGCGCCAGCCGAACCACGCCACCGACCCCAGCCCCGGTCAGGCAGCCGCCCGCCTTCGGATCCGCCTCCAGCCACGACAGCCACGCCTGCCCTGGGTTCAGCGGGTCCGGCGCCGTCACCGCGAAGGCCTGCGCGACGTACGGGCTCTTCGCCCATTCCAGCTTGTCCATCGTCACGATCGGCGGCTTGGTCTTGGCGTCCGCCGGGGCCACTTCATCGTCCAGGATCACTGCCCGCAGCCTCGACTTGCCGGTGATCTGCCAACCGCCATTCGCCACCGTCGCCACGGGTGCATCCGGCGGTGAATCCTGGAACACCACCCAGGTCCGGTGCGTCCCCTTCGCCGCGTCCAGCACGTGTCGCACCACCGTCGGATTGGTCGGTTGCGTGAAGCCATCCGCGGGGCCGACCAAGGTCTTGACGCCGCCGGTCAAGCAAGCGTTCTTGTTCACGTCGCAGCTGTGGCCCCACGGGCAGGTGTCGACCTTGAAGCAGCCGGTCAGCGGGTCGGTCAGCTTGTCGGCGGGCGCAGGCTTGCCTTTGCACAGGTGCGTGACGCAGGCGACGCTGTCCTTGCACAGCGCGTCGTCCGGGGTGTTGGCGCACTTGCCGGAGATGCAGGTATCGACCGTGCACGTGATCGAATCCGAAGCACAGGTCGTGCCTTGCGGCTTCAGCGTCCAGGCGGTCGGCGCGGTGTTGGGCTCGCAGACCTGGCAACCGCCCTCGGTGGTGTCGCCGCCCGCCTTGCACACCTTGTCGATGTAACACGTGCCGGCCTTGACCTTGCTGTGCTCGCAAAGTCCCGCGCCGTTGCACTGATCGTCGGTGCACGGCACGCCGTCGTCGCTGCAGGAAACCCCAGTGCCGACAGCGGTCCACGCGGTCTTGGATGCGACCGGATCGCAGACCTGGCAGTTCTCCGCGGATTTCGCGCCCTTGTCTTCGCAAGTGGCCCCGATCGCGCACTTGTCCGGCAAGATCGTGACCTTGCACGCGCCCTGCTCGCAAGCCTCGCCGGTACACGCCAGATCGTCGGCCTGGCACGCGGTACCGTCGGCGAACGGGTGCTGGCAGTCGGCCTTGGCATCGCAAGTATCCGTGGTGCAAACGTTTCCATCCTCGCACAGCGCGTTCTGCGCCGTGAAGGTACAGCCGGTGGGCGCGCAGGCGTCGACCGTGCAGGCGATGCCGTCGTTGCATTGGCCGGCGTCGAACGTCTGCGCGGCGAGGTCGCATTTGCCTTTGCCGTCACAGTGTTCGAGCGTGCAGGCAACGCCGTCGAGGTCGGTGCAGGTGACGCTGGCAGGCAGGAACTCAGGCAGGCAGGCCTTGGCCGCGGTGTTGCATTTGCCCACGGCGCAAACAGTATTCTGATTCGCGCACTTGCCGTCGTCCGCGCTGTGCTTGCAGGCCTGCTTGTCGTCACACGCGTCCACGGTGCACTCGATGCCGTCGTCCGAACACGCCGCGCCCGTTGGCAAAGGGTCCCACGCGCTCGGTTTGGCGGCGTTGCACACCTGGCATTCGTTCGCGGGGTCGGCTTGCTTGTCCAGCCAGCACTCTGTAGTACCCCCTGGAATGAAACAGGTTCCTGGCTTGATGCCGCTCACGATGCACTGCTTGCTCGCCGTGCACTTGCCGACGTGGCAGTCATCGGGCCCAGCACAAGCCGCGCCTACGTCGAGGACCTTGAGCTTGGTCGGATCTCCGCCCAAGTCGCAAACTTCGCAACCGCCGAATTCTTTGGGGCCTTCGCCGTCCTTGTAGCACGAGTCCTTACCGACGTGGCACATGCCCTGCTTCTGCGGATGCTCGCACGAGCCCTTGGTTCCACAGTGATCGTCCGTGCAAGTGTCTCCGTCGTCCGCACAAACGACTGTCACGTCTTTCGGCGTCCAGACAAGCGGTTGGCCGGGGTTGCAGGTGGCGCATTTGCCGGACGCGGGATCCTCGGCGCCTGCCTTGAAGCAGGTGTCGGCGATGCGGCAAGTGTCATCTTGCGCCCGCGACTTGTCCGGCACGCACTGTCCATCTTGGGAACAGGTTGAAACAACGCAAAAGTCCTTGTCGGTCGTGCCTTTGCCGCACAC
>CAYHHL010000408.1:0-2705 GCA_964356325.1 uncultured Enterobacteriaceae bacterium | reverse complement strand
GTGTTGTCTGTAAGTATTGAAAATTAGCGCGAGGATCATTGCGCGGATGCGCCCTTCCCACGGCTTCGCTTGGCATCGGTCGCGTCCCGCTGTACAGCAAGGGTAAGCCATGCCGCCGAGGTGCCGCGATGTACCCGCCGCCAACCGGTCTTACAAACGCCGAGGCCTCGATCCGCCTGGTCGCCGAGGGCCCCAACGCGCTGCCCGGCCGCGACGCCACCGGGCTGCCGCGGCTGCTGCGCGAAGTCGTGACCGAGCCGATGTTCGGGCTGCTGCTGGCGTGCGGCGCCATCTACCTCGTGCTCGGCGATCCGCAAGAAGCCCTGATCCTGCTTGGTTTTGTCGTCCTGGTCGGTGCCATCACGGTGGTGCAGCAACGCCGGACGGAACGGGCCTTGGCGGCGTTGCGCGACCTGTCGAGTCCGCGGGCGCAAGTGATTCGCGGCGGCCAGCGCGTGACGATTGCCGGTCGCGACGTGGTCCGCGGCGATCTGGTCGTGCTGGCCGAAGGCGATCGCGTGCCGGCGGACGTCGCGCTGCGCGACAGTTCACACCTGAAGATCGACGAGTCGCTGTTGACCGGCGAGTCGGTGCCAGTGACCAAGACGATCTGGGACGGGCGAGCGGCGCAGGCTCGGCCGGGCGGCGACGGTCAGGCCTTCGCCTATGCCGGCAGTCTGGTGGTGCGCGGTACAGGTCTGGGCGAAGTGTTGGCGACCGGGCCACGCACGGCAATGGGCCGCATCGGTCGCGCGCTGGCGGTCGCTACGAACGAACGTACTGGACTGCAACGCGAAACCGACAGACTCGTCAAGCGTTTGGCGCTCGTCGCCACCGTGCTGTGCGGCGTCGTCGTCCTGGTGGAGGGGCTGGTCTATCGCCACTGGCTGGCCGGGTTGCTCGCCGGACTGACATTGGCGATGGCGCTGTTGCCCAACGAGTTTCCGGCCATCCTCACCGTGTTCCTGGCCCTTGGCGCCTGGCGCATGGCGCAAAAGCACGTCCTGACCCGGCGCATGCCGGCGCTCGAAGCCTTGGGCGCGGCTACGGTGCTGTGCGTGGACAAGACCGGCACGCTGACCTGCAACCGCATGACCGTGCGGCGCTTGGATGCCGGCCTGGTGTTCGACTTCGACCTCGAAATGGGCCCCGAACTGCCTGAACTCATACACCCATTGGTCGAATACGGCATCCTGGCCAGCCAGCGGGATCCGTTCGACGCGATGGAGCGCGCCTTCCACGAACTCGGCGCGCGGCGACTGTCCGGCACCGAGCACCTGCACCCCAACTGGGCCCTGGTGCGCGAGTATCCGCTGTCCGACGAACTCCTGGCCTTGTCGCACGTGTGGCGTTCGCCCGATGGCCAGGACTTCGTCGTCGCGGCCAAGGGGGCGCCCGAGGCCATCGCCGACCTGTGCCATTTGCCGCCGTCTGAGCTGGCCGCCGTGCGTGACCGGGTGGAACGCATGGCGGACAGTGGGTTGCGTGTGCTCGGTGTGGCCCGGGCAACCTTTCGCGTCGGCGACCTGCCGCCCAAGCAGCACGACTTCGACTTCGAAATGGTCGGCCTCGTCGGTCTGGCCGATCCCGTGCGCGCCGATGTCCCTGCCGCCATTGCTGAATGCCATGCCGCGGGCGTGCGAGTGATCATGCTGACCGGGGACCATCCGCTGACCGCCCGCAGCATCGCCCGCCAGGTCGGTCTGCGCGCCGACGAAGTGGTGACCGGCGGAGATCTCGACGCCTTGGACGACACTTCACTGCGTCGGCGAATGAACGACGTCGATCTCTTCGCCCGCGTGGTCCCCGAGCAGAAGCTGCGCCTGGTCAAGCTGTTGCAGGCCAGCGGCGAAGTGGTGGCGATGACGGGCGACGGCGTGAACGATGCACCGGCGCTGCGGGCCGCCGACATCGGCATCGCCATGGGTGGGCGCGGCACCGACGTCGCGCGCGAGGCGGCGGCCCTGGTGCTGCTGGACGATGACTTCGCATCGATAGTCGAGGCGGTGCGGGTCGGCCGACGCGTCTTCGACAACCTGCGCAAGGCGATGGCCTACGTGCTGGCCGTCCACGTGCCCATCGCCGGACTGACAGTCGCGCCCGCGTTGCTCGGCCTGCCGATGGTGCTGCTGCCGGTGCACATCGCCTTCCTGCACCTCGTCATCGAGCCCGTGTGCGCCATCGTCTACGAGGTCGAACCGGCCGATCCGACGTCGATGCAGCGACCACCACGGCCGCCCCAGGCGAGGCTGTTCGAACGGCGCATGCTGACGCGCAGCCTCCTGCAGGGTATCAGCGTGTTGATCGCCGTGTTCGCGCTTTACTTCACTGCGTTGGCGCAGTTCCCGGACGGTCGTGAGGCGCGCGGCCTGGCGTTCACGACGCTGATGCTGGCCAACCTTGCCCTCATCCTGGTCAATCGCTCGCCTCGGGCGACCTGGACGGTGCTGCGACAGCCCAACCGGCCGCTGTGGTGGCTGGTCGGCGCCACGCTGGTGTGCCTGGCGGCGGCGCTGTACCTGCCAGGGGCGCGCCGGCTGTTCGGCGTCACGGTGCTGCACGCGGACGACCTGGCACTGTGCGTCGGCGCGGCGCTGATCAGCGTGACGTGGCTCTTGGTGGGCGAGACGGTTCGGCAGCGTTGGCAGGGGCCGGGGCCGTTTTCGAGGGGCGAGGAGCGGATAGCTCGTCAGGCAGGAATCGCG
>CAYHHL010000407.1:0-2715 GCA_964356325.1 uncultured Enterobacteriaceae bacterium | reverse complement strand
GAACCCGTGCCCGAACCCGTGCCCGAACCCGTGCCCGAACCCGTGCCCGAACCCGAACCCGAACCCGGAACCGGAGCCGGAGCCGGAGCCGGAGCCGAACCCGGAGCCGGACCCGGAGCCGGAACCGGAGCCGAACCCGAACCCGTTCCCGTTCCCGTTCCCGCTACTTGCCCACGTTCTCGCACTGCAGGTCGTCGTTGTCGTAAACCGACTCGATCGCGGTCTTGCCCCACGATCCGCCCTGATGCTCCTGCACGAAGTTGATGAAGAACATCGAGCAGGTGCCGTCCGGCCGCTTCACTGCCACGTAGCCCTGGATCGTACGTGACAGCAGGATCCCCGTGATCTTGTTGCTAAACACCGTCCAATCCGGCTGAATCACCACCGCCCGCAACGGCTTCTCCTTCCACGCCGCCGCGACCAGGGCGGCCTGCATCGACTTCTCCAGCGCGCCGTCCTTCTTGGCCGCCTTGGGCATCCGCGCCCTCGCAATCGCGCTCTTCACCAGCGCTTCCTGCTGCGCCTTGACGGCGTCGGTCCCGCCCGTGGTGTCGTACTTGAACGTCGCCGCGCCCGCGCCATCCCACGAACTGCTGTCCACGGTCGAGGCGCCGATCACCACCTGGATCGTGTGCACGCCCGGCTTCAGATCCACCAGGCTGCTCGCGAGGTTGGCGCCCAGCACCGGACGCAACGCAGTCGCCGGGTCTGGCACGATCTCGATGGCCAGCGCGTTGCTCTCGATCTCCGCCGCGTCGTAGGCCAGCGTGAACTTGGCCGGTTGCTGGTCGATCTCGCCGTCGATGTTCAACGCCACCCGCACCAGCAGAGAATGCGCGCCGCTCGAATTGGCGGCTTCCTTGATGCTGTTGGGCACTTCCAGCCGCGCGTAGATCGTGTCGCCCGGCTTGAACGCGCCCGTCGGTTTGCCCGCGCCCGCCGTGGTCAGCGGCTTGTTGCCCAGCAGGACCTTGCCCGGGTATTTCTTGGTCTCCTCGGCCGGCTCGCTCTTGGCCTCGCCCGTGCCGCCCGACGCCGCTGGCTTGGCCGCGCTGCCGCCTGAAGACGATGACCCTTCGCCCGTGTCCAGGGTCAGGTCGCCGCCCGCGAGGTTGACGTGGCCGCAACCGTTCAGCAGCGGGGCGCCGGTCAGGGCGAGGCAGAGGGTTGTGCGGAACAGGAAGAGCAACGGCTGACGCAACATGGAGCTCCGGTGCGCAAAAGGGCGCGTGGGTAGCCCTGAGTTTCCGCCGCATCAGCCTCGACCGTCAATCCGCGTAGGTGAAAGTCAGCTTGCCATGGTCCACCGTCGCGACGATGTGACTGCCGGACGGGAACTTGCCTTGCAGCAGTTCCATCGCCAGCGGGTTCTCCATCAGCGTTTGCATCGTCCGTTTCAGCGGCCGCGCTCCGTACAGCGGGTCGTAACCCTCTTCGGCCAGGACCTTCTTCGCTTCGTCGGTCACCGTGATCGACAGCTTGCGATCCTCCAGCCGGCGCATGAACCGCTTGAGCTGGATCTCGACGATGTGCTTCATGTCCTCGACGCGCAGGCTGTTGAACACGACGATTTCGTCCACGCGGTTCAAGAATTCCGGGCGGAAGTGCCGGCGCAACTCGTCGGTCACCACGCTCTTGACCGAACGGTCGCCCTTGGACTCCAGAATCGCCTGGCTGCCCACGTTGGAGGTCATCAGCACCAGCGTGTTGCGGAAGTCCACGGTACGCCCGAGCGAGTCGGTCAGGCGACCGTCGTCCAGCACTTGCAGAAGGATGTTCAGGACGTCCGGGTGGGCCTTCTCGATTTCGTCGAACAGCACCACGCTGTACGGCCGGCGCCGCACCGCTTCGGTCAGTTGCCCGCCCTCCTCGTGGCCGATGTAGCCCGGCGGCGCGCCGATCAGCCGCGCGACCGTGTGCTTCTCCATGTATTCGCTCATGTCCAGCCGGATCATCGCCCGCTCGTCGTCGAACAGGAAGTCCGCCAGCGCCTTGACCAGTTCGGTCTTGCCCACGCCGGTCGGCCCGAGGAAGATGAACGATCCCATGGGCCTGTTCGGATCCTGCAGCCCCGAGCGCGACCGTCGCACCGCGTTGGCCACCGCCTCGATCGCTTCCTCCTGGTGCACCACGCGTTTGGTCAGCATCTCCTCGAGGTGAATCAGCTTTTGCATCTCGCCTTCGAGCATCCGCGTCACCGGCACCCCGGTCCACGCGCTCACGACCTTGGCGACCTCCTCGGCGGTCACCTCCTCGTTGAGCATCTTGCCCAGCTTCTGCGCCTCGGCCAGCCGCTGCTGCGCCTCCTGGATCTCCTTGTTCAAACCGGGGATTTCGCCGTAGCGCAGCTTGGCCGCCGTCTCGTTGTCGTAGCGCCGCTCGGCCGCCTCCAACTGGCTGTTCATTTCCTCCAAACGCGCCTTCTTCTCGCTCAGTTCGTCGATCAACAGCTTCTCGCGCTGCCACTCCGCCTTCATCGCGGTCACTTCCTCGCGCAGGTTTTCCAGTTCCTCCTGCAGGGTCTTCAGCCGGTCCTTGGACGCCGCGTCCTGCTCGCGCTGCAACGCCGACTGCTCGATTTCCAGTTGCTGCATGCGCCGTTGCAGGTTGTCGATTTCCTGGGGCAGACTGTCGATTTCGATGCGCAGCCGCGATCCGGACTCGTCGATCAGGTCGATCGCCTTGTCCGGCAGGAAGCGGTCGGTGATGTAGCGG
>CAYHHL010000406.1:0-2717 GCA_964356325.1 uncultured Enterobacteriaceae bacterium | reverse complement strand
TGTCAACTGCCACCTTCATGGGACCACCGCACCGCCACAAACTAGGGACCACCCAGCACGAGCGTAGCAAGTGCGATCCGCGCCTCGTCGCCGCCGCCGCTGGCCCCGCGCGGTTGTCCGCGTAGCGAAGGGCAGGCGAGCCAGGCGAGCATGCCCGCAGCGGAGCGGACAACCGCGGCGCCGTCACGCCGTCCGCCGAAATCAAGACCCCGGCACGGCGTCAGCGCGTCTACCGTGGCTTCTGCCGCTTGCGGTACGACTCGCCCTCAATCACCAAGTCATGAGCATTGTTGCTGAACCGATCAACCAGCGCCTGGGCGTGCAGCGGGTCCGCCAGTAGCGGCAACCACTCCTTGGGCTCCCGGTTCGAGGTCAGGATCATTGATCCCTTCCTGTGCCGTTCCTCCACAATGTCATAGAAATCAGACGTTTCATGCCCATCGAGCGCACGAAGCGCGAAGTCGTCGATGATCAGCAGATCCACCGTGCAAAGCCGCCGCAACGTCGCCAAATGGCTCTGATCCAGCCGCGATGCCTTGAGCCGCTTGAACATCTTGTCCGCGCTCTCGCAAATCACCGTCAGCCCACGCGCGCAAGCGATGTGACCCAGCGCGTGCGCCAGGAACGTCTTGCCCACTCCGACCGGTCCGAGATGCAGAACATGCTGGTGCTGCTCGATAAATTGCAGCGTCGCCAGCCGATCCAACAGCGCCCGGTCATACGTCACCGCCGCCGTCCGGTCCCAGGCGTCCAGCACCATCGCCGGGTCCAGCCCCGCCGCGTGCGCCCGATTGCGCGTGGATTGTTGGCTCCGGCGCTGGCCCTCGTCGGAAAACAGGATCAGCAGCAAGTCCTCAACTGCCATCTGGTTTTCGCGAAACTGCCGCAGCCGCTCGGGCAACGTAGTCAGCATCGGCGAGAGCTTGAGTTTGCGCAGCGCCTGCTGCAATTCGGGCGAAATCTCATGACGTAGCATCGGGGTCTCCTGGTTTGGCTGGGGCTGGCACTCGCTGGGTCGCGAACTCTTCGGGACTACGGGCAAAACGTAGCGGCGCCACCAATGCCAGACGCGGTCGTGGCGCCTCGCCCTGCTGCTGTTCCAAGCCCTTGGCGAGCATCCGATCGATCCGCTGCACGTCGATCACGTCCAAATCTAGAGCCTTGCGGCATGCAGCATCGACCGCCTTGCCGCCGTAGGTCTTGCACAGCCCCAGCAGCCGATAGACGTGCCGCGCCAGCCGCCAAGGCGTCGGTCCCGCCTGCAACTGCTGCACGTACTCGCCGACCGAAGACCCGTGTGCCTGGGCCTTCTTGAGTAGCGTGGCGCCATCGCGCAAAGCCAGTTCGGCCGTCCCCGGCGGATAGTCCAGCGGGTCGATTTGCGACAGGCCCTTGGCCACCCGCGCGTGCGTCTTGACCAGCACGCCGTGCAACCACGCCTTGACCGTCGTGCGGGTCAGGTGAACGCGCACGGTCTCGCCGATGTACAGCGTCGGCATCGAGTACACCGCGCGCGCCACGGTCATCGTGTGGTCGCGATACACGTCCGCGTCCACCCACTCGGGTTTGTCGTACGGTTCCAGAGGCATCGGCAACAGGTGGGACTTTTCGCGCTCGGCGAAGTCCACCGCCGGCTGCTTGCGCGTCGTGCCGTGGATACGCAACCCGGCCGTGTCGGTGCACCAGGTCATCGCGAACTCGCGCGTCCAGCTCATGCCCATGAACTTTTCACCAGGCATCAGACTACCTTGCAGATACTTCACGTTTCGTTCGACGCGGCCCTTGTCCTGGGGACTACGCACCCGAGCCGGGTCGGCGACAAAGCCGCGCGACTGTGCATACTCCAGAAACGCCACACAAAACACTGGATTGAGCGGATCCGCACGGATCACGATGGCCTTGCAATTGTCCGGCACCAGCACGTGGAACACGCCGCCGTAGAAGCGCCAGGCCGCCTCCATGGCCTCTATCACCGTGTCCACGCTCTGATCCCAGCACGGCCACACGAACTCGTGACGGCTGACCACCGGCGTGAACAGCATCGCCTGGAGCTTGCGCCGGCGACCGGTCTCCGGGTCGATTACCCACTCCAAGTCGCAGAAATCGACCTGCAATTCCTTGCCGGGCTCGCCGTCGGCCACCCGAACGGTGACCCTGGGCTTGCGCGTGCGGCCGATTTCCTCGGCGACGAAGCGCATCAGCGTGCGCTCGGGCACCAGCACCCCGCTGAACCGATGCAGCAGCGTGCGCACCTTGGGCACGAGCACGCCGTCGTCCAGCCACGCCTGGATGCGCGGTCGATGCGTACGACACAACGTCCGCATTTCTCCAGGCTTGCTCTTGCGCCCAGGGCGCACTGCCTGCGCCACCAGGCCCAGCAACTCGTCGGTCAACTGCTCGGCGCCGCCGTCACGCGAAAGCCCCAGCGTGCGCGCCGCTTCCACGTAACGCCGAACCGTCTTGCGGTCGACCGTCACCAGCTCCGCGATCGCCCGGTAGCCTTCGCCTGTCAGCCAAATACGCAATACATCAAGTACTTCCGTCACCGACAACTCCCGAAACGCCATGCCCACCTCCCGGCCACAGGGGCCAGGCGGTAGCTTGACGGGTCACGGGCGTGCTGGCGCGAGGTGGTCCCTAGTTTGTGGCGGTAGCCTGGTCCCATCCTCGTGGCGGCGCGTGGCCCGAGGTGGTCCCTTTATCGTGGCGGCGGACAA
>CAYHHL010000405.1:0-2730 GCA_964356325.1 uncultured Enterobacteriaceae bacterium | reverse complement strand
ATGTAAGCTCCTTCGGCATCACGACCCAAACCGGGCCACTTGCCGTTTTGTACTGCCGAACCGCCCGATTTGCTTTGACCAACTCGGCGATACCCAGCCCGGTGTAGTCGATCACCAAACGAATGCCGCTGTAGAGACCTGTGTAGACGAATGCACAGGGGCGGCCGTGCGAATCGAGGACGAAGTTGTCCACCATGCTGACTTGCGATCGAATGTCCTGCGAATGCAATAACGTCGATTCGCCCGAGAACAACTGGTCGGCCGGATCGAGAAACGCTGGCCACGTGCCGACTCGAACCCGCCGAACAACACGCCACGGCGGCACGATGTCGCTGAGAATCACGACCGTGCCGGGCGACAAGCCACGAACAGACTCGCCAACCTCCCCGTCGTGGCTTTCGCCGCGAAACCAGAAGCGGCCACGCGTGGCGTCGATGTTGGCTTCAAACTGCGCGAGGATCGGAGGCATTCTCGCTCACTTCCAGCATGTTCGAGAGCGCCAGAGCGTCTGCACCTGGACGGCGCCCGGGTGCACGCTCCATACGCTACGCCTGGACGCCGACGGCGACAAGCATCTGGAACTGCGCAGAACGCGACACCAGATGCCGCACTACAGCAGAAAAAATGAACAAACGCCCCGAGGAACCCGTTGCAGGACCGCAACGGGCAGCGGGCGGTACCAACAAAGGTGCCGCCGCCCGTGGGAGGTGCCCGATGAACATCCGGATTCGCCGCCGTTCTCCGCAGGTTCTTGCCCCGGTCGAGCCGATCGACGACCAGCCTGCGCTGTGGATTCTGCGTTGGCTGGCGCACGACGGCGCAATCCGCGAGTGTATCACGTCGCACCGTGGCGGCGAGGTCTACGGACGCGCGGGCATCGTGGTGAACGAAGCGCGCACGCAGCGGCATCAGATCGAGAGCGCGACAGCCCAGGTCGCCAAGCACTTGTCGCAACTGGAGTCTGACGGCGTCAAGCGTGACCACCCGATTTTCCATAATGTCGAGTGGTTGGCAGGCCTCGTGCACCTGAATTGGGTTTCCAAGGAACTGCTTGCGCTGGCTGTCATTTCTGAAAAGGTTTCGGCGCTGGAGTGCTGCCTGCAAATGCTCGCGGCCGCGGCCGGCGGCAGTGCGTCGCGCCTTTACGTGGGCCTGGCGCGCATCGTCGGTGGCACTTGCACACCGGCCGATGTCCGGGTCGCGCTGGGCGTTGACGGTGTGTTGGCGAAAGCTGGCTTGCTCACCGTGTCGCCCTACAACAGCGCACAGAGTCTGCACATTTTCAACGTGGACGACCGCACGGAGGAGGTCCTCTCCGAGGAGCAGGATGGCCCGGAGATGCTGTATGGCAAATTCGTCGAACCCGCGCCGGAGGCCGAGCTGACGTTGGCCGATTTCCCGCACGCTGCGGCAGATATCGAAATCCTGTCTGGGCACCTGCGACGTGCGCTGGTCGAGCGCGTAAAGGGTGTAAATACGTTGATCTGGGGTCCACCGGGCACGGGCAAGACAAATCTGTGCAGAGCGGTATCGGCAGCGCTCGGTGCCGCGCTCTACCAGGTCCGCGTGGCCAACCCCGATGGAGAAGCATTGGCACGGCGGGGTCGATTCTCGAATTTCCAACTATCTCAGGCCATTCTCCATGGCCAACCCGATGCCCTGCTCCTGTTCGATGAGGTCGAAGATGCCTTTGCAACCAGCTTCCTGCCGATCGGCGGCCAATCTACCCACGACAAGGGCTGGGTGAATCGACTTCTTGAAGAAAATTCGGTGCCTGCCTTCTGGCTGACCAACAAGATCGAGCAGATTGACCCGGCGTTTCTGCGCCGCTTCGATGTCGTCATCGAACTGGGCGTGCCGCCGAAACGCGTGCGGCGGCAGATGCTTGCCAAGCACCTGGAGACCCTGCAAGTCAGCGATATCTGGCTGGACAAGTGCGCCAGTGACCCCGATGTGACACCTGCTGACATGGCGCGGGCGGCAAAGGTGGCGACGGCATGGGCGACGGCGGCACCGTGCGACATCGAGGCCAAGATCGATCGCCTGCTCGCGAACCAACTCCTGGTCCGGCGCGGACCCAAGGCGGCGACATATCGCCCGAGCAAGACGCCGTACAACATCGACTACGTCAACACCGACGTAGACTTGCGCGTCCTGGTGCCGGCGTTGCGCAAGTGCGGACGGGGCGCCGCCTGCCTGTTTGGCCCGCCAGGCACCGGAAAGACGGCCTTTGCGACGTGGTTGGCGGATTCGTTGGACAAGCCGCTGATCCACAAGCGGGCGTCGGACCTGCTCGGCATGTACGTCGGCGAGAGCGAAAAGAACATCGCAAACATGTTTCGCGAAGCCACCAACGAGCAAGCCGTACTGCTGCTGGACGAGGCGGATTCTTTCCTTCGCGATCGGAAGACTGCGCGGCAATCGTGGGAGGTCACGCAGGTCAACGAGCTTCTCGTGCAGATGGAGGCGTTCGACGGTATTTTTATCTGTTCGACCAATTTGATGGATTCGCTGGATGAAGCCGCGTTTCGGCGATTCTCCTGGAAGATCAAATTCGACGCACTAAAGCCTGAACAACTTGCCGCCGTGTACCGCGCGACGCTCAGCGAGCTGGGTTGCGCGTCGTTCGACGGCGTGGAGGCGGCGGCAGCGCGCCTGAGCGGCGTCACGCTCGGCGATTTCGCGGCGGTGACCAAGCGCCTCCAGATGCTCGATAATGTTCCGAGTGTC
>CAYHHL010000404.1:0-2744 GCA_964356325.1 uncultured Enterobacteriaceae bacterium | reverse complement strand
CATATGCCCTGGACGCAAAATGTTGGCCATCGAAACTATTGCTGAAGTCGACGCCCATGGCCGCTTGACGGCGACCACCTCCGTTGCCCTTCCGCGTGGGCCACACCGCATCGTCATCGTGGTCGAAGAAGCCACTGTCGCCAGTACGCCCGCCCTCGGTTGGCACGACATGGCCGCGTTTCGGGCGTCCTTGGGCGCTGCGCCGTGTGCGACGAACACGATTGCCGAAATGCGCGCGCGAGGCGACGCGGGAGATTGCGCGGGCGATCCGTTGAAGCGTCGGGCCCGTTGACACAACGCGGCAGTTCCCGGATTCTCGGCATCCTCGCGAACTTCCCCACCTTTGGCCCGGAGTCCCATGTCCAGCCGTGCGATCCCGACCCGCGCTTTCTGGCGCGTCGTGGCATGCGCGCTGGCTGGCGTCGCGGCATGCCCGGCGGGCGTCCAGGCAGCATCGCCCCGTGCGAAACCAGCCGTGCAGCAATCCGAGGCCGAGGATTACGCCAACCGCGCGGTAGAACGCTTCAAGGCCAAGGACTTCGAGGTCGCCGCCAAGCTGTTCATGCAAGCCTACGCCCGGTCGCCGCGCGCTTCGCTCGTGTTCAACGCAGCGCGCGCCTATGAGGAAGCCGGCAAACCTGGCGATGCGGCGTCACTTTTCCGACTGTACATGACGATTTCGCAGGACGCGGACGGCATCGTCGAAGCCCGCTCGCGTCTGAAGGCCTTGGAAGCACGTGGCTCGACACCCGCACCGGCAACTGTTGCCGCGCCAGCGCCCGCGCCCCTTCCGGTTGCTCTTTCGCGCGAAGTAACGCCTGTTTCGACGGATCAGCCGGTCCTGCGCTGGGCGGCAACGGCCGGCGCGGTTGCGGCTCTAGTGACCGGCGTCTTCCTGCTGGCTGCCGGACGTTCAGCATCCGAGGCGGCCAATGCGCTGCCGGTACATTCCGATGGCGATGCAGGGACGTACAACTCGCGCTACGACTCGGCCCAGCGGCAGTGGGGCATCGGCATCGGTCTGACGGTGGTCGGCGCGGGCTTGGGTGCGTGGGCGACATGGCTGCATTTGCACGCGAAACCGGGACAGGCAGGGCACGCCAGCTTGGATTTCGATGCAGGCCGGCGCGTCGCGCAATGGACGGTGCGGTTTTGAGTACGTGGACTGGCCATCGATTCGCCTGTTTCGTTGCGGTAGCCGTGCTGCTGGCCGGCTGCCTGTCTCCTCGCAAATCCGCGCAAGAACTGAAGAAGGCGGTGGCGAGCCAGGACGCGAGCGACGGGCAACTGAGCGGGGACGACGCCGACGCTGCGGCAGACGCGGAACCCGACACCGACGATGACGCCGACGAGATGGAGGACGCCGAGGAAGACCTTGCGGATGGCGATGTTGCTGCAGGCGTTGATGTCGACGCAGAGGGCAAGGATGCCGTAGACGCGGGCGACGGCGCGGTCGACGCAGGGAAAGACGCTGGCTCAGACGTCGATGCCAAGGTCGCTGACGGGAAAGGCGAAGATGCGATCGACGCTGGCAAGGCCGATGTAGAGGACGTAGCTGGGGATTCAGGCGCGGATGCCGCTGACGTCGCGCCCACAGTCGACGCAGGTCCGGACGTGGCGAAGCTATGCGCGCCAGCCGATTGCGACGACGGCAACGCTTGCACGACCGATGCTTGTAGCCTAGGCGCTTGTGCGCACACGGCCAAAGCGGAGGGCACGAGTTGCGGCGCGAGTTCGACATGCAAGGCTGGGAGTTGCGTCACGGTCCAGGTTTGCGGCGATGGCGCGGTGCAAGCCTCCAAGGAACAATGCGACGATGGCAACGCGACTTCCGGTGACGGCTGCGGCGCGATCTGTCAGTTCGAATGCGGCGCGATCGGTTTCGACGGCAAGACGACGGTGGCGACAGTCGCGGACGATGCAGCGTTGAACCTCGTGGGCACGGACTTCACGCTCGAAGCGATGTTGCGGCTGGACGGCAACGCCACAGGAGACCGCGCGTTCGCCAGCAAGCGACCGTTGAAGGGCACCGGCGTCGGCTGGACGTGGGGCGTTTGGAACGGCCAGTACTCATTCAGGATCGGCGGCGGTACACAGGTCACGCAGCAGGTCACCGCCAAGGCGCCAGCGCTCGGCAAGTGGGTACACGTCGCGGTGACGTACGACAGCGGCGCCAAGATCGCGACGTTGTTCGTGAACGGTCAACAGGTCGGGCAAGCGACGGGATTCAGCCAACCCTTGCTTTCGTTCGATCCGTTGCGGATCGGCGCCGAGGATTCCGCTGGCACTGCGCCGTTTTTCGGACAGATTGCCTGGCTGCGCTTCTCGACCAGCGTGCGCTACCAGTTGCCGTTCGCCCTACCGCTGACCGCCACCGCTGATGCCGAGACGCTGGCGTATTGGCCGATGAAGGCGGGCAAAGGCGTCACGCTGGCGGATATTTCCGGGCACGGTTACGACGCGACGGTCAACACCCCGGCGGCTTGGACCGTCGGTGCGCCAGGCTGCATTGCCGGATTTGCCTGTGGAGACGGCGCGTTGGCTGACTGGGAAGTGTGCGACGACGGCAACGTCCTGTACGGCGACGGTTGCGACGCGGCGTGTCACGCGGAATCCGCGCCGTTGGGCGGCCTGGTCGGGGCGAGCCTGGCGTACGACGGCGTCACGGATGCCGGCTGGTTGTTCGGCGGCGAAACGTACGGCCAGACGTCGGCGAAACTCTGGCGGTACAGCGGGAACCCGTC
>CAYHHL010000403.1:0-2751 GCA_964356325.1 uncultured Enterobacteriaceae bacterium | reverse complement strand
GCCGAACACGCAGCGCAAGCCCAGGTCATCGTTGGCGCAAGTGCTGCCGTACACGCCGCAGTCGCCCTTGCCGCAGTCGCTGCCGACCATGACGTTGCCTTCGCAGTGCGGCTTGCAACCGCCGGTGCAGACGGCGTTTCCGTTCTGCATGCTGCACTTCTGGCCGGCGGGGCAGGCGTTCAAAGCCAGGCCGGCCTTGGCGTCGCAGTGGTAGCGCAGGCCGTCGGGCAGGCACACATCCTTGATCTTCGGTACTTCCTTGGGGCCGGCGACGCAAAACGACGACGCGCAATGGGCAGTGGTGCCGCCCGCGGTCGAGCAATAGGCGCCGAACGCGCCACACTCGCCGATCGACAACTTGCCGTTGTCGCAGCCGCCGATTTTGCTGGAGTTGGCGTCGGGCAGGCACAGGCTGGACTTGCCCTTGGCCTGGCAATACATCGACACGCAGCGCAAGCCCAGGTCATCGTTGGCACAACTGGCACCGTACACGCCGCAGTCGCCGACGCCGCAGTCCGCGCCGATCATCTTGCTGCCCTGGCAATGGGGGACGCATTTCGGCAGGTTGGGGCAGTTCGGCGCCGGACCGGAACCGCTGGCGTGGATGCCCAGGTGGTTGGCGACCAGGCGCGTGCTCGGAATGACGAAGCCCGCGGTTTGCGACCACAATTGCGAACTGCCGCCGCCGTCCATGTTGGTCGCGAAGTGCACGCCGGGAGCGCCTGCCGCGGCGACGTCGGCGATCATGTAGTTGGCCAGGGTCTGGCAGTTGATGGAACTGTTGACCGCCGTGAGGTAAAGCCAGCGTTTGTCCTTGCTGATGCCGACGCCGGTGCGGCGGTGGGTGCCGTTCAGCAGGGCGCCGTCGTTGGCCGGCGTCCAAGGCCAGGTGCCGACTCCGTTGGCGATGATGACGTTGTGTCCCGCGACGATCTGGCTGACCCCGGGCTTGGGCGCGATCGTGCCGTTCTCGACCACTTCGGCCAGGGCGGCGCCGAACTGCCAGTACGGCCTGCCGAGTTCCAGCCCCCACTTGCCCCACGGCCAGTCCTCGCCGGCACCGCGAGCCCGGCCGATGACCAGCGTGGCGGCGGGAAAGTCGAAGAAGTCCGCGTTGATCGCCGCCTGCACGCCGACCATCTGGCCCCATTGCTGGGCGGTGTGCTTGCGTTCCGAGTACTTGGTGGCGCGGACGGAAATGCCCGGCGCACACAGATCGACCACGAGCGTGGCGCGACTGCCACTGTTGACGAGCTTGATGCCGGGCGAAGGGCTGGAAACCCCAGCGAATGCGCTGGCCGGCAGCAGAAGGAGCAGGGCGGCCAAGGCGAACCGAGGCGTGAACGCTGCGGCGACTCTCGTGGTTTCTGAAGGCACGGACGAAACCTCGCGACGCGGCGAACAACCGGCTGCGACGGTACACGTTTCAGCCACTTCAGAACAGCCATTGCGCGGAGCCCAGGTCGCCAGGCCCCGCTGCGGACGCCGTCGCGCCGCCCTTGCCAACCGCGGCTCGCAGCGGGCATCCTCCGACCTTCACGTTGCCCGAAGTGGCGGCAGGAGTTGGAATGTTCAAGACTTTTCTAATCGCGACGTGCCTGGTTGCCTTCGCGGTGGCTTGCGGTGGCGCCAAACCGGCTCCGGAAGTAGTCGCGGCGCCCGAGCCGGCCCCTGTGGTGGCGAGCCTGCAACCCGAGTTGCCGCCCCAGGATCTGGCCGCCCCGCCGCCCGCGCCGATCAAACGCTTCGACGACATGACGCCGATCGAGCGCTTCGAACTGATGAAGGGAACGGTGTTGCCGAGGATGGCCGCGCAGTTCACCGCCTTCGACGGCCAGCACTTCGCCAAGGTGACGTGCGCGACCTGTCACAGCGCCCAGGCGAAGGAACGCAACTTCAAGATGCCGAATCCGGACTTGCCCAAGCTGCCGGGGGATGCCGCGGGCTTCCAGAAGCTGATGGCCGAGAAGCCGGCGATGGTCAAGTTCATGCACGACAAGGTGAGCGCGGACATGGCGACGATGCTGGGCGAGGCGCCGTACGATCCGAAGACGCAAAAAGGCTTCGGTTGCGGGCACTGCCATACGTTCGTTCAGTAGACCGGATCAGTTCGAAGTCGAGCACTTGCCGCTGCGGCACGAACCCTTGCCGCAGTCCTTGTCCGAACTGCACGAACCCTCGGGGCCGTTGGAGCACTTGCCGCTCCGGCACGAAGCGCCGCCGCAGTCCGAGTTGGAACTGCACGAACCACCGGGTGCATTCGCGCACTTGCCGCTGCGGCAGCTGACGCCGGCGCCACAGTCCGAGTTGGAGCTGCAGCCGCCGCCCGCCGCCGCGCACTTGCCGCCGCGACACTTGCCGTTGCCACAATCCGAGTCTGAACTGCAAGTTCCGTCTGGGGAGTTCGAACACTTGCCGCTACGACAACTGGCGCCGCCGCAGTCCGAGTTGGAACTGCACGAGCCGCCCTGGGCCGTGGCGCACTTGCCGCTGCGACAGCTGACGCCGGGACCGCAGTCCGAGTTGGAACTGCACGAACCGCCGGAACTGGCCCAGGCGACAGTGATTCCGAGTGTGAGGAACAGGGCGGCGGCGACGGTGGCGATGGTGGTCTTGGCGTGCATGGAGACTCCTGGGCTGTGGGTGTTGGGATTACGGTGCTTTCACGGTGAAATCGTCGAGCCAGCTGGTCGCGTGCAACGGTTCCCCGGTCAGGATGTGCAGCAGTCCGGTCGGCAGCGGCGTGGCGTC
>CAYHHL010000402.1:0-2757 GCA_964356325.1 uncultured Enterobacteriaceae bacterium | reverse complement strand
AGGTCAACCGCCGCAACCAGGAAACCTGCGTCGGCACCAACAATTGCGTGATGGGTTGCCCGACCGGCGCCAAGCAGTCGACGCTGGTCACCTACATGCCCCGTGCGATGAAGGCCGGCGCCCGTTGCCTGACCGAAGTGCGCATCGAGGAACTGATCATCGAGAACGGCCGCTGCGTCGGCGTGCGCGGCCGGGCCATCGACCCGCGCACGCGCAAAGCGAAACTGCTGGTGACCGTGCGCGCCCGAGCCGTGGTCGTCGCGTGCGGGGCGATCCAGACCCCGGTACTGCTGCAAAAGCACAAGATTGGCCGACCGAGCCGCCTGCTCGGCAACAACCTGACCTGCCACCCCAACGTCAAGGTCATGGCCGTTTATCCCTTCGATGTGCGCAGTTGGCAGGGCATGTCACAGTACGCGCAGGTCCGCGAATTCCACGACGAGGGCATCGTGCTGGCGGAGAACTTCATTCCGCCGGGCCTGCTCGCCGCCCACCTGCCCTTCCACGGCGCGCAAGCGTGGGAATTGATGCAGCGCTATGACCAGATCGTGCTGTCCGGCGCGCTGGTCGAGGATTCGACCACCGGCACCGTGCGGCGCGGACCGTTCGGCATGGCCATCGCGCGCTACGACATCACCGCCAAGGACCATGCGCGGTTCCTCAAGGGCGCGCGCTTGCTGGCGGAAATGCACTTCGCGATGGGCGCCGAGCAGGTGTTCCTGCCGTTTTCCAACCTGCCGTTGGTGCGCTCGGTCGATGAGCTGCGCCGTATCGAGACCACGCAGACCAAGCGCAGCACCTTGGAATTGTTCACGGTGCACATGATGGGCACGGCTTGCATGGGCAGCGACCCGCGCCGGTCGGTGATCGACCTCAACGGCCAGATCTGGGACCTGCCGGGCTGCTACGTCGCCGACGCGAGCATCTTCCCGACCGCGATCGGCGTGAATCCGCAGGTGACCATCATGGCCATGGCGATGCGGATCGCGGAACGGCTGGCGGAGAGCATGGCCAAGTCGCGACGGTCCATGGCGAATCCTGCCTGACGTCAAGGACAATGTACCAACGGCGCCAACGGTGCGAACGGATGGCCCGCGCCAGAGACAGTGTCGACATCGACCAGCGCCGACTCACGGCTGACCTACTCGTCCGCGAACGGCCGCTCCCCTTTGGGCGGCCAAGTCCCCGCCTGCCCGCGCTCGCTGAACCACCGGTTCATCGCAGCGTCGTCCACGGCGTACTCGCCGCGCGCCGATTTCCATACCAGGGTCGGCGTACGTGCCCGAAGCGATTCCAAGGCGTTCTGTGCTTTCGCGGAGGTGACAGGTGTGCAAGTCTTTTCGCGATAGAACCGCAGCGCCTCGGCATCGTATGGCCTGAAGCGCGACCCCTGTTCCAACATGCGCCAAAGCACCGCCTGCTCGAGGGGCTTGAGCGACAGGTAGTCCGACTCCATCTGGGCTTCGTCGTCGGCCTGCCTCTGTCGCGCCGCCTCCGAGACCACCTGCTCGAATCGGCCGGTCAGGCCTGCGAGCGGGCTCAACGCGTCACCAAGTGCTTGCATGAAGAACTGCGGGCGATGGCCAAAGGCGACGAACGATTCTGCGAGCTTCGCGGTATCGACGGGCGCCAGGTCGGGACGCTGGGCCGCAATCAGCCCGGCGGTGTGCGCGATGAAGTCGTCCCCCAGCGGCGGCATGCGCGAGATCTGCGAACCGTAGAAGGGCGCGGCGTTGCTGTTCACGAGTCGGAGCATCTTGTCCCTGTCCGAGCCGGACATGACGAGCAGCAGGTTGGCCGCACCGGGGCGGTTGAGCTGGTCGCGGGCGGACTTCAGCGCGGCCATTGTCGCCTCGCCGGCCTCGCTGGTCAGGGCATGTTGGGCCTCGTCGATGATGAGCGCGATCGGCGACTTGGCGCTTTCGTGAAGTGCGCGGAGCGCGTCCGGCAGCGTGACGCCGTCGACCTTGCCGATTCTGCTGGTGTCGATCTTCAAGGTTCCGGCAATCGTGACGCTCTCAAGCCCCGCCGCCTTCGCTGCCTTGCCGACCATACCCAGCCGCTGGGCGAGTGCACGACCGATGGCATCGGCGATCAGCGTGCCCGGGTCCCGACGTGTGTCAGACCACAGGTCCACGTACGCGACGACGACACGCGCGCGCTCCAAGGCGGGTTTCAGATCTGCCTGCAAGAAAGTGGACTTGCCGGTGCGGCGCGGCGCCGCGAGGAACAGGCCGTTGTGAGCGTCGCCGAGCAACGACTTGCCCAGGAGGGCGTCGACCAGTTCCTGGGCAAGTTGTGGACGGGGAAAGTGGAGCATCGTATCCTCCGTTATCTCGGCAAGGATACTTTATCCAGATTAAGATAACTGTCAATAGTTCGTATCGGCCCGATCTGGCCCTGCGGTTGTCGGGGCTTGCCGGGCGGCTGAACCTGGGCGACGGCGCGGTGTTTCCGTCGCGCTCCGACAGCGGGTCGATGGTCGAGACAGCGATCGCCCACACCGTCGCCGGGAACCTGCCCGCCTTCAAGACCGGCCATTCACACCCGCGCACGCGCAAGGCGGAACACCTGGTTACCGTGCACGCGCGAGCCGTGGTCGTCGCGCGCAGCGCGATCCAGACCCCGGTGCTGCTGCAAAAGCACGAGAGCGGCCGGCCCGAGCGGCCAAGAGTGTCCCGTGACCACAGAGGTTCTTCGACCTCGTTACGCGCCTTGCGCGTACCTGTGCTCAGAATGACATGCTTTTTCGATGGA
>CAYHHL010000401.1:0-2788 GCA_964356325.1 uncultured Enterobacteriaceae bacterium | reverse complement strand
AGGCCAAGGCGTTCGGTTGCGCGTGTGCGGCCAGCAGTCAATGCGCGAGTGGGTTGTGTACGTTGGGCGTCGCTGGGCCGGTTTGCAGCCTGTCGTGTGCGAAGTCCGGGTGCCCGGCTGGATGGGGTTGTTCGGTGCCAGCGATGGTATGCAAGCCGAGCGCGGGGGACGCGGGGACGGGGACGGGCTCGGGTTCGGGGACGGGCTCGGATTCGGGAACGGGCTCGGATTCGGGGACGGGCTCGGACACGGGAACGGGCGCGGACACGGGAACGGGCTCGGATTCGGGAACGGGCTCGGATTCGGGGACGGGCTCGGATTCGGCCACGGCTCCGGACACGGCCCCGGACACGGCCCCGGACTCGGCCACGGACTCGGCCACGGACTCGGCCACGGTCTCGGCCACGGTCTCGGACTCCGGCAGCAAAGACGCCGCCCCGACCGACAGCCAAACCGCCGACGGCTCCGGCGACACGAAAGTCCCTGATGCCGATGGCTTTGCCGGGGGCGACGGCAAGGGCTTCGACGGCACTGCCGGCGTCGACCACGACTTCGACGGCGTGCCCTTCCCCAAGGACTGCAACGACGACAACCCCCTGGTCGGTCCCAACGCGATGGAAGCGCCCGGCAATGGCGTGGACGACGACTGCGACGCCAAGACCGACGAGGCGGTCCTGCCCTGCGACTCCGCGCTGACCGGCACGACCGCGCTGGACTACGCCAAAGCCTTGGGATTGTGCGCCTTCGTCGTCGATGCCAGCTTCCCTGCCGGCGACGTCGATTCGCGATCCATCCGCGGGCAATTCGGCGACCAGTTCGTGGCGCAGTCCGGCAAGCAAATGGTCCTGTTCTCGAGCGGACTTGCGGTCGACAACCTCGAAGACCCGAGCTACGAGCCGCAGCCCGGCACGGACTTCGGCGACGCGACCGGCCATCCGTTCTACACCCAGCCCAAGTGCGCGGTGCCCTCGACCACGCCCGCTGCCAACGACCTCAGCGAGTTCACCGTCACGCTGAAAGTCCCGCAGAATGCGCATGGGTTCTCGTTCAGTTTCGCGTTCTTCTCGGCGGAGTACCCGGAATACGTCTGCTCGCAGTACAACGATCGCTTCATCGTGCTGTCGGATTCCAAGGCCCTGGACACCATCGCGATTCCGAGCGATCAGTGCGGATCCGGCGTCTGCAACGTCAGTTACGACGCGACGGGCCAGCCGCTCAGCGTCAACAACAGCTTCTTCACGATTTGCGACCCACCGCCCGGCGGCGTCTCGACCTGCACGCAACCCGCGAGTTACCTGGCAAAAACCGGCTACAGCAACGCCTGCACCGACTCCTCGTGCGTAGGCGCCAGCAACCAATCGGTCGGCGGTTCCACGGGCTGGCTGACCACAATCGCTCCGGTCCAGCCCAACGAGACGATCACCTTGCGCTTCATGGTGCTCGACGAGGGCGACGGCATCCTGGACACCGCGGTGCTCATCGACAACTTCAAGTGGCTGCTGACGACGGTGAGCGCGAAACCGACCACGGGCCAAGGCATCTTCTGACCGCTGCCAGATGCCGGAGATTGGAGTAGAGTCACCCCCCGGATTCCGGGAGAGGCCCATGGTGACGCTGACGATCGAGGACCGCTTCTGCCCCATTTGCGGTCACGATGGGCCCGAACGCTACTGCCCCAGCGAGGGTACGGCGACGGTCCTGCGCAAGCGCCCCTCGCCCGGAAGCCTCGATTATCAGGCAGGTCACGTCGTCGGGGGTCGCTATCGCATCACCGGACGCCTGGGCAGCGGTGGCTTCGGCGCGGTGTTCTCGGCCATCCACACCGGCACCGGGCAAGACGTCGCGCTCAAGGTCCTGCACGTCGATATGTCGTCGGACAACGCTCCGATAGTGCGGCGTTTCTGGCAGGAGGCGCAGATCACTTCCCGGCTGCGCCACGCCAACACGGTGCGGGTGTTCGACGTCGGCCAGACCGAGGAAGGCGCGTTCTTCCTGACGATGGAGCACCTGCACGGCGAGTCGCTGGCCGACATCCTGGAAGCCCGCGCACGACAAGGGCAATGCTTGACCGAACGGGAAACCGTGGACATCGCGGTCCAGGTGTGTCGCAGCCTGCAGGAGGCGCATCGGGCCGGGCTGGTACACCGCGACCTGAAACCGGGCAACGTCATGCTGTGCCCGGTGGAGGACGAGTCGCAACCGCTGGTAAAGGTACTGGACTTCGGCATCGCGCGGACCGCGGATTCGTCGCTGACCGGGCTGGGCACTGCGATCGGCACGCCGGCCTACATGAGCCCGGAGCAGTGCCGAGGCCAGGAGATCGATGCGCGCAGTGACCTGTACTCGCTGGGGATTTTGCTGTTCCGTTGCGTGGCGGGGCGGGTGCCGTTCGTCGACGAGAACCCGCTGACGGTGATGTTCCAGCATGCCGAGTCGCCTGTGCCGGAACTCAGCACGCTGGCGCCGATTCCGCTGTCCGAAGGGTTCGTACGCTGCGTGCTGCGAGCGTTGGCCAAGCGGGCCGGCGACCGGTTCGCGGACGCGCGCGAGATGCGCGAGGCCTTGGAAGCGCTTGGCGTGAGCCAGGACGCGCCGACCGTGGCGCTGCTGCCCGCGCTGGCGCTGGATCGCGAGGCGGCGACGGCCCATGGCGGCGAGATTTACGCGCCCGTGGTGGCAGGGAGCGTTGCGCCGGGGTGGTCACGCCGGACGGTGCTGGTGGTGGCGGGGTTGGCGGGTGTTGCGGCGATCACGGTGATCTTGCTGTGGTTGGGGACGGGCGCAGGGG
>CAYHHL010000400.1:0-2795 GCA_964356325.1 uncultured Enterobacteriaceae bacterium | reverse complement strand
ACGCCATCGCGGTCAGGGTCCGAATCGCCTCGACGAGTTCCTCGCGCGACGGGCCGTCATTCGCCGTCCAGGTTCCGACCTTTTTCTTGAGCCTCTTTGCCATGTAGCTACCTCGCTTACGCAATGTGTTTCACGGCATTCGCCGTGCGCGCCGGGATTGCAGGCTGTCGTCGAAGATGCAGCGATCCGGCGCGCGGCAGCACTTGCGCCTCCACGACCGAGCGGTTCGCTGCTTCTGCAACTACTGGCGCGACTTTGGGATTGTCCAAACGGAGAACCTGCCGTCACCGTCCTCAACGGTCGGCGATCGACCTACCAAGTGGCTTGCCGGTCATCGCCTGCGCCGCGTCAGGTACGTGACCCGGCGCAGGCCCGCAGCCGTGCATGGCGTGGATCAGGTCGAGCCCGCGATGAATGTGGCCGGTGGCGCCGCGATCGGGGCTCGGCCGCCGTTGTGCTCGTTGTCTTCGTGCAATCGTATGAAATTACGCGATAACTTAGTGGTGTCGCGCGTGCATGGCCGCGGCCGCCTCAATGGCCGAGCAGCGCCGGCTCCGGTCAGTCGGGCTCGGCGAATGTTGAGACGCGCGGGCACCGAAAGTACTGCATGTTATCAGATGGTTGTGAGCTATCGTCGCGGACGTCCCGATGCAGGCGCCGTCATGAGCCAAATGCGGGGATGTGCGGGGGCGCTGGGCGCAGTCATGCCAAGCCTGCTGAGGGCCATGTCGACCGTTTTCCGAGCACTTGCGGCCGTCCGCAAGCCAAGAAAGCTGGGACGCGCTGGGACACCGACTTGAGCGTGGCCATGCCCGGGTACCCGCATTTTGTCGGGCCTCCGTCCCCGCAAAACTGCGGCGCAGCGCCCGGCGTCGGCAAGCGTCGACCAGACGAAAGCCGTGGAGCTATCCCGGCCGAACGGCGCGTGTCGGTCGGTGCATGAGGCCGGCGGGCGCACAGGCGCCCCGGCACCGATGCGCTGGTCAGCCCGCCGTCCCCCGACTACCTTTTCGCCGGGGCAGGCATGCACAGCCAATCCCCGAGATCGATGAACATCTACGGCGACAAGGACCCTCGCAGCATCCCCGTCTACGCACCTGCCGAGGCGGCGCACCACGTGCACGTGCCGTTGCCCACGGTGCGTTCCTGGGTGGGCAGGGATCGGGGAGGCGGCACGCCGCGGCCGCTGATCGTCGTCGAACCCGACACTGGCGGCGCCTACCTATTGTCGTTCAACATCCTCATCGAACTCCATGTCCTCGGCGGCGTGCGCCGGGTGCACCGGCTCAATCTGGACGCGGTCCGCAGGAGCGTTGCGTGCCTGGCGGAGCGTCTGCATTCGCAACATCCGCTGGCAAGCCATGACTTTCTGACCGACGGCGTCAGCCTGTTCGTCGCGACGAACACGGCCTCGCGCGCAGGCTGTTCCCGTTCACGCGGCCCCTTCAGGACACCGCGGTCGACGATCAGCAGCCGCGCTTGGTGGTGATCGACCCGTGCATTGGATTCGGCCGACCGGTTATCGCTGGCACTGGCATCACGGCCGCAATGCTGGTCGGCCGCTACAAGGCCGGTGATTCCATCGACGATTTGGCAGAGGACTACCGCGTCGGCAAGGACAAGGTCGAGGAAGCGATTCGCTGCGAGATGCAGGATGCCGCTTGAGTTCATCGTCGACGAGAACCTGCGCATCGTGGCGATTGCGGAATCGGCGCCCCGGGCCGTTCATCGCCCGCATTGAACCGCTGGCGAAGTCGTGATGACCAACCTGGCGGAGTTGCCCACCGCCCCCTGAACCTATGACAGCAATGGCGTATGCTGGCAGCCGATAGACGGCTCACAGGCACCAGCCGTGCATGCAGGCAGCCCGGTCGAGACCGGAAACTCAGGCAGTTCCGCACGGCTACGGCGGGTCCACGACGCCGACCGCCCGCGCTTGCAGGAACGCCAGCAGCGTCCGCCGCGAAAAGCGAACGCAGCGCGGCCCAACCCGGAAGTGAGGAATCCGGCGCTGACTGACCCATGCGTACAGTGTCCCTGCGGCAACGCCGAGGATCTTGGCCGCCTCTTCGTAGCCGACGACGTCGCCGGCACCAGCCCCGGGCCCGCGGTCGTGACCTTGTTGTTCGTCATCATTCATCGGGAATCTCGCTGCAGCCTTTTGTTCGGCGGCGACTCACATCATCCGGGCTCTACGTTGTGCCGTCTCCCGACATGGTCCATGACGTCCCCCTGTCGGGAGATCTATTTTCAAAGGAGTTTTAGCGCATTGCGTACCGCGCCATGTGCCGCGACGCGGCTGGTCTGTTGGCGCAGCGCCCGCTGTTGGCGGCGTCGAGTTGCCGTGCCGCGCGTTATCGGCGTTTTCCGCCGCTAGCACCGCTGTCGCCAAAGCTTCAGAAAGTCATCGTGTTGCGTGACAACGGGCCTTGGCAGTGGTCGCGGTGTGGGGCCACGATCGGTCGCGGGTACCGCATGATTACCGGGAGTTCCGTCTCCCGGCGGATCGAGCGGGAAAGACCATCGACAGGCGGATCGGCGAGACCGCCAACAACAAGGATGTGCCTGCGCGACCGAGATGACGGAATTCAGGCGACTGTCTATTATAATGTCAGCGATATGCGACGAATCATGAAATCGGTCAATCGGATTGCCGGATTTCAGAGGCGCGGGGAGTCTGGTCTTGACAGTGTTCGGGCACCGGGTGGAGTTCCGGGTCGGCGCTCAGCCCTGCATCTCTATGGTCCGATACGTCGCCCGCGGCTGCCACCCGGCCAACGCCATCGCCTCGTTCA
>CAYHHL010000399.1:0-2817 GCA_964356325.1 uncultured Enterobacteriaceae bacterium | reverse complement strand
AAGGCCGCGCCGCCGACCGCAGGGCGGACAGAAGCCGCCTACCTGACTTACGGGCTGTCCCTGACGTCGAGCCGCTGACTGCGAGTGATTGCGCGGCGGGACGTCGGGCGGCAGTTGACACCCAACGGGACTTCGAGCGCGTCGGCGAGGCGCTGCAGGGTCGTCGGCGTCGGGCTCTGCCGTTTGCTGAGGATGTCGGAGAGCGCGCTGCGCGACACACCCGCCGCGTCGGCGAGCCGGTTCATGCTCCAGCGCCGCGACTTCGCGATGCGCTTCAGGTTCAGGATGACGTCGTCGTGCCCGCTGTCCACCTGGACAGGCAAGCCCGCTGCGGCTACGTTGACGTTCGGACTTCCGAACGGACGACGACGCAATGTGCATCCCTTTGCATCTGGCTATTTACGCCCTGGCCCTGACGCGTTGTTCTGCGGCAGATGTCGACCCGGTACCTCCGCCGCCCCGCCATATCGCCCAGGTGAGCGAAGCGCGCCGGGAGGCAATCCGCGAAGCGCACGCGGACCTTGCAACGGCGAAGACGCGCCTGGATGCTGCACGCGATGCCCTGGCATCGGCCGAAGCTCAGGCAGGTCGCGACGAAGAGGCGCTTGCCCGAGTCGAAGCCGACCAGCGTCGCATTCTGCCGATCGCCGCCCTGCCTGCCGGCTACTCGCTCGTGGCGCAGGTCACAGGCTTCGAGCGTGGCGCTGTCTTCGCGTTCGGCATGGCGATTCCCGAGGAGGGCTCCCCGGAAGGGGAAGTCGCGACGCTGCGTGGGACCGTCGTCCTTGTCGACCCGCAGGCTGGCGACCTGGTGGCATTGCGCTCGCAACTCGTCGCGAACAGCGTCTACTTCCGCGGACGCATCCGCTGCGTCAACGGCTTCGGCGCGCACGTCGGCTGCAATGCGTACTCGCACGCCACCCCGAAGGCGACGGGGCAGCAGACCGCCGCCCGCAAGAGACTCGCGGCGCTCCAAGCCCAGCGCGAAGCCTTGAAAGAGCGCCTTGCGCCACTCGCTGACGCGCGTCGCGAGGTGAAGGAAGCGACGCAGGCGCACCGCCATGCAGAGCGGTCGCTAGAGAAAGAACAGCAGCGCGCAGCGCGGGAATGAGAAAGCCGAGTCGATCAAAGGCACTTACAAGGCGACTCACCAAGGCTAACATCCAGAACGCAGTGCAGCCGTTGCAGGCTGACGGCAAGATCGACAAGACCAAAGAAGGCCGATCCGCGTGGTGGTAGATCACGGCTGGCGGACTTGGACGTGCACGGGCACGTGCTGAAGCGACGGAATCTGCCAAGGTCGTCGTCAAACGCCTTCGATGGTCGTCCCGGCCAGCAGGTGCTGACCGGACAGCCGCTGAAGGCGGCGCTTGACACGTACGCGGCGCTGCGGGCGAAAGCGGACTAGCAACGGGATTCGCGCGCGCCCGCCACCAAAAGCGTGCCTAAGCGGCCACCAAGCCGCGCCGCGGCCGAGCAGCGGGAAGGACGTCACCTTCGCTGGCAGTGATGAGGCCACCGAACCGCCCGAGATCTGTGTCGAAGGCCTCCGGGCTGAGGTGCGCGTAGCGCTGCGTCTGGTCGGTGGACTGGTGGCCGAGCAGCCGTTGCAGCTTGAAGATGCAGCCTCGGGACATCATCCAATGGCTGGCAAAGGTGTGCCGCAGGTCGTGGAAGCAGATGTAGTGCTTCCGGCGTCCAGAGGTCGGCCGTTGGAAGCCGGCCGCATCCAGCGCGCGGTGATAACGCTCCACGAAGATGCGATCACAAGACTGGTGCATCGTGCCGTTCACGGTCGGAAACAGCAGCGGGCCGGGGCTCCGCAGTCGCCAAGCACGCAAGATCGGGAGCAATTCATTCACAATAAGCACATAGCGCACGTTGCCAGTCTTCGTGCACTTGCGGAAGCTCTGGTCGACGGCGATCGTCGTAGTCTCAAGATGCACCTTGTCCCAGGTGAGCGCAGCCAGTTCGCCCTGGCGCATGCCGGTGAGCAGCGCCATGGCATACATCGTGTAGGCGTCATCGCCCTCGTCGCGGGCAGCCTTGAGGAACCGGTTGATCTCGTCCTTCGTGCGAAGATACCGAAAGTCCTTCCCGTTTGCCTTCACGCTGGGCCGCTCGATGTCCGGGATTTGGTCGGCCCGGATCCAACCCAGTTTTCGCGCATACTGGAACATGCCGCTCAGCGTGTTCAGGATGTTGCGAATCGTGGACGCGGCGAGTTCTTCGATGTCAGCCTTGAACTCCTCGATGAGGTCGAAGCTGATGTCGGTCAGGGCCATGCCGGAAAACGCCGGGCGCAGATACTTCCGAAGATGGGAACGCTGGTCCTTGGTCGGACCGCCTAACCGGACCAGCCAGCGCTCATCGATTTGGTCGAAGGTCTTGCGCGGCGGCCGGGCAGCGGCACGCCCCGTCAAGATCGCATCGACCTCGGTCTGCTTGGCCGCGAGCACGCGCTGGGCGTCGTTGTGGGCCTTGAACGTCGCGGAGTGCCGCTCGTGCTTCTCGTCGAGCCAGCGGATCTGCCAGTGGCCGCTCGGGAGTTGTACAGGTTTTGCCGTCGTCGCCATGGTTGCTCCTTCGAGAGCAACGTAGCGCTAGCATCCTCGACCGTATCCACAGACAGATTGCAAAAATCTTCTGGGGAACAGGTGCCGCTGCGGCAAGGGGGTGTGCGACGCCCTGTGGCAACGTCGTGGCAACGCCAGACCCCCTTGATAGCAAATTCCTTAGCGGGCTCAGCTGGGCTCGAACCAGCAACCTTCGGTTTCGTAGACCGATGCTCTATCCAGTTGAGCTATGAGCCCGTAT
>CAYHHL010000398.1:0-2833 GCA_964356325.1 uncultured Enterobacteriaceae bacterium | reverse complement strand
AGACGGGCACCTGATCCTTTTGCGGTTGCTCGTCGTCCGCCTGGGTGACGCGCCACCCGGCCATGCGCAACGCAGCCCAGCGAAGGTCAATCGGTGCTGCCGGGACTTGCACGATCGGCATCAGATCGCCGACCTCGACTCCGAAGCTGCTGGCGATGAGAAACATGGTCCGTGCGGTCACGGCGGTTCGACCCGATTCAACCGCCTGGAAATGCTTGTAATCCAACCCGCACCGCTCGGCCGCGTGGATCTGGGTCCAGCCCTTGGCTGCGCCAATCGCCGGTCGCGGATGCGCCCGCCGAGACGTTGCAGCCAGGAGCCTTCGGGCAGGGGCAGCGGTCCCACGCCGTGCAGGCGCGAGGCCAGATCCTCGCCCCGCAGCCGCGGCATTACCACGAAATGGCCGACCTGCACGTCGTGGCCGAACGCGTGGATGTCGATCAAGTGCGGATCGCGAATCTCCGCCAGGATGCGCACTTCGCGGCGGAAGCGGCCGACCTGCTCTTCACTCGCGTGCATGCCGCCGCGCAGAACCTTGACCGCGATTTCACCGGGGGTGGCCATTGCGTGAGGCCGCGTAGACCGAGCCGAACGCGCCGTCGCCCATGCGCACCCGCAAGACGGAGCCCTTTTCATGCAGTTCGGCGCCGGGCGACGTCCCGAGGATGTCGATCGTCAAGCCGGTGAAGTGATCAGTGCGACCGGACGGCCGCGCCGGCGAGCGTCTTTGCGCTGCGAAGCGGCACCAACGGTAACACTCCGCGCCATGCCCCCTCTTTCCTATCGCCTGCTGGACGCAGGAAGGAGACAGCATGCTGCAATCCCGTCGCGCACCGCTGTGAGACAGCTTCGCAGTGAGAGTTGGCGACGCGAGCACGGGCTTCTCTGCAATGGGAAGTCACAAGAACCGTGGTCGCGTGGGTGCAGATCGACTCGCGTCACGCCACCCCTCGCACTTCCGGCAATCGTACAGCCACGTTGCGTTGCAGGCGCACGCGCGCCCCGCGGCGCTGGCCGTCGGCGCGTTGTAATATGAGATGGACTAAACCAGTCCGAGAGAATGCAACAACTCTCGAAATGTCTCACGATTGAAGGGCTTTGACAGAAGGGCATCCGGCCCTGCATTTCGCATCTCGACCTCGTTTGCCCCATCGCCACTGTCGGTAATCCATGCGCTCGCGACGACGATTTTGCAGGCGGGCATCCCGTCGCGTATCGCGGGAATGAGGTCTGTCCCGACACCGTCAGGTAGCCCATAATCGAGGACGACGACGTCAAAGCAGAAACCCGCCACCCGTGCCTGGTCGAATATCAAAAGTGCCTCTTTGAGGCTTCCGGCTGAAGCAATCTCTGTCCCGGGAATGAACAGTTGCAAGAGCCGCACGGTCATTTCCCGGACATTCGGTTCCTCTTCCAACACAAAAGCCCTATTTTTCTTCATTTTTTCCTTTGCCCCGCGGATGGCCTGCAAGATGGCCATGACGCCCAAGTACGGCAGAATGAACAGCCCGGTGTACTGCGCCGCGGCGACTTACCCGGCCCGGTTCAGGTCGGTGGTGGCGACAAAGGCCGACGCGGCAACAACGAAGACCGCCATCGCGGTCCAGCCCCGGGTTCCTGCGGTGGCCGGTCTCAGGAAGCGAGCCAGACGCCCCGGCTTGACCAGCGCGACGAACCTGAGCAACAGGCTTCCCAAGGTCCACGGTGCCTCACTTCCCGGGTCTTGCGGAACGTCCTGGGACGAGGCGCCCCAGAACACTGCGTATCCTGCTGGGTATCCCCCGGAATCCCCATGACGAAGGGTGTCGCTATACGCCTGTGCGGAGATCCCCGCAAGCCGAAGTCTCGGCGCAGGCCCAGATCGGTCCCGGGGCAGGGGTCTGCTGCACGTTCCGGACGGGCGAGTCTACTGAGGTCGAGGCGCAAGCGCGAGGCGGCCGGTCGAAGATCGCCCACCGACACACGCCGATGCGTGCCGCGGCAGGCAAGGCGCACGTGCCAGAGGCTTAGAGTCGCAGAACTCGGAAATGCGACTAATGTTGGACCCTTCGACGCCGCGCTCTCCATGCGACCGAGGCGCCTGCCGTCAGGTCCGCTACCGCGCCCAATCGTTCAGATAAGCAATGATGTCCGCTGACGCCGCACCGCCAGAAAAGTGCCGTACCTCGTCAGCAACGCCGGAAACGACGTCAATGAACGCCTCGTGTCCGCCCTTGCCGGGGTCCTCGAACGTGTCCCGCGCATAGAAGATGACGAGCCGGGCCAGCCGCCCGTCCACCTTCTTGCGCAAGATCCGCCCAAGCCGCTGGATCATCTGGCGACGAGAGCGGCTGGCGGCCAGTACCAGCGCCAAGTCTGCAGCCGGGCAGTCGACGCCTTCATCAAGGAGCTGCGGCGCTGCAACCAGTTCGTGCTCGCCGTGCTCAAAGGCCGTGAACACCTGATCCCGCTCGGCCCCGTCCATCTTGCCGTCAAGCACAGCGCCGCGGACCCCGCATGCAGCAAGCATATCGACAGCATTCATAGCCGCGGGACGTGTCTGCGTGAACAGGATGGTCCGATCGGCACAGCGAATCGCTGGCGCAAGATCCCTAAGTTTCGCCAGCTTGCCAGTCGCAACGGCGAGCAGGCCGCGGCGCTCCGTCATCGCACTCAAGTAGAATCCGGCCAACCTTGCACCCGCCGCTGTGGACTTGGCCAGCCGCGTGACATGCTGAATGAAGGCGCCATGGGGTTCTGCCGGCACGCCATGCCCGCAAATCAGCTTCTTGCGGTGGCGCCGCATCTTCCTGGACGCAGCCCGATAGTCCGAGGCCTCGGCCGCGGTCAGGTC
>CAYHHL010000397.1:0-2859 GCA_964356325.1 uncultured Enterobacteriaceae bacterium | reverse complement strand
TGACCGCGGTGAGCCCGGCCTTCGCCACCGAGACGCGCATCAACAGCCTCTCGGCGCCTGACACGACGTTCGGCAGCAATGCCGGGCAGGTCTGGAACGAGAAGAGCGTGACCATCCGTGACAGCGCGAACATCTTCTACTTTCCTCAGTTCTTGCCGACCTACAAGAACAGCGTCGACGTCGACGCCACTTCGGGCGCGATCTACGGCGGCATGAACATCCGCTACGCGTTGTCGGACGACGCCGTGCTGTTGCTGTTCGGCCGCAAAAAGAAGTGGCAGCCGGTCGCGAACTCCCCGACGATTGGCGGCAGCAACGCGGCGAGCGCGGCGGGCTTCACGGCGCACGACGCCATCGACCCGACCAATCACCAGTTCGGCATCGGCTTCGGCATGAAGGCCGGCGAGTCCATGCGTCTTGGCACCACGCTGTCGATCGGCGGCGCGAGCGCGGACGGCGGCGTGAAGCTGGACGCCGATGGCAAGCAGGTCGTCCCTGCCGCGCCCTACGACCAGAACAGCAACCTGCTCATCGACTTCAACGCCGGCCTCGGCTTCGATCTCAATGAGACCAATGCGCTGGACTTCGGCATCAACGTCCGCGTCGGCAGCTTCACCAACATCGAGACCCGGACCCAAAACCTCACGTCCTTCCAGGGCAACGGCCTGTTCGGCATCGCGTTCACGGGCAAGGGCGAGTTCCAGGTCCACCAGATCGCCAAGTTGGTGCCGTTCGCGCGCGTCGCCTACGACAGCCGCGGCGTGAACAACGCCGGTCGGTCCGACACCCCCTGCCCGCCGAACGGTCAGCAGTGCGACAACCCCAAGATAGGCACCTTCTCCGGTACGGCCTTGAACCTCGGTACGGACCTCGCCATCAGCCCCGTGGAAGGCGTGCTGATCCAGCCGGGCGCCGGCCTCGTCTATCGCAGCACCAACCTCACGGGCAATAGCAAACCGTTGACCGATCCGAATGCGGCGCCGCAAGAGCTGCCAGTCGAGAACTCCAACCAAATCATGGGCTACTACGGCTTCGCCGCCGAGGCCAAGGCATTCGAGTGGATGGTCCTGCGCCTGGGCGCGCGCCAGAACGTAGTGAAGACGAACTTCGGCAACACCATGCCGAACGTGGCCCAAGGCCAGCAGCAGAAGACCAACGAGACGCACTCTTCGACGGTGACCAACACGGTCTCGACCGGCATGGGCATCAAGCTCATGGGCTGGCAGCTCGACCTCAACGTGCAGCCGCAGTTCTTCAACAACGGTGTGTTCGCGGTGACCGGCCAGGGCACGACAACTCCGTTCGCGCTCGACTTCGCGCTCGGCTACGACTGGTAGACCGAAAAGCTGGCTTGTACGACGCCCCGGCAGCAGCATGCTCCGGGGCGTCGGCGTTTTTGCCACAAGTCGATGGTTCGGCGGGAAGATCCAGGCGTGCTCGGCTGTTCGTATCAGCACCAGGGAGTAGGCAACGATGCGCAAGGCCGAGTGTGGGGCGACGATGTGGTGGTCGGTCGTGGGCGTGGCAGCCCTGGCCGTCTTCGGCTGCAACCGGCCGCAAGCGAGCGCCAAGGCCGCGACGCCAACTGACGTCCAGACCGGAGCCGCCGTGGCGGAACCTGCCGCTGCGACACCGGAAAGCGCGCCCGCCCCGAGCAGTGCCGCCGCCATGGCCACCCCGGGCCGCGCCTTGGGCCCCGTGGCTACGGTCAACGGGCGTGACATCCCGGCCGATAAGTTCAACACCGAATTCGATCGGCTGATGGGGCGCAGCGCACGCATTCCGCCCGACCGCCTGCACCGGATCGCCGCCAACATTTTGCAGCGCCTGATCGAAAACGAGTTGCGCCAGCAAGCCATCGAAAAGGAGCAGGTGGAGCTGAGCGAGCCGGAGTTCGAGGCCGCGTACAAGGAATTCACCAGTCGTTTCGTGGATGCGCAAGCTCACTTCGACGAGTCCGCGTTCCAGCAGGAACTCGCCCGCTCGCGGCTGAGCGTGGACCAGTTGCGCAAGCAGATCCGCGAACAAGGCTTGCAGCGCAAGCTCGTGGAAAAGCTGGGAAGGGTCGAGGTTTCCGAGTCTGATCTCAAGGCTTTCTACGACGCCAATCCCTCGGCTTGGGTCGAAGCGGCGTCGCGCGACGTGCGGCCGATCCTGATTCGCGTGCCCGGCGACGCCCAGCCCGACGCCGTGCACAAGGCCGAGGCGCACGCGCAAGAGGCGTACAAGGCCCTGAAGAAAGGCGGCGACTTCGAGCAGATCGCCCGCCAGTTCGACGACACGCCGCTGCAGCCGATCCACATCGTGCGCGGATCCGGCGATCCGGAACTGGAGAAGGCTGCGTTCAGCCTCAAGGTCGGCGAGGTGTCGGCGCCGGTGAAGACGCGCTGGGGCTACTACGTCCTGAGACTGTTGGAGAAGAACGATCAGCGCCAACGACCGTACAGCGAGGTCCACGCGGAAATCCAGCGCACCCTGAGCGGTCGGCGGATGTACCAGGAAGATCGCCGGATCGTTCAGGAACTGCGCAAGAAGGCCGACGTGATCGAGAAGTTGGGGTTCTGACGGCGTGGTCAGCGCAGGCGGGCTTCGAAGCGCGCGCCGGCCCACTGGCAGACCTCGGCGGGCACGGCGACGCGCAGGCCACTGGGGCTGGCCGTGGCCACGCAGGGGCGGCGATTGCCACTGCGCAGGACCACTTCGCCCGGCAGGTTCCTGGCGGTCCAACCCAGGTTGCGTAAAGCATCCGCGGAGATGCAGACCGTGCCAGCGGTGGTGACGGCCGCGATCACGACGCGCTGGCTGTCGGGCAAGTCCGCCCAGGTGTAGCGATCGCCGCTCAAGGGTACACGGCCGCCG
>CAYHHL010000396.1:0-2862 GCA_964356325.1 uncultured Enterobacteriaceae bacterium | reverse complement strand
ACGTGCGCGTCAACGTATTATGTATTCATGCGGGGCTGTGTACAAACTTCAGGGGGCGGGCTTCCAGCCCGCCCTCCCACGCGCCAGCGTCAATCTCAGTCCGGGGAGTTAGGGCGGGCCAGGGAGGAGGGCGGGCTGGAAGCCCGCCCCTACATTTTTGGTCACACGCCTTCCACCGGCGGCGCGCCCGACCTTGCCGCCAAGCCACCCAGCCGCTACCCTCCGAGCCCCTGCACCGGAGGCCCAACGCCATGAACACCCGCACCATCGCCACCACCCTCGCACTCCTGACCGTCACCGGCACCGCGGCGTTTCTCGCCGGCCGGGCGCTGGCCACCGGCGCCCCGGTGCAAACGCCCCTGACCTACGGCGGCGTGGTCACCGACAAGGACGGCAAGCCCTACCCGACCGCGCAGGACGTCACCATCCGCTTCTTCGACAAGGCCGATGCCACCGTGCCCAAGTGCGTGTCGGCGCAGGTGCAGACCGAGGCGGGCACCGGCCGGTTCAGCGTGGTCCTGCCGCCCGAGTGCGCGCAGGCGGTGCACGAGGCGCCGGACCTGTGGACCGAGGCGATGGTCGGGGCGAGCAGCACGCTGCTGCCCAGGACCCACGTCGGCGCGGTGCCTTATGCCCTGGAGGCGGACGCGGCGAAGGTGGCGGCGGGCGCGGGCGGTGGGTTGAAGACGACGCTCGATGGGCTGGCGGCGGACGTGGCGGGGTTGAAGGCGGCGCCGGGGGCTGGCAAAAAGTCGAGCGTGCAGACGCTCATCGGTGTGACACCTGACGGCGCGACGAACAATAACATTGCCTTTGTGTCTGGCGGCGGCACGCTGCAACTCGTCGGATTGTCGAGCCACGTCTGCAAGGCCATCCCTGCCTACGCGGAGTTCTTCTTGGACGATGTCTCGGTCGGACTGGCGCCGGCTGCAACTCAAGGGAACGGCTATTTCAACGTCCCAGGAGCGGTCCTGACCAACGTATTACCCGGGAATCACAAGGTGAGATACGTGATGGGCACCGCCGGGAAGACAATCGATTGTTCCTGTACCGGTACGTTCTGCAAGCTGCAAGTCAGCGAATTCTGATTCGGCGGCGGCGGCCCGGAACCCATTCAACCTGTCAGAAATCGGCCTCCCAGCCAACATCACCCCGCCCCTGGCTATCCAACCCTAACCCCGCAGCCACCGCACCAACCCCAGCGTCACGCGCCCACCCCCACCGCAGCCTCCGCACCGACCCCAGCGCCACGCCCCCATCCTCACCGCAGCCTGTGTCCCGACCCTGACGCCTCGCCTCCCCGCCCACCGCAGCCCGTGCACCGACCCTGGCGCCTCGCCTCCCCACCCACCGCAGCCATCGCACTACCCACGAAGGAGCTCCCATGGCCTACAAGCAGCATGAAAACGCGGCGCTGGAAACGCTCATCGACTACAGCGCCGCCGTCCAAGCCGCCCTGCAGGCCCTGGATCCTGCCAGCAGCCTGGCCGAGCCCTGGCAGCTTTTGCGCACCAAGCTCAAGGGCGAACGCGACCACCGCGACGACGACCGCTTCGCCGTGCTGTGCGCCTCGGCCATCGTGCGCTTGCGTGACGCGGAGTTCGACAAGGCGCTGGGCGACGTCTCGGGCATGGCGTTCCTCGCCGCCGGCAAGCAGGCCGATGCCGAGCCCTATGCCTCGCTGTTCGGCACCACCAAGGCGGCCGAAGTGCGCGCGCTGGGTCCCGATGCGGCCGTGACCTTTGCCGAGGGGCTGCTGCAAAAAGCCCAGGCGCAGAACACGCCGATGCTGGCCGAACCGCTGCAGAAGCTGCACCACGCGACCGCGCACCTGGGTCCGGCCGGGCACGAGCGCACCGCGGCCGAGCAGAAGTCCGCGGTCCACGAAGTGGTGCGCAAGCAGGCGCTGGCGGCGACCGAGGCGCTGACCGCGACCACGCAGGCGACGCTGCTGGCGCAGTGGCCGGGGCGCGATGACCTGGTGCGGGCTTGTCTGGCGCCCCAGAAGTAGGCGACCCGAGCCCTGCAGCCGGAAGTCGTGGCACGGAATCGCCTGGGCGCGTACCCTGAGCCTGTGTTGGCGGTTGGGCACAAAGATCGTGAGGAGGCTGCTGTGGGTGTGCCTGAGTTGATTGCCCGAAGATTGCAGGCGCTTCCGCCCGAGCGTCAAGCGGAGGTTCTCGACTTTGTCGAGTTCCTGGCCAGCCGCGTCACGCCCGGAGGCGACTGGGACGAGCGCGAGTTCGTGGCCTTCTCGCTGGAGCAGGCGGCCCGGGGCGACAGCGAAGAAGTCGAGTATCTGGAGTCCGACTGCCGCGAGCTATGGCCATGAAGGCCGCGGGGCAATTGGCCCTGGTCCGATTCCCGTTCAGTGACCAAACTGGCTCGAAGGTTCGGCCTGTGCTCCTCCTGTGTGCGACGCCTGGCCGACACCAAGATTGGCTGGTCTGCATGGTTTCGTCCCGGCTCGAGCAGGCCTTGGCAAATTTCGACGAAATCGTGGCTGCCGATGACCCTGACTATGCCGCGAGCGGCGTGAAAACGCCCAGCGTGATTCGGGTGACCCGTGTTGCCGTGGTGGAAGACTCCGTCCTTGCCGGCTGCATCGGAGCCATCGGCCAAGACCGGCTCCTGCGGATCCGGGCGCGTCTCGCAGACTGGATCCGAGGCGACGATTGAGGCTCGAATTTTGCCGTTGCGGCGATTTCGGCCAGCCCGGATCAGCCAGTTACCCGATGGCATGGTGCGCATCGAGCTCAAACAGGCGGGTCGGGCTCGGGCTCGGGGTCGGGTTCGGGATCGGGTGCGGGGTCGGGTTCGGGCTCGGGATCGGGTGCGGGTGCGGGTGCGGGTGCGGGTGCG
>CAYHHL010000395.1:0-2867 GCA_964356325.1 uncultured Enterobacteriaceae bacterium | reverse complement strand
CGGCCCGGGCCATTACCACCAGTGGCAGGTGTTGTGGTTGCGGTGAGGTGGCGGCCGATGTCGCGTGACTCCGCGCCGTCATTGGGCTAGCGTGCGCGGCCCGCCATGGTCTTTTCCTCCACGCTGTTCCTGTTCCTGTTCTTGCCGCTGGTGCTCGGCATCCGCGCGCTGCTGCCCCGTGTCTTGCACAACACCTGGCTTTTGCTCGCGAGTCTGCTGTTCTACACCTGGGGCGAGCCGAAGCTCGTCTGGGTCATGCTGCTCTCGATCACGGCCAACTACGCGTTCGGTCTGTGGATCGGTCGCAGCAAAGGCACGCCGGTCGCGCGTCGGGTGTTGGCTGTGGCGGTGGCGACCAACCTGCTGATTCTCGGCACGTTCAAGTACGCGGCGTTCGCGGTCGACAACCTGGGCGTCATGCTGCACGGTCTGGGTCTGCCGGCCCCTGACATGCCCAAGCTCGCGATGCCGCTGGGGATCTCGTTCTTCACCTTCCACGCGATGTCGTACGTGATCGACGTGTACCGCGGCGATGCCCGCCCGCAGAAGAACTTCTTGGATCTCGCGCTTTACGTCACGCTGTTCCCGCAACTCGTCGCCGGGCCGATCCTGCGCTACCACGACGTCGCCTGGCAGTTTGTCCGCCGCCACGTCACGCGCGACAGTTTCGCCTACGGAATCCAACGTTTCGTGCTGGGCATGGGCAAGAAGGTGCTGATCGCCAACACCCTGGCCGGCCCCTGCGATCGCATCTTCGCCTTGCCGGCGAGCGAACTCTCGGCGCCGACCGCCTGGTTGGGCCTGCTCACCTACACCGGCCAGATCTACTTCGATTTCAGCGGCTACTCGGACATGGCCATCGGGCTCGGCCACCTGCTCGGCTTCCATTTCCCCGAGAACTTCCGCTGGCCGTATGCCTCTAAAAGCATTCGTGAATTCTGGCGGCGTTGGCACATCTCGCTGTCGACCTGGTTTCGCGACTACCTGTACATCCCGCTGGGCGGCAACCGCGGCTCGGAGTGGCGCACGTCCGCCAACCTCATGACCGTGTTCCTGCTTTGCGGACTGTGGCACGGCGCGAGCTGGACTTTCGTGCTGTGGGGCTTCTACCACGGCGCATTCCTGGCGCTGGAACGCACGCGCTGGGCCGATTGGCTTGAACGCACGCCGCGCCCGGTCCAACACCTCTACGCGATGCTTGTGGTCATGGGCGGTTGGGTGCTGTTCCGGGCCGTGGATCTCGCCCACGCCGGTCGCTACTTCGCCGCGCTGCTGGGTCTGCAAGGCCAAGGCGGCGCCTGGCCCATCGGCCAGTTCCTCTCGCGCGACGTCTGGTGGGCCCTGCTCGCCGGTGTCCTCGGGGCCGCGCCGATCCTGGACTGGTTGGTCAAGTCCGCGCCTCGGCTGCACAATCGCCTGCCCCGTCCGCTTGCCGCCGTCGCCGGAATCGCCGCGCCCCTGGTCGCGGTCACGGCGCTGCTCGCGGTCTTCCTGGCCTCGGCGGTGCTGCTCGCCGCCCAGACCCATAACCCGTTCATCTACTTCCGGTTTTAACCCATGTCGCAGCCCAGACATCCCGCCACGGATCAGGCCTTGCCCGCCGCGCCACCGTCGCAGACGCACGAAGCCAAGCCACCGTCCCACGTTGCCGTGCGCTCGCCGCTGCCGGGGTGGGCGCAGTACCTGCTCGCGGTGCTGGCGACGCTTCTGGTGTGCCTGCCCCTGGCGGATCTGGCGTTGGGCCTGGATCCGACGCCCCTGCCGATGGAGAACCGCAAGCTCGCGCCGCTACCGGACCTGCATTTCGATGCGACGTGGACGAAATTCCCCGCACTGTTCGAGACTTGGGAGAAGGATCACTTCGGCCTGCGTTCGACCCTGATTCACTGGCACGCCGTGCTGATGCTCGATGTGCTCGGGGTTTCACCTACTTCTGACGTGCTGATCGGGCGCAACGGTTGGCTGTACCTGGGCGCGAACAAGGCGGTCGACGCCTACCGCTGCGTGTATCCCTTCACCAAGCCCGAGCTCGACGCCAAGGTTGCAGAACTGCGCGAGAGGCGCGACTGGCTGACGGCGCGCGGCATCCGCTACCTGAACGTGTGGGCGCCGCTGAAGTCCAATATCTACCCGGAGTTCCTGCCTGCCTGGGTGACCAAGTCCGGAGGCCCGTGTCGCATCGACCAGTGGATGGCGAGGATGCGCAAGGAAGGCTTTCCGGTCCTGGACTTGCGACCCGCTCTGCGCAAGGCCAAGGCCGAGGGCATCGCCTACTACCCGACCGACACGCACTGGAACCCGCGCGGGGGCTACTTCGGCTATCTCGCGGTGATGGCACGGCTGCGCGCGTGGTTTCCTCAGCTCGAGCCGATCGATGCCAAGCGCGTGAAATACTATGAGGTCGAGCGGTTGGGCGGCGATCTGGCCCGGCTGATGGACATGCAGGTGCGCTACAAGGCGCTGGAGCTGGGCGCGGGGATCGCTGACAAGCGCTGTAGCCTCGCTGGGTTGAACGGCCTGAGCCGGCCCAAGGGCATCAAGCTGGAGGCGTACGAATGCCCGCCGCGCCCAGGCGACAAACCCGGGCCGCGCGTGGTGATGACCCATGATTCGTTCGGCAACGCGTTGATTCCGTTCCTGGCGCAGACCTTCGGGCGGACGCTGGCGGCGGAATTCGCCGGCTTCGACAAGGAGTTGATCGAGCACGAAAAGCCTGACTTGGTCATCGAAGTGCACCTGGAGCGGCAGATGCAGCCGGATCGCTGATGCAAACCCGGGCGGGATCGGCGACACTTCGGGGCCACCGGGAGACCACTGTGACCCACATCCGCATTCTCCTCGCCAGCCTCGCGCTCGCCCTGGCTTTC
>CAYHHL010000394.1:0-2867 GCA_964356325.1 uncultured Enterobacteriaceae bacterium | reverse complement strand
CGTCGCCGCCCTTGCTGCCGCCGCCGCCGCACGGTCCGCCGGCAGGACCGCCTGGGCCCACGGCGTTGCCGTTGCCGGTGCAGCCGATGCCACTGACGAACTCGCCACCGGCCGAACCGCCCGGTCCGCCGCCGCCCTTCTTGCCGCCGCCATTGACGATGCCGCTGGTGCCCGCCGTCCCGGTCGCGTCGATCTTGCCGGCGAGGGTCAGGTCGCCTTGCGTCAGGATCGCCGCGCCTTTGCTGCCGACGATCTTCAGCGTCACGCCAGCCGCCACGGTGAAGCTCGCGAAATGCAGCACGCGCAATGACGGTCCGCCGCCCTGGGCCAGGACTTCATTGCCCGCGACGCCGGCCGCGACCACGGTCTTGGCGCCGACCGTCAAGGTGCCGGCGTCGGTGTCGAGCGTGCCGTTCGCGTCCACGGTGACTGCGCCCAACGCGCCTGACGATGCCTTGCCCACCGGGCCGCACGACACCGCGGGCGCCTGGCAGACGCCGGCGAGGCACTGGCCCTCGGCGCACTCGCCCGCGCCCTTGCACGAATCGCCCAGCTTGCATGCGGCCTTGCCCGCGGCGCAGGCACCGCTCTTGCAGGCGTCGCCGCCGGTGCAGGCGCTGCCGTCATCGCAAGGCGCGCTGTTGGCGGCGTGGGCGCAGGTGCCGAGCTTGGCGTCGCAGGCGTCGTCGGTGCACAAGTTGGCGTCGTCGCAATTCTTCGCCGCGTGGGTGCAGCCCTTCACAGCGTCGCAGGCGTCGGCCGTGCAGGCGTCCGAGTCATTGCAGTCCTTGGCCGACGCGGGCTTGCACACCCCCACCGCGCAGGTGCCGCCGCTGCTACACGGGTTGCCTTCGCCGCAGGCCATGCCGTCTTGGCTGGGCGCATGGCTGCACTGGCCCTTGGCACAGGCGTCCAACGTGCAGGCGTTGGCGTCATCGCATTTCTTGGCATCGCCCGCCGTGCACGCGCCCGCGATACATTTGTCGCCATCGGTACAAGCGTCGTCATCGGCGTTGCACGGCGCCTCGACGTTGCCATGGCTGCAGCCGTCGGCGCTTGGTTTGCACACGTCGGCTGTGCAAGGGTTCTTGTCGTCACACGCGGCGTCGTCGATCGCGCCGTTGCAGTCGTTGTCCAAACCGTCACAGATCTCAGCTATTTTGGGCGGTGCCACGCAAGCGCTCAAGCCCGACGCGCCGCAGGAGCGGGCGCCCGGACACGAGCCCACCACCTTGCCGCTCGCGTCCTTGGCCTGCACCGCGCACGTGGTCGCCAGTTTCTTGGCCGTAGCGGACTGGCTGCACGTGCACGTCGCGGGGTCGGTAGCGCCTGGATCTGCCTTGCGCTGGCACTGTTGCACGGTCTTGGCTTCGGTGCTCTGGCCCGAAGCACAGGCATAACCGCTGGGACAATCGCCGTCATCGATGCAGGTGCTGCCGCAAAACCGCCCCTGCGCGCCCAGGTCCAGGCACGCGGCGTTGTCGCCGCCCAAGCCCTTGCAGTCCACGGACGCGTCGCACGGATCGCACAGGTGGGCCCATTTCGCGAGGCAGACCAATTGGTTGTCGACACCCGCCGTGGAGATCAAGCCGCAGCGGAAGCCAGTCGGACAGTTTTCCACGCACGCGATGGCACAGCGGCGGCCGTCGGCGGTGTCCAGGCACAAAGCCCCCGCGCAGTCGAGGTTTTCCTTGCACGGACAGCCACCGCCGCCGGGACACGCAGCGCTCACGTCCACGCTGAACGAGTCAGGGCCGGGGGCATCGCTGGCGCTGGCGTCGGCGCTGCTGGTCAGGCCATCCCCGGAAATGAAGAACATGCCGGAGTCGGCGACCTGACTGCCCGCGTCGGGCACAGGCTCGCTGCAGGCCACGCTCGCCAAGACCATCAGCAACGGCAGGACGCTTGGGCGCATGGGGCAGACCTTGGCGTGCAGGGGCGCGCGCGGCCAGCCTAGCCCGAAGGCACGCATGCGGCAAACGACCGCGGGGTGTGCGCTGCCGGGGCGCGCCGACGTCCGTCCCCCGAACCCTCATTCGCAACCCACCGCCACCGCCAGCGCCACGCAGACCTCGCGAAGTTGCGAAGACGACACCGTGCCGAGGTATTGCACCAGATCGCGCTGCCGGACGCATTGCACGTGGTCCAAGTTGACGGCCGAGGTGTGCTTCAGGCCGGCGCGGTCATCGACGACGACTTCGCTCGGCAGGCCATGGATCGTCGAGGTGATCGGGGCCACGAGCGCAGTCTGCATGACGGACAAGGCGTCATTCCTGCTTAGGATCAGCACTGGCCGACGTTTGTCCGGCGACGCGAATCCGTGAAGCCAGATCTCGCCGCGCCGCAAGATTCTCGCCGCGCTCACGGGTCTGGCCATGCTTGTGCCTCCGCTGGCCACTCCAGTTCGGCGTCGACCGGCTTGTCCTTGTAGGCACGCGCGTAAGCCTGGGCGATCCGCTCGTCCTTCTGCAGCTGCAACCACGCCTGCGCGGCCTCGCGCAACACCGCGGAACGGCCACGGGCACGCACCGCAGGCTCGCGATCGAGGGCCTTCAGCAGCGCTTCATCAAGGGTTACCTGTACAGCCTTCATGCTGGGTAGCATACCTCATTGTCGTACGACATACCAATGGTGGTGACTTCGCAGTTCGGCCCCGGCTCCGGCTGCGGCTCCGGCCCCGGCTCCGGCTCCGGCCCCGGGCACGGGTTCGGGTTCGGGTTCGGGTTCGGGTTCAGGTTCGGGTTCGGGTTCGGGTTCGGGTTCGGGTTCAGGTTCGGGTTCGGGTTCGCCACTGCGCTTTCGCCCCAGGTCACGACGTGCGAGGCTGCACCGTCTGGCTGCCCCGAGCCACAGCGAGCGAAGAACTT
>CAYHHL010000393.1:0-2880 GCA_964356325.1 uncultured Enterobacteriaceae bacterium | reverse complement strand
TGACCGCGGTGAGCCCGGCCTTCGCCACCGAGACGCGCATCAACAGCCTCTCGGCCAGCGCCACCTTGGATGCCAACGGCATCTTCAACGAGAAGTCGATCACGATCCGGGACAGCAACAACATCTTGTTCCTGCCCCAGTTCCTGCCGACCTACAAGAACAGCGTCGACGTCGATGGCACCAGTGGCGCCAGCTACGGCGGCATGAACATCCGCTACGCCCTGTCGGACGACTCGGTGCTGACCCTGTTCGGCCGCCGCTCCAAGTGGGCACCGGTCATCGGGCTCAAGAGCATCAACGGCAGCGACGCGGCGGCAGCGGCCGGTTTCGGCGCCCACGCCGGCTTGGAGAGCACCAACCATCAGTTGGGCATCGGCTTCGGCATGAAGGCCGGCGAGTCCCTCCGGCTGGGCACGACCCTGTCGATCGGCGGCGCGCGCAATGACGGTGGCGCCGGACAGAACGCGCCGATCAACCAGAACAGCAACACGCTGGTCGACTTCAATGCCGGCCTCGGCTTGGACCTGAACGAGACCAACTCGCTGGACTTCGGCCTGAACGTGCGCTTCGGCGATTTCACCAACATCGAAACCCGCCAGGTCTCGCAGTCCAGCTACGTGCCCGACGGCATCTTCGGCATCGGCATCATCGGCAAGGGCGAGTTCCAGGTCCACCAGATCGCCAAGCTGGTTCCGTACTTCCGCTTTGGCTACGACTCGCGCGGCGTCGCCCACTTCGGTCGGAGCGACGACCCGTGCCCGCCGCAGGGTGGCACGTGCGACACGCCCAAGGTCGGTCACATGAAGAGCCCGACCCTGAACATCGGCACCGACCTCGCCATCAGCCCCGTCGAGGGCGTGCTGATCCAGCCGGGTCTGGGCCTCGCCTACCGCGGCACCTCGCTGTCGGGCAACGACGCTCCCGCGACGCCCGCGGGCAGCCCGTCCGAGCGCGACATGGAAATCACCCGCCAGTGGATGCCGTGGTACGGTTTCGCGGCCGAAGCCAAGGCGTTCGAATGGATGGTCCTGCGTCTGGGCGCCCGCCAGACGATCATCAAGAAGGATCAGGACAATACGCTGCCCGCCGCCGCTCCCGGCACGCCGCAGCCGTCCAATGAGACGCACACGTCCAACGTGACCAACACGGTCTCGACGGGCATGGGCATCAAGCTCATGGGCTGGCAGCTCGACCTCAACGTGCAGCCGCAGTTCTTCAACAACGGTGTGTTCGCGGTGACCGGCCAGGGCACGACAACTCCGTTCGCGCTCGACTTCGCGCTCGGCTACGACTGGTAGACCGAAAAGCTGGCTTGTACGACGCCCCGGCAGCAGCATGCTCCGGGGCGTCGGCGTTTTTGCCACAAGTCGATGGTTCAGCGGGAAGATCCAGGCGTGTTCGGCTGTTCGTAGCTGCGTGTCGGCGCACAATGCTGGAAACCCTCGACGGACCTGCAACCTTAGAGCAACGATCAGCACCAGGGAGTAGGCAACGATGCGCAAGGCCGTGTGTGGGGCGACGATGTGGTGGTCGGTGGTGGGCCTGGCAGCCCTGGCCGTCTTCGGCTGCAACCGGCCGCAAGCCAGCGCCAAGGCCGCGACGCCAACTGACGTCCAGACCGGAGCCGCCGTGGCGGAACCTGCCGCTGCGACACCGGAAAGCGCGCCCGCCCCGAGCAGTGCCGCCGCCATGGCCACCCCGGGCCGCGCCTTGGGCCCCGTGGCTACGGTCAACGGGCGTGACATCCCGGCCGATAAGTTCAACACCGAATTCGATCGGCTGATGGGGCGCAGCGCACGCATTCCGCCCGACCGCCTGCACCGGATCGCCGCCAACATTTTGCAGCGCCTGATCGAAAACGAGTTGCGCCAGCAAGCCATCGAAAAGGAGCAGGTGGAGCTGAGCGAGCCGGAGTTCGAGGCCGCGTACAAGGAATTCACCAGTCGTTTCGTGGATGCTCAAGCTCACTTCGACGAGTCCGCGTTCCAGCAGGAACTCGCCCGTTCGCGGCTGAGCGTGGACCAGTTGCGCAAGCAGATCCGTGAGCAAGGCTTGCAGCGCAAGCTCGTGGAAAAGCTGGGTCGGGTCGATGTCTCTGAGTCCGATCTCAAGGCGTTTTACGACGCCAATCCCTCAGCTTGGGTCGAAGCGGCGTCGCGCGACGTGCGGCCGATCCTGATCCGCGTGCCCGGCGACGCCCAGCCCGACGCCGTGCACAAGGCCGAGGCTCACGCGCAAGAGGCGTACAAGGCCCTGAAAAAAGGCGGCGACTTCGAGCAGATCGCCCGCCAGTTCGACGACACGCCGTTGCAGCCGATCCACATCGTGCGCGGATCCGGCGATCCGGAACTGGAGAAGGCCGCGTTCAGCCTCAAGGTCGGCGAGGTGTCGGCGCCAGTGAAGACGCGCTGGGGCTACTACGTCCTGAGACTGCTGGAGAAGAACGATCAGCGCCAACGGCCGTACAGCGAGGTCCACGCGGAAATCCTGCGCACGTTGAGCGGCCGGCGGATGTACCAGGAAGATCGCCGGATCGTTCAGGAACTGCGCAAGAAGGCCGACGTGATCGAGAAGTTGGGGTTTTGACGGCCTGGTCAGAGCAGGCGGGCCTCGAAGCGCGCGCCGGCCCATTGGCCGATCTCTACGGCCACGGCGACGCACAGGCCACTGGTGCTTTCCGTGGCGACGCAGGGGCGGCGATCGCCATTGCGCAGGACCACTTCGCCTGTCAGGGTGTTGGCCGTCCAACCCAGGTTGCGTAAAGCATCCGCAGAGATGCAGAGCGCGCCGGCCGGGGTGACGGCAGCGATCACGACGCGGCGGCCGTCGGGCAAGTCCGCCCAGGTGTAGCGATCGCCGCTCAAGGGTACACGGCCGCCG
>CAYHHL010000392.1:0-2932 GCA_964356325.1 uncultured Enterobacteriaceae bacterium | reverse complement strand
ACGGCTACACGCTGTATCCGTGGCAGTTTTCAGCCGCGGCGGATCGGCCCACTCACGCCAGGGATGCCGGAGCGTTCGGGCTCGACGCGTGGCCTGAGATCGAGGACGTTCTGGCAGCCGAGCCCGAAGCCGAAGCCGAAGCCGAACCCGAACCCGAACCCGAACCCGATGCCGAACCCGAACCCGAACCCGATGCCGGAGCCGGAGCCGAGGCCGGAGCCGGAGCCGGAACCGGAGCCGGAGCCGATGCCGAGCCCGAACCCGAACCCGATGCCGATGCCGAAACCGATGCCGATGACGACGCGACCGAGGTGGAGGCCGGCGCGGGCGTGACGCCGCCATGGACCTGGGACGTGCTGCCGATGGCGCCCGACACCGCGGCGGCAGAGGATGTGCCGTCCCCCGTGGATGTGCCAGTCGCGACTGCAGATTCGGCGCCACCGTTGGATGCGTTCCCCGCCGCGGTTGCTGCGCCGGACGTCGCCCCGGCTGTGGACGTTCTGGCTGGCAAGGACGTAGCGGCACCGGTCGATGTCGGCAAGACCCTGGATGCGTCACAGCCATTGGATATCACAGCAAGCCTGGACGTCGCGCCGGCCGTCGACGTTGCCAAACCGGTCGATGTTGCCAAACCGGTCGATGTCGCCAAGCCCGCCGACGTGCCGCAGCCGGTCGATAGCCAGCCCGCCGTTGCCGACATCACGTATGGCGCTGAAACCAAAGACTCAGGGCCGATCGGGACGCCACCGCTGCCGGACGTCGCCGTCACCGCCGATGCCGCCCAGGATGCCGCCCAGGATGTCGCCGTGCAGGATGCCGCCGTCCAGGACGCGCCGATCCAGGATTCTGCCGCGAAAGACAGCAGTTCTCCCGATGCCAAGGACTCGGGCGCTGCCGACGCCGGAACGAGCGATGCGGGTTCCAGCGGCGGCGGCGGCGGCGGCGGCAAGGGCCCCATCGTCTTGCCGTGGCCCATCACCATGCCAGCCACCTTCGCGCCGGCCAACAAGCTGTTCGACGCCACCGGCTACCACGTGATCGCGCTGAAGGTGGCGAAATCGAGCTGGAACTCGTACCTGGCTGGCGTCGCGGCCGAGAAGGGCAGCGGCAAATGGTACGCGGCCGACGTCACCATCGATGGCACGACGTACAAGAAGGTCGGCATCAAGCAGTTCGGCTACGGCAGCATGCTCGCCAACCCGGAAAAGCCGAACATCAAGATCAAGTTCGACCACTACGCCATCAAGCAAAAGGGCCCCGCCGGCATCAAGACCTTGCGCCTCAAGGCTTCCGGCCAGGATCCGTCGTTCGTGCGCCAGCCGCTGTTCCATGCCCTGGTCAACCAGTTGGGCGGATCGGCGCCGCGCTTCAGTTGGTCGCGCACCAGCGTCAACGGCGAGAACTATGGCCTGTACCAGGTATTCGAGAACGCCGACAAAGCGATGTACCACGATTTCTTCGGCAACAACGACGGCAATCAGTACGAGAACCAGAACGCCTGCCAAGGACTCAATTGTCCTGGCGGCAGTTGTTCGGCCATCAAGTACTACTACAAGGCGGATCCGGGCAACTTCAAGGATCTCATCGCCCTGGCCACGGCCATCAAGAGTGCGTCGAACGGGGCTTGGGTCGGCGCGGTGCAAAACCTGGCCGATCTCGACAACCTGCTCGCCTACGAAATGATGGAAGCGTTTGCCGCCGACGTCGACGGCCTGTCCGCCGGGGGCCAGAACTTCTCGCTGTATGGCGACGAGGACTCCGGCCTGCTGTACTTCATCCCGACCGGCCCCGACCTGGTATTCGGCAACTGGGGCGCCAACTACGACTTCGCCAAACCCTGGGGCCCGCCCAACGCCTGGTGCGACGACCGGGTCGACAACTTCTACAAGCGCGCCTGGAACGACCCTGAAACCAAGGCGATGATGGTCGCCAAGCTCAAGACCTTGCACTGCAAGCTGTTCTCGGCCAGCAAGGCCAGCGCGATGATCGACGGCTACCGGGAACTGTTGGAAGACGACCTGTACAACGACCCGAAGAGCGGCAATTCCAAGAACGCGATCAAGTGGGAGTTCTCCAAGCTGAAGAGTTGGATCTCTACGCGCAACAGCAAGGTCGACAAGCTGGTCGGTGGCTGCAAATGAGCTCAGCCCCAGGGCGGTTGCAAAGTCGGCTGGAAGCCGCGTCCGCGGGAGGAGCCGGCGGCTGAAGCCGCGCCTACCTTGCAAAGCCCGGCCTTCGCCGGGCTCAGTCTTGCGGCGTGCAAGACCCAGCCCGGCGCAGGCCGGGCTTCGTAGATATAGCCGCGGCTTCAGCCGCCGGGCGCAGGGCCGTTGCACCTGACCTCAGCCCCGCCGTGACTTGCGCGCGTCCTGCAGCGCCGCCTGCACCGCCTCCAGCTTGGGGCGCACTTGGCCCAGCAGCGCCTGGACCTGCGGCTGCAGCGCGTCGGCGTCGTCCAGGTTCTGCTGCAGGTCCTCGAGCGAGGTCAGCGTGGTTTCCAGCACTTCGCGCCAGTCCATGCCCACCTCGTACCAATAGCCGCCGCCGCCGTTGGCCACCAGCATCACCCAACCCGGGCGCTTGCCATGGCTCGGCAGCATCGGCCTCAGCAGCGCGGCCAGATTGCGCGCCAGGGTGTGTTGGTTGAGATCCAACTCCAGAAGCGCCCCTTCCGGCACCGAACAGCGCAAGTTGTCGCCGGGTTTGGGCAACGGCAGGTGGGGCAGGGTAGCCAGCAAGGCGCCGAGCGGCGTGCCCTGGGCAAAGGTGTGCTCGCCGATGACCAACCGGGCCTGCCACGACGCCGCGCCCTGGGGCAGATCCGCCGCAGTCAGGCCCTGCAGCGCATGGAGCGCCTCGTAGGGAATGTCCACCCGCGGCCGGCCCTTGCGCGAATCGACGTCCAGGGTGATGGGGCCCAACTGCAGGCGCA
>CAYHHL010000391.1:0-2950 GCA_964356325.1 uncultured Enterobacteriaceae bacterium | reverse complement strand
TTTTCATCTAGTCGCATCGGGTAAGCTTTCTTGTCAATGTCTGCGCCCATTTGCACGAAGTATCCGGAAGCAAGCTTCACAGGATGCTTAGCATTTGGCAGGGTCAGGGTGTGACAAGCCTCGCCGTTCTCGTTGTACTCGCCTATGCTTACAAATCCGGAACTACTGAACATGATTCGGTCAGGAGGGCTTTGCATCAAAAACCCGCCTTGAAATGCCTGCTTCTTCCACAGTAGTTTTCCGCTTGGCGTAAAACGATGCATGATATAATCGTGGCTGCCCATTGCGAAAATATAGTCACCATTTGGTGCGTTAAGAACCCTGGTGAAACCAAAGTTAGGTCCCAAGGTCGCCGACCAAGAAACCATCTTCTCGCCATCCGCGACACACACTCCGCCTTTGCAGGTACCGTGGGTATTGAACGGCGGCGCGCACAGCGTCCCGGCCGCCGCGTCCGTGCAATCGGTCACCGCCAGATCCAGATCGATGACATGCAGCGGTGGCAGTGCAGTCAACTTCCCGCACGGCGGCAGCTCCGGTTTCTGAACCTGGCTGTCCACGAAGGGCGCGACGTCGTCGGGCTGCGCATTGCTGTCAGCGACAGGCGTATCGGCGTCGCTCGGCCACGCCGCGTCCGTATCGGCGAGCGCCTCGGCAGAATCTTGGCTCGAGTCCGCGTCATTCGGGGCGGAAATCACGCTGTCTGCGTCGGCATTCAGAACAGCGAGCCCAGCCGCGGGAACATTCTTGCCGGCGCAGCCGGAACCGAGCCAGACGATTGGCACAAACAGGTACCTGAACGCCGCGCGGGCTTGTCGTGGGCAGATCAGCATGACGGTCCGGTAGCAAGCGCGTCGTGCTGACATGCGCTTGGACGATGCGTTCGAGAGTCGGAAGCCATCAGCCCACCTTTTGGAACATGTCGTGCGCATGCAGGACTCCGCTGATCGTCACGGTGGCCGACAGCACAACCGCACCAAGCCCCTGGTTGTGATCGTCCGTCCGCGAGTCCCCGCAGCGTCCTGGTCTGGTTCAGAGTCGCACTGGCGCTGCTCAGTACAAAGGCCACGCAGTCCGCGCCGGCCCCGGACGCCGACCGACTTGCTTGCCACGAAACTGGCATTTGGAGCCATCATCGCGTGACTTTCGCGCATTCTTCCACCCTGGCAATCGGTGTCTCCCGTTCTCTCGAACTTGCGTTGCTCAACGGCCATTCGCCGTCCACAACTTCATCGTATGCCCCATGTGCCCCACCGAAATTCTGCCTGGGGCGCCCATTCTACCCTTCCTGCTTAAACACGACCTGAGCCCGCAACAACCCCGTCACCGTACCGGAAGCCGTCAACTTCAGGCGAATCACGCCCATGATCGGAATCGCCAACTGGCTCGTCGCCGTCAACGTCCGCGACTGGCCCATCGCCGCGCTCGCGCTCGTTACGTCCTGCCAGGCGGTGTCGTCGATTGTCACGGCCGGCACGGTCTGCAACTGCGCCGTCAGCGAGCTTCCGCCCGACCCCTGGAACTCCAGCAGCACCCAGGCATTGCGCCAGTTGCGGCAGTCCAGCCACTGGTCGGCGGCGATGACCAGCGTGTTGCCGGTGGTCAAGGCCACGTACTTGCTGTCGAACCACAGCGATGCCCCTTGGGACATGATCGGGCCCAGGCCACCTGCGCATCCGCAATCCCCCATCACTTGCCTCCGTCGTCCGGCTCATCGTCGCCGGTCTCGCTGTCGCTGTCTACGATTTGTTGCCAGACTAGCGTGCCCGGATCCAACTGCCAGTAGGACACTTCCGCGGGTTTCCATCCTGTCACGTCCATGAATCCGCCGCAGTAATCCCCTGCGACGTTCGCGTCTTGGCCGTCGCACTGGCTCCACGGCCAGCCGATCGTCGGCACCGCTGCAGCCGCTCCGCGCGACAGCCAGCATGACCAGGGGCCAGCGTGCGTGCATTGCTGCTCACCTCTTGCTCGAGCATTCTTTGCGAAATAATAGCTAACCATCTGTATTCGCAACCGCAGTCACTGTATCCATCGTGATACAGTGACCCCGGTCCTCAACCGGCCATCGCCGCCAAGAGCGCGGTCAGTTCCCGGTGTAGCGCCGAGATGTCGGCCTTGACGCGGGCCTGCTCGGTCGCCGGCAACGCGCCGTAGCCCGCGGCAAAACTCGACGGATCCTGGCGACCCTGGGCGGCGCGCTGCAGGCCGTCCAGCCACTTGAGAACCTCGGCCTTCTTGGGGCGGCCCGGCGTGGTGCGGCGGCTGCGGGTGCTCGGCGGCGACGGTGGCGGCCAATTGCTCGGTGGTCCAGCCGTGCTGCACAGCCAGGCGCGCGAGGCATGCCCTGAGCCTGTCGAAGGGTGCTGTTTGTGCAGGGCGTTGGGGACCGGCAGCAGCGCGCGGTGCTGGGCCAGGCTCAGGCGCTCGGCCAGGTCGGCGGGTAGGCGGCGGGCTTGCTGGCCGATCGGACGGGCAAGCCCGCCGCGCGCGAATACCTGGAGCGACCAAGCGGCGGGCGCGGCAGAAGGAAGATTAGAGCGTCGAGACGCCCATCTGCAGATCTTCGCGCTCGCACAAGGCGCGGAAGCTCGCGGTCTTGCGCGAATCCTTGCTGCTCAGCGCCGCGGGGATCACCGGCGAAGAACGTTTCAGTGACCCTTCGGCAGGCTCAGGGCAGGCTGTAGGCGCTGACCGTGGTGGCGAGTTGCAGGCCCGAGGCGGCCCGGGCATGTTGCAGCAGATGCTTCGTGACCGCGGCCAACTGCGGGATGGGCCGCGCGCGGCGTAGCCAGGATTCGGCCGCGAATGCATCGGTTTGCGCGTCATGCAGAGAAACCGCTTGCCGGGCCCCGGCAACAGCGTCAAGCTCGACCGCTGGAGGCCTGAAGTGCCCATTGTGGCGGTGCGAAATGCTGCAGCTTCCAAAGGTAGGACCGCTTGCGTGGGC
>CAYHHL010000390.1:0-2963 GCA_964356325.1 uncultured Enterobacteriaceae bacterium | reverse complement strand
ACGTCTCGCCCGCGGCCCGCCGCCGAGCTGCAGAACTCGGCTTCGATCCCACCCTGGTGAAAGGCACCGGCTTGGACGGAGCGGTCACCCTCGCCGACGTCGAAGGCGCGTCGCCCCGCCAACCCACAGCCGCCGAGCGCGCCGCCAGCCTGCGCCGCACGATCGCCACGCTCATGGCCCGCTCCAAGCGCGAGATTCCGCATTACTATCTGGGCCTTTGGATCGACATGCGGCCGTCGGTCGCGTGGCTGGCGGCCTATAACGCCAACCGGCCAGTCCAGGAACGCCTGCTCGCGGTCGCCCTGCTGCTGCGTGCGACTGCCCTGGCCGCGCACGAGATCGCGGAAATGAATGGTTTCTGGCGCGACGACGCCTTTCAGCCCGCGCCGGAAGTCCACCTCGGCGTGGTGGTGTCGCTGCGGCAGGGCGGCGTCGTCAACGTGACGCTGCGGGACTGCCATGCCCGCAAGGCCACGGAGTTGATGCTAGATCTGCAAGCAGTCAGCGAACGTGCGCGGTCTGGGCGCCTGCGCGGTTCGGACGTGAGCGAGCCGACGTTGACCGTGACCAACCTGGGAGACCTCGGCGCTGACTTCGTACATGGTGTCATCTACCCGCCCCAAGTCGCGCTGGTCGGCTTCGGGCGCGTGGCCGACCGGCCGTGGGTCGACGGAAAGTCCGTGGTTGCAGCACCGTCCGTCTACGCGACGTTGTCGGCGGACCATCGGGTGAGCGACGGCATGACCGGCAGCCGGCTTCTCGGCAAAATCGCAAAACTACTAGAAAATCCGGAGGCCTTGTGAACGAGTCCGCGAACCGCGCCCGTGCCGCGCTGCTGCAGGCCCTGGCTGAGATAGCGCCCGATGCCGATGCGACCGCGCTGAAGGGCGACGAGCCGCTGCGGGATACGTTGGCCTTGGATTCTATGGACTTCCTGCGCCTCGTGACGCGCCTGGCCGAACTGTTGGGAGTGGACGTGCCGGAGTCGGACTACAGTCGAACCGCCACGCTCGACAGTGCGGTCGGCTACCTGGCCATGAGGTTGGACGCACCGCGAGTTGCCTCACACGTGCTCGCATCACCTGCAACGCCAGCAGAACCGTGACCAGAAGTCCCAGGGGCGCGACCGGTGAACTCGGCTCCGGCGGCCGACGCCGTCAAGGCTAGCGCAACCTGTGAATTCTCGTGAAGCTTCGGACACCCCGCACACAGTCACAGGCTTGCGCTGTCGCGATGTAGTAGGTTGGAGTCCGCCCCTGGCCCCCGCCGGGAAGCTGAAGCCATGAAGCGTCTAACCCTACTCACGCTCGCCCTGTCCCTGCTCCCGGGCGGCACCGATGCCAGCCACGCCGACCTGCCACCCAGGCTGTCGTACGACCTGACTGAAGCGACGATCTCACATCTCCTCGCGGCCCAGCGCGCAGGCCGGCTTACGGCGTCCGAGATCTGGAACTGGCACCTCGCGCGCATCAAGGCGTATGACCGCGCCGGACCTCGGTTGCAGTCCATGCGTCACGTAAACACCGGTGCGGCGGACGTCGCTGCCGAGCTCGATGCACACGTCCAGCCCCGTGGCCCACTGCACGGCATTCCGATCGCGATCAAGGACAACATCGACGTCGCGGGCTGGCCCACCTCGGCTGGATCACTCGCGCTCGGGGACGCGGTGCCGGCCCACGATGCGACGCTCGTGCAACGCCTGCGCGCCGCGGGGGCGATCTTGACGGGCAAGTCCGCGATGACCGAACTCGCCGCATTCATGTCGACAGGGATTCCTGCCGGCTTCAGTGCCGACGGCGGGTTCGTCTGCAATCCCTATGCCCCTCGGCGCGACCTGACGGTCGATGGGTCGTGCGTGCTGACGCCTGGTGGGTCAAGCTCGGGGGCTGCTGTCGCAGTCGCAGCGGGGATGAGCGTCGCCGCGGTCGGAACTGAGACCAGCGGCTCGATCCTCCGACCGGCGAGCATGAACCAGATCGTCGGCGTCCGACCGACCGTCGGCCTGGTCAGCCGGCACGGCGTGGTGCCGGTGTCGCTCGATCGCGATTCGCCTGGCCCGCTCGCACGCAACGTTGCAGACGCCGCCACGATCTTAGGCGTAATCGCGGGCTATGATCCCCTCGACCGGGCCACTGAGGCCTGCCGGGTGGCTGGGCGCTGCTTCAGCGATTACAGAAGATTCTTGGACCGCACGTCGCTGAGGGGCGCGCGCATCGTCGTGCCCCTGTTGCCGTATTGGCAGCGGCTCGGTGCCGACGAGCAACTGCGCTTGGCCGAAGCGATCGCTGTGATGCGGGGCCGCGGGGCGGAGGTCATCCGAACATCTCAAGTTCCCAGCCAGTCCGCGCTCGCCAGCCGAGCGCCTTGCGTCGCATTTCCGTTCGATGCCGATTGTTCGTCCGTGCTGCTCTACAGCTTCAAGCGCGACCTGAACGCGTACCTCGCCAAGCGCGGCCCCAGCGCGCGTATCCAAACGCTCGCGCAGTTGGTCACGTGGAATCGCAACCATCTCAGCGCCATCCCCTATGGCCAGGCGATTGCGGCGGCGGCGGAAAACCTCGATACTTCGCCTGAGAGTGCCGACAGTCACCGCTACCACGCCGACCTGAGGATCGACGCCACCGCGTGCAAGGGCACCCTGGACGAACTGCTGGCTGGCGCCGACGGGCGGACCGGCACGGCCGACGACGCCGACGCAATCCTGTTCCCCGCGGGCGAGGGCGCTCGCATCACGGCCGGGGCCGGGTATCCCTCGGTCGCAGTGCCTGCGGGCAGGGTGTCGCATCCGGCAGCCGGGTTGGCGCCCTTCGGCATCGCATTGAGCGGCAAGGCATTTTCCGAGCCGCGGCTGCTGGCTTTGGCTTATGCGTTTGAGCAGGCGACCCTGCACCGCCGGCCGCCGGCCTCGACCCCGCCGCTGGACAGGGGCCGCGCGCGATTGCCCTGACCTGTGCACGCAAAGG
>CAYHHL010000389.1:0-2968 GCA_964356325.1 uncultured Enterobacteriaceae bacterium | reverse complement strand
CGTCGGGCGTGGGACAGGCACGGGTGCGAAGTACGGTGCAGGCTCCGGTTCGGACGGCTGATCAACAGCGGACGGCGGGTCGAGGGCGGGCTCGGGGTAGGACTCCGGCTCAGGCTCGGGCTCAGGCTCTGTGTCGGGTTCGGGTTCGGGTTCGGGTACGGCGGGCTCGGGCGCCACGACCGGGACATCCAGGGCGAATGCCCACCACACGGTGCGGTCCGAATCGACCTGCCGAACGACGCGGCCCTCGGTCAGCAACGCGGAGAGCGCCCGCTTCAGCCCCGCGAGTGTGAACGTGTCGTCCGAGTACGATAGAAGGTCTTCGGCTCGGAGTTCGCGGTCACGATGCGTGCGCAACGTTTCGAGAACGTAGGTCACTTCCGTTCGTCGCTTTGCTGGCACGCTCGCCTCCGTGGAATGCCGCGCGCTGCGACGACAGGTCATGTCGTCTCGGCGAGGTCGAGGCGGACGATAGACGGCGACGCCCAAGTCAGCAACTCGACTGGACCGTCGGGACGCAGATCCCCGGCGCCCCCGTGCCCGATGTGCAAGACACCGCTTCAGCGCACGCGGCACTTCGTCCGGTGAACGAGGCGCCATTCCTGCCGCGACCGCTGGCTATGGCCATGGCACTTCCGGCCGCCAGGATTGCCAACTTGCCGTGGCGCTCATCCGGCCGCTCAGCCCAGCGCCCCTCGCAGCACGTGCAGCATCGTCTCGTCGAAGGCGACCAGCACGACCCGCTCGACTCGGGTCGGCGTCGAGCGCAGCGTTAGGACCGCCACCTCCGCGGCCTTCTCGGCCGGGTAGCCGTAGATGCCTGCGGAGATGGCCGGGAACGCGACACTCCGCGCGCCCACCTCGTCGCACAGCGCCAGCACGCGCCGGTAGCAGGACGCCAGCAGCTCTGCCTCGCCCCGGTCGCCGCCCCGCCAGCGCGGTCCTACTGCATGCGCGATCCACGTCGCCGGGAGCCGGAACCCGGGAGTCAGCTTGGCGTCGCCCGTCTTGCAACCGCCGAGTTTGGCGCACGCCTCGTGCAGTTCCTCGGCCCCGGCAGCCCGGTGGATGGCCCCGTCGACGCCGCCACCGCCGGCCAGGGCTTCGTTGGCCGCGTTGACGATGACGTCGACCTCCTGCTTGGTGATGTCACCCCGGATCACTTCGATGACCATGCGTCCCTCCAGTTCGTCACTGCGTCTTGAGTACGGGGTCCAGCCTCGGTGCGCTCGTGGCCAAGGTGGGCTATGTGGAAATCGCCTTCGAACGCCCGAAGCCGAGCCCGCGAGCGTATTCACGTACTGGAGCACTCCGTGGCGCCCGAATGCCACAAGGCCCAACTCGCCGCAGAGTACAGCCGCGCTCGCCGGCCACACGCAGCCAAACCTTGTCGGGCACCGCGCGCTCCATGCCGCACCGACTATCGCCCGCGAAGCTCACCGGGAAGCCCGCTGCCTCGATGGCGCGGATAGTCAGCACCTTGCTCAGGTTTTCGTCGACGAAGAACTCAGGCGCGCGCGCTGCCCACCTCCAGCAGCACGAACGGGCGGAACACGTCGCCGAGCTGGTGCACGAAGCGGCCGGGGTAGGTCACGTGCAAGTTCGCGCTTCGCCAGGACTTGTCGACGGTGTCAGGGTCTAGGGCCACGTGCGCGCCGGGAACGACGGCAACCGCAGGCAACGCCTCGAAGAACGTTCGCCGCACCGAGGTAGCCTGCGGGCCCTCGCTGGTCCAGTTGTTGACGGCGGCGAGGTTTCGCACAGTGCCGGGTTCAATCTTCAGGTCGAGGTCCTCCGAGAACCGCTCGATGAGGCGGAAACCCTTGGAAAGCGCCGTACCGCCCTTGAACCAGACCTCCAAACCCGCGGCGTGCAGCGCCCACAGCGTGTGCGTGACCCAGTAGTCTTTCTCGACCAGGGCTGGCCCGAGGTTGCGCTGCTTGGCAACGACTTGCAGCAGGTCGGCCCAGTCGGCGTGGTTGTGAACGAAATTAGGCCCTTGGACGCCGATCAAGCTGCCACCCGTGGCGTCGCGGCATCGACCAGCGCCTGGGTCGTCTTGCAGCCGTAACGCGTTGCCATTTCGCGCAATCGCTGACGATCGAAACGACCGCGTAGCACCGACGTCGCCAGCGCGGCAGCGATTTCGGATCGGGCAACGCCAGCCTCGTCGGCGTGTTCCAGCAAGTCGATCGCATACCATTCGGGCGAAGGCTCGGCGGGGAAGGCGACGCGGCGCAGCTGAAACGACCTGCCACCCAACTGGAACATCCCAGATCGTTTGGTATTGTACACGAGTTGCTGCGCGTACACGGCCGTCGTTCTCAGGCCGAGCGCATTCCAATACTCGGGACCGGTGAACACGAACGGCCCGCCGTCCAAGAAGGCCCGCATCAGTTCGTCGTCGGCAGGCGGGACGATGCCAAAGTGGCTGCGGCGCGGTCGGGCATAGAGACCATGAGCCAACTGGACCAACTCGCCGTCGCGCACGAGGCGCTGGGCCAATCTGGGCGCATTGGCGCTCCATGCTGCGAGGTCGCGCGTCCGGTAGACACGGCCGGGTTCGAGCTGGGGCTGGGCGGGCGCGGTCATGACCGTATGAAATCCTCCGGAAGAAAGATACGGTCTGCGTGGAGCGAGCGCAAGGGACACCTCGCAGTTCGCTTTGGGCCAGGCCATGCTGCTTGTCTGACCGACCTGCACGGCCATCGGTTTCTGCCCGCCAACGACGAGGCGTTTTTCCCAGCAGTCGAAGCACTACGCTGGCGAGTCGAGCCTCTGGCGAGGTTGAACCGCCCTTGACGCCAAGCAGCAAACCAAGGACGGTGACAGCGCGCGACCGACCTGCGCCTGGACCGACGCACCGTGAGCAACGATTGGATTTGCCGTGAGTTACGCGACTCGGATGCCGCTGCCATCCGTCGGTTGCTGGAGGCCAGCGACCAGAACGCGCGGCACTTTGTACGCG
>CAYHHL010000388.1:0-2992 GCA_964356325.1 uncultured Enterobacteriaceae bacterium | reverse complement strand
CGCGCCGGAAGTCGACGGTGTAGACCTGCGACGTCCGGCGCTCGCCGAATTCGGTACCGAGACCCGGGCGATTCTCGGCACGACGGTCCGCGCTCGCCGGCCGATCGCCGCCGCCGCGCTCGGCAGCCGCACCGGCCTTCGCACGCCCCTCAGGGGCAGCGGCAGGCGCGGACTCGGACTTCTCCGCCTGATCACGGCGCGGTTCGCCGGCACCGCGGTCGTACTCATCGTCGGGGCGCGAGTCGCGGATCATCGGCCGACGCGGCGGCGCCTGCTCGGTATAGATCGCCACGCCGACCACGCCGACCTGGCGCGCATCGCCCGTCTGGGCCGCGTAAGACCTCGCCACCGACGAGAAGCGAAAGGTCGCCACGTCGCGCATCGACAAGCGGAATCCGTCGATGACGACTTCGCTGTAGGGCGCGACGACATAGCCGGTCTTCTCCCAACGCGCGGACTTGCCGTCGACCGCGTCGCGCCCGTCCACCGAAACGACGGCTTCGATCCGGCGCGGCGAACCGTTGCGGATGCGCAGGCTGTAGCGCTGGCCCTGGTCGCCCAGGACGTAAGTGCGGCCGCCGCGTTCGAAAGTGGGCAGTTGGCGGCCCGAGGCGTCGGTGAGTTCGAGGCGCCACGGCCCGCACAGCGCGCGTTCGCCGCCGTCCATGGAAAAGCCGGGGGAGGCTACGCTACAGGCACCGAGAACGAGCAGGCAGGCGAAAACGATGGCGCGCATGGTGACCTCCGCGGGCAAGTGGCCCATCCTGGTGCGACGCGCGACCGCGGCAATGGATCTTGAACACCGATCCGAAAACGACGTGGAACCTTGGAGCGGAGCCGGCGCGCCCGCATCGGCGCGCTCGGCGACCCAGCTGGCAACGCTCCCGGCCAATCGGAAACGGAGTTTCTGATTGGCCCTCTGGACCCTGATGCGCAAGGGATCTGAACAGTGACACGCGAGTTCTGCTACCGCTGCTTCAAACCCTCCAGCGTCTGTGTGTGCGCGAGCCTGCCGCAGGTCGCCAACCGCACCCTGGTCTACATCCTGCAGCACCCGCGCGAACGCCATAAGCCCATCGGTACGGTGCGTTTTGCCCACCTGGGCCTGCAACGCTGCGAGGTCGAAGTCAATGCCCCGTGGACCGGCGTGCCTTCGGTGTTGGCCACCTGTCCGCCGCCGGGTGCCGCCCTGCTGTTTCCCAGCGACAAGGCGCGTGCGGTCGAATCGCTGTCCGAAGCGGAGCGGCCGACGACGCTGGTGGTGTTGGACGGCACCTGGCATCAGGTCAAGGCGTTGGTGAAGAACAACCCGTGGTTGGAGGACCTGCCGCACGTCTTTCTGGCCACGCCCGAGCCGAGCCGCTATCGGATCCGCGCCGAACCGCAGGTGCATTACCTCTCGACCTTGGAAGCGATCGTCGCCACGCTGGGCTTCTTGGAGCCGGAGACCGCGGGATTGCCCGACCTGCTGCGCGCGTTCGACGGCATGATCGACGTGCAGATCGAGCGCAGCAGCGTGCGCAACACCCGCCGACCGAAGGTTCGCCAGACGCCGCGCCGGCTTGCCCTGCCGCCCGAACTGACCCAGCATCCCGAGCGGCACGTCCTGCTGCACGTCGAAACGGTGGGCGCCCGGCATACGGCGCGGCCGATCCAGGTGTGTGCGTGGCGGGTGGCGACTGGTGAGCGCTTCGAGTGCCTGATCGCCCACGAAGCCGCTGCCGACGCTCGCAAATGCGTCAAGATCGAGCTTTCCGCGGCGCAGTTTGCCCAGGCCGTGCCCGCCGCCGAGTTTGGCCAGCGTTGGCGGCAATTCCTGCGTGAAGACGACCTGCTGCTGGCCTGGCACCAACGGGCGCTGGACGTGCTGGAGGTGCAGGATCGCGGCGTGCTGCTCAAGGCGGCGTGGTGCAATCTCGACCACAGCAAGGCCGGGCATCTGACCGACGTGCTGGCCGAACTGGGCGTGGCCGTGCAACCCGCCGAGTTCTCGGGGCGCGCCGGGCTGCACATGGGCGAGCTGCGGGCGATCCTGGACTGCCTGCTGCAGCGCGCTTGAACCTGCCGCCGCGCCACCGCATGCTCGCACCACGCCGCTGTGGCCGCAGGTACACGATGTCAGCCATCCGCCCCAGTTCCGCGCTGTTTGCCCTGATGCTCGCCGCGTGCTCCTCGCCCTCGACGCCCAAGCCTGCGCCCGCGGCGGACACCGTGACGATCGCGGACTCCGGCGCCGACGTGACCGTGGACATGGCGGCGGAAGTCAGCGCAACCGAGGTCAGTTCAGCCGAAGTCAGCGCGCCGACATGGACCGCCACGCACAGCGCTGAACACGCCGTCAGCCTGTTCTACAGCCAAGGCGTCGCGCGCGTGCCGGACGGTTGGATCTTCTCGGCTTCCGGGGGCTTGTGGCGCACCGACGAGCAGTTCAACGAACTGGTGGCGCGTGAACTGCCCCTGCCAGCGACCCTGACCGCGCTCGGTTTCAACCACATCGGCGACATCGACGTCGCGGCCGGGTTGCTGTACGCCGCGCTGGAGCAACCGAACACGGGGCTGAACCAGCAAGCCGTCGCGCGCTTCGATCCGAAGACCTTGCAGTACGTCGATCACGTGTTGTTGCCCCAGCACGAGGCGTCGTTCCTGAGCGTGGACGAGCCGACGATGATCGCCTACCTGTGCGACCACTACAGCGACGACACGATGTTGCGCTACGACGTCGCCGCCGGCTGGAAGCCCCTGTCGCCGTTGCCGATGTCGCGCAAGGTCGAGCACATCCAAGGCGCGGACGTGGCGCTGGGCGCGCTGTGGCTTTCGGCGGAGGACGAGGTCCATGGCATCTACCGCGTCGACCTGGTCTCGGGCGAGGTCGTGCAGGTGGGCAGCGTCGGTCGCCTGGTGAAGACCGGCATTTTCGTGCCGGAAGTGGAAGGCATTGACGCCACGCCGCTGCCGACCGGACTGCTGCACATCCTGACCGGGGAACCGTTGC
>CAYHHL010000387.1:0-3000 GCA_964356325.1 uncultured Enterobacteriaceae bacterium | reverse complement strand
AAGCAGAACGCAAGTAGGCTGATTCATCGAGCCTTCTGCCGGACGGCGTCATTGGATTCCTTGCCGCCGCGTAGGTCATCCAGTATAGGTCAGGCGACGACCAGCCGAAATTGGCGGATTCGCGTAGACCTTGCCATCTTGGGTCGAACTTCAGCGAACCGGCGCCAAGTAGCCCAACCAGTGCTATGACGGCCACACCGATACGCCAGTAGCGTGACCGTACCTTCAGCAGGGTAATGGTTGCCGCCAGCAGCAGCGAAAGCGATATGACGGTACTGTTGCGTGATTGCAGCGCAAGGTCGGCAAGCAGCGACAGGACCAGCATCGCCCAGCCCCATTGCCGTCCAAGCGACAGGGGCGAGGATTGTTTAAGAATCCAGAGCAAGCGGTCCACTACCAGCAGTGCCAGCAAAAAGCTGTTGAGTGTTCCCTGGTAATCATAGCCGCCGAAGGGTGTTACCTTAAACGGCCAGCCGCCAGTGGCCAGCCATACCTTGAACTGCCACCCCAGCAGCCAAAGCATGTGCACTGCCAGGGCGACGGCGACGGCCTGTGTGGCGCGTGCTCGCGGCAACTGCGTTGCCGCCCAGGCACCGATCGCGCCTATCAGAAACGGCATCAGCCAGTTGGCGCGAAACTGATCGATCGCAAAAATCGTCGCCGGCATTTGAGTGACAAACAGGGAATGAAACACGATCCACGCGGTGAGTGCCGCCAACCACCTTGAGGCGGGTTTCAGCCACGGCGCAAGGGTGGGCTGGGCGTCGCGGTAGCCCAGTAGCAGCACAAGGACTCCGGTTAGCAAAAGCACGTTGCGCAGAGCGATGGTGTGCGGAATCGGGAAGACGAATACGACCGCAGCAAGCCATGCCGCGAACAGCCATTGCCTTGTCTTCGTCCGGCGGCTGACTTCCATTCGCTGGCCTATGCCACCATGGACTTCAGCCGTGAAAAGGCTGGACTGTCCTGCTTGACGAGAATGAAGTTGCGCTTCCTCGACAGGGCAGGATCGGTAACCTTCCGGATCGAACGCTTGTGAATTTCAAACATTGAGTAGCCGAGCGCAGCAATTTCTTCACCGAGGTTTCCAGCGGCGGAGACAAAAGCTTCGCCCTTGAGTTCCGCCATGACGATTGGTGCATGCTCGGAAAAGAATCCGCGGGCGCCGCGCCAGAGTTGGCCGAACACGCCCTCGACATCGATTTTTACCAGCATGGGCGGCGGCAGCTTCGAGTACAGATCGTCGAGGCGGCGCACTTCCACGTCCACACTGAATGACTTGTCATCGGACGCATTGAGCGAAGCCGTTCCCTCACCCAGGGCGGGATCGATCATGTGGATCGCCGCCACGCCATCGTGCTCGCCAATGGCATAGGGCAGCACTGAGATGTTGCCGAACGCATTCAGGCGAATGTTGTCCTCGAGGAATTCGCGGGTGGTCGGTGCCGGTTCGAAAGCGACCACGCGACCCGACGCGCCGACCAGTCTGGCCGCGAGACAGGAGTAGTAGCCGACGTTGGCGCCGATATCCCAGAACACGTCTCCGGGTCGAATGATCTTGCGCAGCAAGGCAAGCTCATAGCGCTCGTCGTGCTCGCCGTAGTAACAGATGCGCCGGTGCTCTTCGTTGCGTGGATTGAGCCGCAGAAGAAAGCCGTCTTTGGTCTGCACGTCTTCAAGTGCGCCGGCGGGCCAGTCGCGCCGGGCAAACTGGCGGTAGATGCGGCCCTTTCCTTCGGTTATCGGCACCCACCGCAGGTAACCGCAAACCAGTTGATCAAACAATGATTTCATTGCTTCTCCTGCAGACAGCCGGCGTTCTTGCCGCGGGCCGGGGACCGCCAAGCGTACTACACGCGGACTTACAGAAGACTGAGAACATAGTGTTTCGCGATCCGTCGCCGATGGGCCGCATGGTTGGCATTGCGCCAGAGCAGTCCGAAGAGGCCATTGGCCCTCAATTTCCGGAGCATGAGCCGCGCCGCTGCGCGATCCGGCATTTTTGCCAGCAGATGGAATATCGACAGGGCGCCATCGACCAGTTGATGACGCAAGAGCGCCTGAAGCTCTGGGTCCGCGCTCAGTTCAGTCGCGAATGTTTCTTCCGCGCGAGCGTTGGTGACGCTGCTTTCGACAATGGCTTCCAGGCGATTCTGCTTTGCTTCGGCCGTTGCTTGCCGGATGGGAATCCGGTAGTTCACCGAGAGGCGCGGCAGATAGCAGGTCCGTTCCGCCGAGAGCAGCGCTTGCGTGGTCCAGATCACGTCCTCGTGGATCAGCCGCGGAATGAAGCGGAAGCCGTTGGTCTCGATGAAATCGCGGCGGTATAGATGCAGCCAGACCATATGCAGAAAGCGCCCGGCCTTCAGGCGTTGCCGCAGCCATTCGCGGCCGGGAACGATTCCCGTGGCTGGTGCATCGGGATAGATCGGTCGGTCCGGCTTGCGGCCCTCGAAATGGTAGCGAGCATTGAACAGCACCATGTCAAGTTGTCCGGACTCGGCCTGCTCCAGCGCTTCCGCGTAGGCATCGGGTTCGACGAAATCGTCCGAATCGACGAAGGCGAGATATTTCCCGCGCGCGGCGTCCAGTCCGGTGTTGCGCGCCACCGAAAGCCCGCCGTTCTCCTGCCGGATCACCCGCATCTGCGGCAAGCGGGGAGCGAACTCGGCGAGGATGCGCGGGCAGTCGTCGGTCGAGCCATCGTCAACCACGACGATCTCGTCGGCCGGCGGCGTCAGGGCGGCGAGACTTTCCAGACAGCGCGGCAGGTAGGCTGCGACGTTGTACACCGGCATGACGATGGAGAGTGTCGGCCTTCTCATGGGAGTCGCCCGCGTTTCCCGGCATGCCAAGCCAGCAGAGCATTGTGAAGGGTCGCTGCGCGGTGGGCGTAAGTGTGCCGCGCCATGACATGGGCGTGGCAGCGCTCGGCCAGGTCGCGCGCGGCGGCGAAGTTCGCCAGCCAGTATTCGATTTGCGTCACGCAATCGTCCACGC
>CAYHHL010000386.1:0-3031 GCA_964356325.1 uncultured Enterobacteriaceae bacterium | reverse complement strand
CACGACGTGGCGGCGGTGGCCAGGCGCGTGGTGCAGTTCCAAGATGGCCAGATCATGCACGACGGCCCACCGCCAGCGGATTGGACACCCATGGTGGCGACACCTTGGCGAGCGACAGTGGCAGCGGAGGTCGGATGAGCCTGCTAGCGTTCTTCCGCCTCGCGTTGCGGGTCATCGCGCGCAACAAGGCCCGGGCGTTCCTGACCGTGCTCGGCATCGTCATCGGCGTCGCGGCGGTCATCACCATGGTCGCGCTCGGCACCGGCGCTTCGGCCAGCGTGGCCACGCGCATCTCCTCGCTCGGCGCCAACCTCGTGATCGTACTACCGGGTTCCTCGTCAGCCGGTGGCGTTCGCGGCGGATCTGGCACGAACACCACCTTGGGCCTGGACGACGTCGACGCCTTGCGCCGCGAGGTCTCGACCATCACCGCAGTCGCGCCATCCAACCGGCAGAATGCGCAACTCGTGGCCGGCGATGCGAACTGGTCCTCGTCGGTGTTCGGCACGACCCCCGAATTCTACAAAGTGCGCGAGTGGCAGGCGGCGTCCGGCACGACCCACACGCACCTGGACGAAGCGGCGCAGGGCAAGGTCTGCGTCCTCGGGCAAACGGTGGCCTCGGCCTTGTTCGGCGAGCGCGATCCGTTGGGACAGACCATCCGCATCAAGAAGGTGCCGTTCCGCGTGATCGGCGTGCTCGAGCCCAAGGGTCAGTCGCCGACGGGCAACGATCAGGACGATGCCGTGGTGATCCCGTTCTCGACCTTCATGCAGCGGCTGGCGGGCGGCGCGCGCGATCAGGTCGGATCGATCTATGCCTCGGCCGTGTCAGCGGATCTGGCCGACGTGGCGGTCGAAGAGATGCGCGCGGTCCTGCGCCAGCGCCACCACCTGACCGACGCGCAGGAGGACGACTTCTCGCTGCGAAACCTGCGCGACATCGCCAAGGCCAGCGAGGAAGTCGCGGATCAGATGACGATCCTGCTCGCCTCGATCGCCGGAGTGTCGCTGCTGGTCGGCGGCATCGGCATCATGAACATCATGATGGTCAGCGTCACGGAACGGACCCGAGAGATAGGCATCCGCATGGCGGTAGGCGCGCGCGGCATCGACATCCTGGCGCAATTCCTCATCGAAGCCGTGGTGTTGTCGGCGATAGGCGGCGTGCTGGGCGTGTTGGTCGGTTGGCTGGCGGCCAGATTGCTTTCCGACGCGACCGGCTGGCCCACCGAGTTCGATCCGCAAATGGCCACGCTGGCGTTCGGGTTTTCGGCGGCGGTCGGCGTATTCTTCGGCTTCTGGCCAGCGCGCAAGGCTTCGCAGCTCGATCCCATCGACGCCCTGCGCTACGAGTAGATGGAGCCTGCCATGGCGCGTTGGTTGCCCCTTCTTTCCATGGTCTTGCTGTGCCCGCAACCTGGGTTCGCGCTGGATTCTTCGCCTGTGTTGACCCTGGACGCGGCGTTCCAGCGCGCGCTTCGTCAGCATCCGAGCCTGCAACAGGCTGCGGCGCGGGTGGAAAGTGCCGAAGCGCAGGTCGGCGTCGCAGGCAACGGTTGGCTGCCGTCCGCCAGCATCGAATTCCAACACCAGGAAGTTACGGGCAATCGGCCGCCCCGCGTGGGCACGACGTCGGCTGCGTTCAACGCGTCCCGCCGACCGACGAGCTACGAACTGAACGGCTACTGGTCCGGCCAGGCCCAAACCAAGTGGACCTACTTCGATTTCGGGCGCACCACGGCGACGATCGAGGCGGCGCGGCACGGCGTGGAAGCGGCCCAGGCCGATGTCCAGACGGTGCGCACGCAAGTGTGGTGGAACGTAGCCAGCGCCTATCTGGCTGCCTACGCAGCGGAATCTGGCTTGCACGCCTTCCAGCTTGCGGTCCAACAGCAGACACGCACCCGCGACGTGACCCAGCAACGCGTGCAAGCCAGGGTGCGCAACGAACTGGATCTCCTGAAAGCTGAAGCGGATCTCGCGGCGGCGCAAGGCGATCTGCTGCGTGCGGAGGAAGCGGCGCGGTCGGCCCGGGTCAACCTGGCGGCGCAGATGGGCGATACGCGCATCACCAAGGCTGCCCTGCAACCGCCGAATTTCCAAGCGCCGGAGCTGACGGGCGAACTGGACGACGACGCGCAGCTGGACGCCCTGGTGCAGATTGCAGTGCAGAACCGTCCCGAATACGCGGCATTGCGCTTCCGGATGGCGGCGCAGGAAGCGGCGGTCAAGGCGGCCCAGCGGGTGATGCGCCCTAGCCTGTACGTGTCGGCGCAAGGCTCTACCGGCGGGCTGGCGCTGGACGGCATGTTCTACAACTTCCAACTAGCGGCCGGTGTGAGCATTCCGCTTGCGACGGTGTGGACGCAAGCCCCGGTGATTGCCGACGCGCGGGCCCAATTGCGCGGTCTGCGGGCCAACCAGGATGCCCAGGTCCTGACACTGCGATCCAACTTGAACCTGGCGGTGGCGACCCTGTTGCAGGCGCGCAAGCGAATCAACCCAGCGGCTGCACAAGTGAAATTTGCGGAGGCGGCGCGCGAGGCGGCTCAGCAGCGCTACGACGCGGGCGTAGGGCTGCAGATCGAGCTGGCTGATGCGCAGACGGCGGTGCTGAAGGCGCAATTGGTGCGCGTACAGGTGGATTTGGACATCGCGCAGGCGACGGCGCAGTTGGTTTGGTCGGTGGGCAAGGTGCAGTAGGCTCGGGAACGGGGTCGGGAACGGGTTCGGGGTCGGGAACGGGTTCGGGAACGGGTTCGGGAACGGGTTCGGGCTCAGGTTCCGGTCCCGGCTCAGGGCGGGGAGCTCCGCTTCCTTCGGTCGCTACAGCCCCCGCCCGTTGTCGAGGAATCGAAGCTATCCGCTTCTCGCCCCTCGACAACGGTCCCGGCTCCGGCTCCGGCCCCGGTCCCGGCTCCGGCTCCGGCCCCGGCCCCGGATTCCGGTGAACTCGCAGGCGACGGCGAGTTGTGCCTGAGTTATCCTCCCGCCCATGTCAAACCCACGCCTGCGCCCCCGCGACCTCG
>CAYHHL010000385.1:0-3130 GCA_964356325.1 uncultured Enterobacteriaceae bacterium | reverse complement strand
CACGGACTGCCGGAACAGGCGCTGGTGCGAAAGGTAATCGAGCGGTTGCAGGCGCAGGCTGGGCTGGAGTGACGAGGGCACTGCGAGATAGGCTGTGGTTTGCGAAGGTATGACCGCTTGCGTGGACAAAGTACCAGATGGGCGCCTCGACCTTGCATCGCTTGGGGCGCATAGGCCAGCAAGCCCGGCACCTGACTGCCGATCTGGCCGAGCGCCTGAGCCTGGGCCACCACAGCGCGCTGCTCACCTTCCGCAGCGAGGCGCAATCATGCTTGTCGCTGCTGTGTTCCGGGCGTACAGTCTGTGTTGGCCACCGCTGGACGGGCTGGTCGCGTCGCACGCTCGTTGGCACCGGAGCGTTGTTGGCTGGCCAACACATCAGGGGGGATGATGGTCTCTGGACGAAACCTTGTGCGCTGGTCTGCGCTGTCAGCAGCGCTCGGATTCGCCATGGCCTGCGCCTCACCTCACGACCCAGGCGCACCGTTGAAAGCTGCCGCTGGTCACGGGTGCAAATCGGTCGTCATGGAGGAGTGCTGCGGCCGGGAATTCAGCGACGCATTGTGCTCTGATGGAATCGACAACGATGGCAACGGCGTCACGGACTGTGGCGATTTCTATTGCCGATATGGTCTGTTCGTGAGCGTTTGCACCGGGAGCGCCGAAACAGCCTGCGCGGACGGCAAGGACAACGATGGCGACAAGCTGATTGACTGCAAGGATCCTGACTGCATGCCGGTCGCTGCTTGCAAAAAACCAGTGGCGACAGCGGCCAAAGAAGACACGTTGGCGCTGTGCTCGGACGGTGGCGACAACGACGGCAACGGCTTCCAGGACTGCTACGATTTTGCCTGTTCGCGAGCCGACCACGGCGCGTCGCCGGACGCCGTCGCCTACTGTGCATCAGTGAGCGAAGCGAGCTACGAGCGGTGCGCAGACGGCATCGACACCGACAAGAACGGCTATACGGACTGCGCCGACTATAGCTGTTCGAAATCCGCAGAACCTTGGCCCGCCAACGATGGCATGACCGTCGCGGACTTCTGCTTTGCCAAGGGCGAGAATACGTTCGAGAAGTGCACGGACCACCTCGACAACGACGCGAATGGCTACGCGGATTGCCAGGACTACGGGTGCTTCGGGGCCAAGGATGCCGCGGTGGCCCAGGCCTGCCAGGAAAGCCTTCCCGACGATGCCGTCGGCGCGAACGCGAAGTGTTCGGATGGCAAGGACAACGACAAGGACGGCTACACCGACTGCGACGACTGGGAGTGCAGTTGGAACCCGCAGGTTACGGCGTGCACAGCCAAGCCCAAGGTCTGCGCGCCGACATCCTCCAAGGGTCCCTCTGCGAAGCCAGGCACGGCCACGCCCGCCGAAACCGACGCATTCATGGAGGCATGGCGGGCGGCTCAGTGTCATCTGGACGCGGGCTGCTTCACCTACCTGTTCGAATCGTTCGAGGCCTGCATGAAGGTCTATCCGCTGGGCAAAGAAGGCTCCTACATGCGGTGGGCTCTGGAAGCAGGACGCGTCGGGCTCGACCCGGTTGGCGTTGGCAAGTGCGCCGCTTCAGCCGCCGCTGGCTGTGCCGTAACGCAGACGGTGTCCATGGACACCTGCGCGCAGCTTGCGCTCGTTCCCCGCGTTGAGACCGGGCAGCCTTGCCTGTTCGGCATCGAGTGCATGTCAGGCGAGTGCTCGAAAACGGCGGATGGCTGCGGAGTCTGCGTGCCGTCTTCGGGGCTGTGCAGCCTTGCCCAGGCCGAGAAGTACTGTGGGGCAGGCCAACGGTGTCTGGCGCCGAGCGCCGTGCCGGGAAGCTGGTGGTGCGGAGCGCCTGTCCCGATCGGCCAATCCTGCAACGCGAGCACGGACTGCCAGGATGGTATCTCGTGCGTACAGACCGGCTCCGGCGGGCAAGCAGTTGCAGCGATGTGCGGCCACGGCAAGGCCGGAGATCCCTGCTCAAGCGATGACTTCTGCCCGATCGGTCTCTTGTGTGCGGCGAACGGTACTTGCAGCCTTCCCGCGAAAGCCGGTGAGCTGTGCAGCGAGGGTGTAGACTGCGCATCCGGACTCGCGTGCGTCGGCGACGAGGGCAAGGCGGCCTGCGGCCAACCGATGGCCGGAGATCCATGCCCAAACAACCGCAACTGCGGAAACGCGCTCGTGTGTTCGGGAACAGTGTGCCGTCAACCCAAAAAGATCGGCGATACCTGCACAGACATCTGGGATTGCCCGAACTGGCAGGCGACGTGCGACACGAAGTGCGTGCCGCGGCCCGGGCTGGGGCAGGCGTGCGATCCCGTAAAAGTCTGTGCATTGCCATTCGGCTGTGATCAAAAGACCAAGCTCTGCGTCGTGGCGGGCACCGAGGGGCATGCGTGCCGCGATATCGGCAACCATTTGAAGTGCGATGGAATTCTCAACTGCGACAACGGCACGAGGACATGCGTCAAGCCCACTTCGGAGGGTCAGCCGTGCGGGCCCGGCAAGGTCGGCTGCGACATCTGGCTGACATGCGACGCCGGCAAGTGCCGCAAGTGCGGTTCTTGAGGGGGCCAGGACGCTGCTGGCGGCCGCGGAGGCCACGGTCAGGGCTGCCACGCTTCTCACCGACAGACACAGCGCTTTCCGCCGCGGTGCTGGGCGGCTAGCTGCGGTCTACTATTTCCTCAAGGTTAAAGTTAACTTCATGGAGTTGCCTGCGAATCTTGAACGGGCACAACGACCGCAGCCAAATTCATCCGCCGCCTCACTTGCAAGCGCACAGCACCGTCACCGCAGCGCCAGTATCGGCCACCGCCGACTGCCTACCGTTCGCCGTGGTCGCCGCAGCGGTCAGCAGCACCGGCGTGAAGCTCGATGTGAAGTGCGCCGAAAAGGGCATGGCGTGCTGCGATGGCGCTTGTCAGTGATCCCAGCGACTTCGATCAGTGCTACATCGCGAGATCACAAAGGACAAGTCACCGCACTATAGGTCAGGATGACGAGGCCGCCGTTGCCGCCGCTGCTGCCGCCGTTGTGACTGATCTGGTTGTTGTCGCCGCCATTGCCGCCGCCGCAGCCGCCGCCGCCGCCACCGCCGCCGAAGCCACCACCGCCACCGCCGCCACCGCCGCCGAAG
>CAYHHL010000384.1:0-3132 GCA_964356325.1 uncultured Enterobacteriaceae bacterium | reverse complement strand
ATGCCGTCAGCCAGGCCATCGAGGCGGCTTCAGGGCGTTCTTGCGATAGCCCTGGATTCCCTGCGCGATTCGCGGCCGGCGGCGCCGTTCGACGCGGCCGCGGCGCTGGCGCGGTATGGACGCCTGTGATTGCGAGGAAACCGCACGGCTGCCGGCGGCGGCGTGCCTGGGGCGTGCGATGGAGGCGGCCAAGTTCGGCTGAAAAGGGTCGCGCGGTTCGGCAGCGCGCTGGTGGACTGGTCGCTGGAGAAGTTGCGGCAGCGCTCAGGCCGGGGCCGTGCGGAGGTGCGCGATGTTGGTCTGCCTTGACATAAAACTCAGCGATCTCATCTGTTGCCCAGCCCTGGCACCTCGGTCAACGCGCCACTGCCTTGACCGAAGCCCGGGCCAAAACCCGCTCCACGCCGTCCAACTTGGCCCGCAACGCCGTCACCGCCGCGATGACGCGCTGGCGCTGCGCCTTGCTGAGCCGGCTGGCGTCGACGGCGGACCACTGGCTTGACCAGATCTCGACTTCCTCAGCCCACTTCTCTGCCCGCGTCACCAGACGTCCGGCTTGCGGCACCGGCGGCGGCAGTTCGCGAGGCGGCGGCGGCTGGCTGCCGGGCGTATCGGCGTCGGTGTCGTACCAGTTGCCGGCCTTGGCCTCGCCGATAGCGCCCTTGAGCTGGACCACCGACCAGTCCCCAGCGACGGACGCCACTGCGAGTTGGCCGCGCAAGGTCGGGTCGGCGACGCGGGTGAGCTCGACCACGTGCGAGAACTGCAGTGCCTCGCGCGCCGCCGGCGGTAGGGTCAGGAACACGAGGTGGGTGCGGATGCAGTCGCGCAAGGTCCGCTCGCCCAAGCGGAAGGCGCTCAGTTCCTCGGCGCAGGTTTCGACGAACCGCGTGAACGCCAGTTCCTTGCCCGGATCCATGTCTGTGTAGGCGGCGGCGCTACCGGCGAAGAAGCGCTCGAGCAGGACGCGCCCGACCTCGACGCGGTAGACCAGGAGATGGTTGCGGGCGAGTTGGCGGAGGTCGGCCAGAACGTCGGCGAATTCAGGGTCGCGGGCAGGCACTTGCAGGTGATGGGCCATCGTGGGCTCCTTCGGCCAGGGCGAGCTTTGCGACCTTGCAGACGTCTGCAAGGTCCAGAAGCTCGGGCTTGGGGTGGTTCTGCCTGACAACTTCCCGCGCGGCAAGTCTACGAGAAATATCGCGCCTGGACGCTGGCCGCGGGGCAGTGGCCAAGCCGCACAGGACCCCCGTTAAGTTGCAGGCCCGATGGCGCACGATCTCGCTGGTCACGGCACGCGCGCCCGACCGCGGAAGCACGTCGCGCCGAACCGCGGTGGAATGGGGCGAACAACAACGGCTCAGGGTCGGCTGCCTTGGCGCCGGTGCCATCGGTGTTGCGATTCTGACCGGCCCTGAGGATCCTGCGTGCACACCACCACGAGAGGTGCTACCTTTCGGACATGGACGCCCGCACGCTGCTATCGAGAATCACGCTGGAACCGGGCAAGCGCTCCGGCAAGCCGTGCATCCGCGGCCTGCGCATGACCGTCTACGACGTGCTGTCGTACCTCGCCGCCGGCATGACGATCGACGAGATCCTGGCGGATTTCCCTGATCTCGAACGCGATGACATCTACGCCTGCCCCGCCTTCGCAGCTGAACGCGAGCGACGGACGCTGGACGCCGCGTGATTCTGCTGTTCGACCAGAATCTCTCGCATCTGCAGGTGGTCGACATCAACATGCTGCGGGCGTACGGCTTCACATCGTTCGACTGAGCCTGCCCGAGCCGGTTACCCGAACCCGAACCCGAACCCGAACCCGGAACCGTGGCCGACGCCGACTCCGCTGGCCGAGGTCGGCCAGGATGTCCGCGAATTCAGGGTCGCGGGCAGGCGCTTGCAGGTGATTGGCCATCGTGGGTTCGGTCCGGCGGGGCGAGCTTTGCGACCCTGCAGACGTCTGCAAGGTTCAAAAGCTCGGGCTTGGGGGTGGTTTTGCCTGACAACTTCCCGCGCGGCAAGTCGGGTCTGGCAGTGTCGGGCGCTACCCTGTTTGGATGTCCTTCCATGACCCGCGTTGTCCGAGGGCAGGATCACGACCGACCGGGTCGCACCCGCACAGCACTGAAGTGCGCCTGCCGACCGACCGGGTCGTACTCCGACCACAGCGAAGCGCGCGATTGACCGGCCTTGTGCGCGGACGTAGCGTACTTGGCGGACCCACATGAAGGAGCAGCCACGGATGTACGAAGCACCCCAAGCGCCCCTGGACCTGCCGACCCCGAGCGTTCCGCCGTCGGCGATTCGCTTGTATTCGCCGAACCAGATCGGCCTCGCCGGCTTTCTGGGCAGCCCGGTGGCCGCGGGTTCGCTGCTGGCGATGAACTGGGCCCGGTTGGGTGAGCCCGACAAGGCGAGGCAGGCTGTGCTCGTCGGCATCGCGGCGACGGCTGGACTGGTGGGGCTGGCAATGGCGTTGCCGGACAGTCTCGCTCATGGCGTGGCGATCGGTTCGGTGGTCATGGTGTTCCACATCGGTCGTCAACTGCAGGGCAAGCTGTTCGACGCCCACGTGTATGCGGGCGGTGGCTTGGAGTCGTCGTGGCGCGCGGCGGGGATCGGCGTACTGTCGATGGTGGTGTTGATCGCGGTGCTCGCGGTCGGTGACATGGCCAAGGCCGCGATGCGCGACAAGGTCGTGTTCGGTGCCTTCCAGACGGTGTACGAGGAAGGCACCGCGAAACCGGCGGATGCGCAAAAGCTGGGTGCGCACCTCAAGAAGATCGGCTTTTTCACCGAGGCGGGCGAGAACGGCAAGGACGTGACGCTGACGCTGGCGGCAGACAAGGTCGACGTGGCGTTCGTCATCCAGGCGGATTCGGCGGACAAGCCTGAAATCGTCGCGGCGTTCCAGGAGATTGGCGACGGTATCAGCAAGGACGTGTTCGACGGGCGGGCGGTGACGGTGCGGCTGTGCAATACGGAGATGAAGGAACTGCGAGTGATTGTGGGGAGGTAGGCGGAGCTATCCGAGCGATCCGAGCTTGCTGACCCGCCGAGACCGCACGCTCGGACCCGCCCCCGAACCCGCCCCCGCCCCCGAACCCGCCCCCACACCCGAACCCGCAC
>CAYHHL010000383.1:0-3135 GCA_964356325.1 uncultured Enterobacteriaceae bacterium | reverse complement strand
GCGACACCTACCCCTGCGACACGACCGCGACACCGGACCTAGCGAACGGGACAGCTGTCTCGCGGCGTGTGACACTGAGGGTTACCTGCACCAGCACACTACTCGGCCAGAACCGACGAAGACGACGCCGGTTGTGCGCAGCGCCGTGCGGAGTGGACCTCGTCTGTTTGCAGGACGCTCCGGAAGCATTGCGGGTGCGAATCCTTAGTGAGGGCGCGGCATTGCTATGACCGTCCTGTGACATCAGACATCACAGCAAACCCACCAGCACACCACCCGAAACCACCGTCACATCGCCAGCCAGCCCCACCGGCACCGCCACCAGCCCCGCCTCGCGCCACAGCGTCACCAACTTCGTGATCGCCAACTGCCGCGCCACCTTCTCCACGGTCACGTGCAAGTCCGTGTCCGCGTAGGTCGTCGCCACTTCGGTCTGCAGGTCCTCTATGTCCGCGAACGTCAGCCGCAACTGCCCGCCCTGGATGCCGAACACCACCTTGGCGCGAAAGCTCGCCCACACCTGCGCGTGCACCACCTTGTCGCCCAAGGGGATGTCCATGTCGAAGCGCAATTCCTGTACGTGCAGAGTCGCTGCCGGCCCCGGACCTTCGACGATCAGCGGCGGCACCAGGGCGTGCATGCCCACCACGATCTGCAGAAGCGCGTAATCCGTGTCGAACAGCAGCGAACTGGCATCGAGCTCATACCAACCGCCCAGCCACATCGCCCACAGCAAGGCGTTGAGCGCATCGAACGTCACCCACGCCTGCTGGGCCTGCGGATTGGTCAGCGGGGCCAGCTTCGGCACCGGTTGGCAACTCGCGAGCAGGGGCACACCAAGATTGCCCGGCAGTTTCACGTTCGTCGGCGTCACCTGCAGCGCGAGGTCGAGTTGGGTCGCGTCTGGACTTCCAGACTGGCTGGTGACGGTCGGCGCCCACGCCAATTTCACCGCTCCCTGGTTGAACAGCTTGGCTACATTGAGTTCCTGCGCCTGCACCGCCAGCGCCGCGGCCTGCGCTCCCCACCGCAGCAGGCCGGCGTTCGGCACCTGTGCTCCGGTCGCCTGAAGCGGGCTCCACTGCGGGCTCCACACCACCGCGCGCATCGCGTGGCCCTGGCCCTGATTGGCATCGGTCGCCTGCAACGTCAGCACGTTCGGCCCGCATTGCAGCGGCACCGTCAGCGCGAAGGCCCCCGAGGCATCCACCGCGGTCACCGCACCGGCGATCGTCACTTGCGCAATCGCCCCGGCATCGCTGTGTACCTGGCCTGCGACCAGCACTTGCCCATCAGTCCCCGCTAGTTGCAATCCATGCGGCGGCGAGGTCAAGGTGAAGCGCGGCACGCAATGCTCTTGGCCGTTGCTCACGTGCCCGCAAGCGCCAGTCTTGGCGTCGCAACTCTCGTTGGTGCAGGGGTTGTTGTCGTCGCAGTTCTTGGCGTCCGCCTTGCATTCAGTGCCAACGCAGTGCTCGTTGACCGTGCACGGGTTGCCATCGTCCGAACAGGTCGCGGCAACGGGTAGCCACTGACAGCCATGCACAGGATCGCACACGTCTTTGCTGCAGGGCGAGCCGTCGTCGCAGTCCTTGGCCTTGCCCGCGCATGCGCCCTCGTGGCAGCGATCCTCCAACGTGCAGGGATCGCCGTCGTCGCACGGTGCGGCTTCGGCACAAGTCGACGCCACTTCGGCGGCGAGAAGATCGGATTGCGCATCCTTCTCCGGCACATGCTTGCTTTCGCTCAGGTCCGCACCACAGGCTGCAAGCGCGAGCACGCTCAGCCACAACGCAAGGCTTCTCACTGGCAACTTCCTCCCTGGCAAGACTTTGCCTCGCCGCACTGCGTTCCGTTCTTCATCGGCGAATGCGAGCAACCCGTCTTGGCGTCGCAAGCGTCGAGCGTACACGGGTCGAGATCCGCGCAACTGGACGTCGCCGCACAAATTCCGCTGGCCTGACACGTTCCGGCGCCCCAGAGGTCGAGGCGTTCAGCGAAACCATCGATCTGGCTGGCGAAACTGCCGTTGCTCACCACACCGAGTCGATTCCCGGGCAGCGCAACGATCGCGCTGGGCGCCAACTTCAGATCGGTGCGCCAGGCCCCGGCGACACCTTCGATATCCCAGTGTTGCATGGCAGAACGGGGACCTTCGGCCGGCCGGGCTGTGCCACCCAGGACCAGGGTTCGATCATCGGTCAACAGGGCCAGACCATCGGCGTGGAAGCCGAGGTCACCCAACCGCTGCCACACCACGTTCAGGCCCGCGTCTGTGCGCACCAGATACGGCCGCATCTGCCCTTCCGGCCCAGGGACGCTACCTTGCGCGGCGTGACCGAGCGCCACCACACCGCCGTCGGGCAACGCGACCACGCGCATGAGCATCGCCTGCATGCCTGGAGGCGCCACAGTCCGCGTCGCCTGCCCTAGCCCTGGACTCGTACCGATGCGCTGCAACCACGCCAACGCCTTGCCATCTTGCACCGCGCGCCCGACCGCCACCCAGGCGATCGGCCCGTCGCGAACTGCCGCCACGTCGAGCAGCAGCGCGTGGCTCAAAGGCGGCGCCAGTTCCTCGGTCCACTGCACTTCCTGTGCGCCCTTCTCGAGACGCACGGCCAGACCCAAGTTGTCACTGCGCCCGACCGCGAGCAGACTGCCATCTTGCGCCACCGCCACAGCGTCCAACCGCCGAAACGATGCAGTCTTGCGCATATGCGCTTGGGCGGCACCGCTTGGCTCCAGCAGCACCCACGCGATGTTGGAGGTCGTGGTGGGATCGATCGCCGTGGCAATGCTCGCCTCGAAACCTACACCGAGGTAGCGACCGTCCGGCAGCCGGGCGACACCGTGCAGTCGATCGTCGTGCTGTTTGCCGGTCATCACCGTCTGCGTGAGGATCTGGCCCTCGGCGCCGAAGTGCATCAGGACGTTCTCGGTCTGCTGCAGGTTCAGCACTTCCGGTTGCAGCATGAAGCCCACCGCGACGAAGCCACCGTCCGGGTCCGCGCAAGCGTGCACCAGCCAGTCGTCCGTGGTCTTGGACACGCCCGCCGACACCCGCCACAAGCCTTCGGGGCCTTTGCACTTTCCCTGCTGGCAGGTCGGCTGCACCAGGCAAGGCTCGGCATC
>CAYHHL010000382.1:0-3166 GCA_964356325.1 uncultured Enterobacteriaceae bacterium | reverse complement strand
GATCACAAACGCCGGAAATCAAGTCGGCGGGACAGGAAATCAGACTGACGGCATGTAACCGCCCAGCCACCCGCACCGGCTACCTGTCCGCGCTTTCCACGGCCCGCCGTGCCACCCACGCGTGCGGCAGCAAGTGCGCCAGGTCGCCGTCGTGCACACCGGCATCATCGCCCGGATGCAGCCGCGCGTGGCGGGCCAGATGCGGCAGCACGTCGTTGAGGTACTGCCACGGCTCGGCGCCGACCAGCTTGCACGTGGCCAGCGCGGTATAGATGACCGCCGCCCGCTCGCCGCCGGCATCGGAGCCGCAGAACAGGTAGTTCTTTTTCCCGAGGCATACCGGCCGGATCTGGTTCTCCACGAGGTTGTTGTCGATTGGCACGCGGCCGTCGGACAGGTACACTTGCAGCGGCGTCCACTGGTTGTGCAGGTAGCCGACGGCCTTGCCCAGCGGCGTCTTGGGACCGGCTCTGCCGTGGTGTTTGTCCAGCCACTTGCGCAGTTCCGCCATCACCGGCACCGCCTTGTCCTGGCGCAGCGCGAGTCGGCCGGCGACGTCGAGTTTGAGCTCCCGCGCCTCGCGTTCGATGGCATACAGTTGCCCAATCAGCTTGACCATCATCGCCGCCGACAGCGCACCGCCGTCCAGGGCTTCCACGCCTTTTCGGCGCACGTGAGCCCAGCAGCCTGACTGGATGATGTCCGGCAAGTCCTTCTTCGGGATGCTCTTCCAGCCCTTGTAGCCGTCGCCCTGCAGCACGCCGCGAAAGCCGCGCAGGAAGTCGATCGGACCCTGCTTGGACCAGTCCTCGGTGTAGCGCATTGCCGCGAAGCATGGCCGACCGTCGTCATCGTAGCCGAGGTAGGCCCAGATGTGGCCCTTTTTGACGCCCTTGTCGTGGTCTTGGTCGAGCACGCGGACCGGCGTGTCGTCGGCACCGATGAGCGAACAGCCCGCCGCGCCTTTGTAGATGAGCCGGGCCAGCGGCAGCATCAGCATCCAGCCCAGCGCTACCCAGGAGCCCAGCGTCGATTCCGCCAGTTCCACGCCCGAGCGCTGGTAGATGATGCGCTGGCGGTACAGCGGGCAGTGGTCCAGGTATTTGCTGACCAGCACCTGCGCCATCAGGCCGGGGCCGCACATGCCGCCCGCGACCAGCTTTTCGGCCGGCAGCGCGATGCACACGCCTTCCTGGCATGGCTTGCACGCCAGTTTTTCGCGCGCGTACTCGGTGACTTCGAAGTGGCCGGGGATGAAATTCAGGACTTCGGAGCACTCGTGGCCGATGAGCGACTTCTCCTTGCCGCAGGTCTCGCAGGTGCGCTTGTCCGGCTCGACCTGGAGTTCCACGCGCTTGCGCGGCAGGTGCTCGGGCAGCGGGTTGCGCCCGGGACGACGCTGCACCGGCTTGTCGTCGGCGGGCTTGTCCGGCTCGGGTGCGGGCGGCGGCGGCACGTCCTCCGGCTCGACGACGCCAGCCTGGGCCGCTTCCTGCATGAACAGGTGCAGTTGCGCGAGGCTGATCTTCTCGCTGCGCCGGCCGAACACCATCTTGCGCAGGCCTTCGAGTTGGTGCGTCAGGTCGTCCTGGTGCGCCACCATCTGCAAGAGCAGCGCCACCACCTGGTCCAGCACCTCGTCGCCGCGCCCCTGCGTCAGGAGTTCGGCCAGGAACGCCCGCACCTCGACCACGCCCTTGTCGTCCTTGGGCTGCGGCACCAGGTCGTTGGCGGGTGGCTGGCTGTTGCTGGTTGGCGCCGCGTCGAGCATGGGGCAATGATGCCAGATCGATCGGGCAAAACAAGAGCATCCGCGCTAACTTGAGTGACAATTGTGTTACCTTGATGCGCCTGGCTGAGCCTCGGTTTCCGCGGGCTTAGGTCGCCACCGCGGCAGACGTCTGGCACCGCGGATGTCGACACCCGCCAGCACCAGCGCCAGGTCCGCCGCCTCCATTTCCCACACCCGCCCCGGCGTGCCGCGCCCCAGCCACGGCGGTTGGAACCGGCCAGCCTCAAGCCTTTTTGCCAGCAGCATCCAGCCGTCGCGGTCCCACCACAAGAGACGAATCTGGTTGGCGCACTTGTTGAAAAAGACGAAGACCTCGCCACTCATCGCGTCCTGGCCCATGCTCGCCTCCACCGCGCCAGCCAGGCCATCGAACGATTTACGCAGATCCACCGGCGCCGTGCACGCCCACAAGCGCACCGACGGCGGCAGCGTCAGCACGCGCCACGCAGGACCGCGACCGCGCGCGCCAACGTTTGCTCGCAGAAGCCCGGCTGCAGGCGAACGACCGCGCCGCCGACCACGACTTCGACGCCCCCCGTGCCAGCAGGCGGCTCACCGACTTGCACCACCGGCACGAACGACAGCGGCCGCCCCGGCTCCACGCATGGGTGTGTGCGTATGCGCATATGCCACCAATACAACTGCGGCGCGGGCAAGTCGTGACGTCGGGCGAAGGCAGCGAGAGACAGGCCGCTTTGTGACGCGGCCCGCAGCGCTTCGCGGGCTTCGGCCTCGCTCCACGGATCGCGGCGGGTGGACTTGCGCGGGACGTACGGGGCGGCGGGCGGGCAGAATTCCATTGGGCACCTCCGCGCCTGAGTGTGCCGCGGTCAGGTTATGCTGCGAAGATGGGGTTGGCTGGGCGGATACGCAGATTCAGGCGCGTTTGGCGGCCGTGCCGTAGCGGGTCGCGGAACAGTTGCCATATGGCAATTGTTAAGTATCTGGAATTTGGGCTGGTTCTCGCGCTCATGTCCGTCGGGTGCGGATGGAACCAGCGGCCAAGGGCGCGGAAACTACCGCCTCAACCGAACCGCACCGAATAGATCGGCGGCAGGTTGTGGGCCACCGCCGTCCAGTGGTCGCCGCGGTCTTCGCTGACGTACAAGTTGCCGGTCGTGCTGCCGAATGCCACCACGCCGTCGCTGGCGTCCAGGGCATGGCGGTACACGACGTCGTAGGCGCCGGTTTGCGGCAAGCCGTTGCGCTGCTGGGTCCAGGTCTCGCCGCCGTCCTCAGTCCGGGCGACGAACAGCGCGCCGTCGATGGCCATGCGCTGGTTGTCGCCGCGACCGGGCACGAGCCACGCGACCTTGCCGTGTCACAGCGTCGCGAGCTGCCCGAGCACCGACAGGCAGCTCTGCACCCGTGAGG
>CAYHHL010000381.1:0-3205 GCA_964356325.1 uncultured Enterobacteriaceae bacterium | reverse complement strand
ATCGATCGCGACATGGGCGCGGGCTTTCGCTACGACGTGCTGCTGGAAGACGCGACGGTGGTGCGCGAATCGTCAGCCGTGGATGCAGCGGCCGAGGTCACGCCGAAGTAGCCGGACTACGCTTCAGTTCAAAAGAGCCGCGACACTGCGCAACGCCCCCGGGGCATCGCTGTCGATGATCGCGCCGTGACCCGGGATGATGCGCGTGGTGCCGGTCGCCAACTGCTCCAGGTGCGCCTGCCACGCCTTGGTGTCCTTCAGCATCATCCAGCGAATCAGCCGCGGCGTGCTCGGCTTGTCGATCGGCGCCAACAGGAATGAAAACGGGAACTTCGTCACCTTGGACGACACGTTCAACAGCGCGTCGCAGGTCGTCAGCGTTTGCCCTACGCGGTGCTTCACGACCAGGATCGCCTCCTTGTCCGCCAGACCCGCCGGGTGCGAGAGCTGCACGTCCGGGTCCGCCGGCAGTTCGTCGCAGAGCAGATCGACCGGCAGCGCCTTCTCGACCGCCTTGCGGGCGCCGCGGGGAGCGACCACGCGAATGTCCGGGTAGCGCTGCTTCCAGATGTACGCGTCCTGACGATGGAAACCGTTGGGCACCACGAGGTACGCCGGCCTTCCGAACGCTTCCAGTTCGGCCATGCCCGCGTCGTCCAGCGCGATCGCGTTGAAGATGACCAGATCGCCGTCCGTGCGCCTGGCCACCACCATCTTGCGTTCGTTGCCGCCGGGCATCTTGCCGGACACGTGCCACAGGTTGGCCTCGAGCTTGTCGATCGGCTGGTTCTTGCAGACGGTCCAGGTGGTGAATCCAGTGGCCATGGGCGGGGCTCCGTGGGTCGAGGGGTTGCGATCGCGCTCTTACCGGGGGCGTGGGCGACCGTCAAGCCGCAACTTCCCGGTAAGCTGCCGTCGCAGCCTATTTGCTTGTTATTGTTGCTTGTTTCGCTCAGATTCAGTCGACTTTCCTGACCTCCCCCGGGTCCGATTCGGTCCGTCCTTCGGCGGTAGCTGCGGGTCAACTACACGTGGCGGTAGGTGATTCTCCTTACTCAACACACGGTTGCCGCTTCGGGACTCCAAGTCCCGCCGGGCGGAGCCGGCCACCGAACCGCCCTGCTTGGCCGCGCTCTGATTCTCCCCGAGACCCTGCGCATCGTTGCGCTTGGCGATCTCGGTGGTGCTCGCCTCTCCGAGCATCGTGAAAATCAGTTCCAAATCCGTCATGTGGTCGCGCAGGTTGTTGCCCGTCCTGACCTTGTCGAGACCCTTCAACTTGCTGTGCTCGCCGGGCGTGATGCCGAACGTCGCGCGGGCAATTTCCGCCGTCAAGATCGCGTACTCTTTGCCTTCCTGAACGCCGCGTGCTTTCCATTCGTCCGTCAGTTCACTGCGAACACCGATCGAGCGCAGTCGCTTGTCGATCCAGCTGCTCGAATAACCCTTGGCCTCATACAGTTCGCGCGCCCTTGCACTCGCCAACTCGGGGTTCTCGATTTCCTGAATGCGCTCGTAGCCGACCTTGGCGAGCCAGCGCTTGAACGGCTCGGCCTTCGGCGAGGGAATCGATTGGATGATCCGTAACAGTCCTTCTGTGTTGGCGCAGTCCGTCTCGCGCTGCTTTCCGTCCGGTGCGGGCATCTTCAACCCGTGACAAAATGTCACGACTTGGCTGCCCTCTGCGGTAAGGCGCTGTTTGAGCTTGCGCCAGTATGCGCCGGCGTCAGCGCTGTCGGTGAGCACGCCGCAGACATCGCCGACAGAGAACCACCATTGGTCGCCATGCCACGCGCGGCGCACGGTTTTTTCTTGGAATACGATGATGTGCGCGGCGGCTTCGGGGGTAGGCGGCTTGTTGGTCATCGTGGGCAATCCGTGGCGAGGCCGGGGCTGGCCAGCGGCAGGCTACTGAATGTTTGTTCAGTGTCAACAGGTGGTCGCTAGCCGATTCCCGGCGTGATAGACGGCCGCTGATTCGTGCGATACTGGCTCTCGCCATCGCCTTGCCCAGCCCTTCCACGGCATCGATCGCTGTCACGACTCCCGCTTGCGCCAGGTTGCCCGGACAGCCGCGCCTCGTTCAAGAATTCCAGAGACGCAGGCGCGTCCTTGCCGCGCAATTGCAGCTTCGGGACGATTTGCCGCCAGCCAGTCCGCGTTGTGCGGGCCCAGCGCGTGCTGCGACTCAATGCGGGCTTCCGTCGCCGACTGTTCCTTCGCCGACGACGCGACCATGGTTGACGCAACAGCGCGGGCAAGCGGAAACTCTGGCGACGCCGTGCCGGACCCCGGTGCTCGTCGCCGAGGCCTCGTTGCTGATCGCTGATTGGTCGACATCCCCCACCTTTGGCGACGGCGACCGCACGTTTTACAACATCAGTGGACGTTCACCGGACGCGTTGCCTGCCTTGGACGAGGGGCTCCGGTACAGCCACTGCGTCGTCGTGGCGCCCAGGTGTGCTGCGTCGAACTTGGACGACCGTCAACGTGCGGCTTTGCACGTCGCTCGCAAGCTCCTGATGCGCGGTTGGGAGCCGCCGATCCCGCGCGCGCTCGCCTCCGAACTTTCTGCGATTTCTGTGCCTATCGCGCCGACCGCTCCAATAGCCGAGCCGCAATGGCAGTCACAGGACGGTTCTTGGGCCGAGGAAAAGTTCCTCAAAGAACTCGTACCTGAGCTGTTCGGGGCAGACCTGGCGCGGCAACTGGCCATCCAGGTCCATTTCGTGTGGCTGGGCGTTTCGCAGCCAGGACGACGCGTCGACTTTGCGCTGTTTCATCCTGCCCGCGGCGGCAAGGGAATGATCATCGAGATCGATGGCATCCCCCATGACACGGTGGACGATGCTCTCCGCGACGCCTTGCTGGTTGCCAAAGGGCACGAAGTCCATCGAATTCCGACGGCTGAGCTTCGGGATGGCCAAGGTCCCCATCTCGAGAAATTGCGCAATGCTGTCGCGGAACTGTCCGCTTTGCCACCGTGTGATTTGCCTTGCGTGGCCGCAGCCCAGGTCATCGCGGGGCTTCTGCACGCCATCGAGTTTGGCCTACTGCCTCCGGCGGCTCACCGGTGGCGCATCCAGACTACCGGGCCGTGGCAAGCGGTGGTCCGCGCCGCTCTGAAGGCTGGCATGCGGCTCCTGGAGGCGGTAGGCCACCTCTATGGTACACAACTTGCACCTGCGCATCGGCTTTTCGTGGA
>CAYHHL010000380.1:0-3208 GCA_964356325.1 uncultured Enterobacteriaceae bacterium | reverse complement strand
TCGTGACCTTGGCTTGGCGCCAGAGCAGCGCCGGCCGGCTTTCGTTGCGGAGGTTGGGAGCGGTCATGCTGCCTCCGCGCGTGTTCGAGGGTGGAAGGGCACGGCGCGCGTCCTGGATCAGACGCGCCACCGGCCGCGGCGATCTGGTACCGAGAGGGAATCGTGCAACCTATCCATGGCGGCATCAAGGACAGACGACCACGCCGTTACAGATCGCGCAGGTCCGTATGGTCTTGGCCAGATCGTCGGGGCACGACAGCTTGCCGCCAACCGCGGCCACGCACGCCGGGTCGGAAGAACCGAGGCAGTGGGTCCAACCACACGGCGTGCAGGTATCGGGGAACCAGCAGCACTGGCCCGTGTTGTCGCAGGCAATGGTTTCAAGCTGTCCGGAGAGATCCGCGCACCATGAGTCAGGCGGCGCCCAGCAATGCACGCCACCCGGTTCGCCAGCCGGATTGCCATCGCCTTTTCGGTGTGGATTCGCGCAAGGCGGGGACCAGGGCTGAGCCTGCGGTTTCGGGCAGGTCACGTAAGGCTTCTTCATGAGCGGATGCCACTTGACGAAGCAGCCATTGCTGCATTGCGCGGAGTATGCGCCGTCGGGAAACGACGTCACGATAGTGCACTTCGTGGACAGCGCCAGTTCGACCTGCGCCAGATCAGTTGGTTTACCGGATGCTGTGTCGTGCGCGTCGGCAGCCGAGTTCGGCGCGGGGGTGACACCGTCTCGGCAGGCGACTGCCAGGCAGGCGGCGAGCGCGATGAGGGTCAGCAGCGTCTTCATGGCGACCTCGCGGCGTGGTTGCGCGCTGTCGTATCCTGATTTCGGCCTTGAGTCGGCGGTCGGGAATCGGCGCGGGGCATCTCTGGTGACCGTAGCACTCCCGAGAGGCCGCCGCAACGATGCGCAACGGGTCACTCGGATGACACTCGGGATTACGTTGCCGGGGGGGCTGCCGTCCTCATGCACCCGCAATCGAAGGGCGGCCGGTGCCGGCGTTGGTTGTAGCATAAACGCAACAGGTCCTTCGGCAGCTTCGAGCGCTGCGCGCTCGAAATGGGCTCTGGATGACACACTTGGGAAGGATCGAACGCGGGCCCGAGCCCGCACCGAGCCCGAACCCGAACCCGCCGCCGCCGCCCGTGCCCGTGCCCGCCCCCGACCCCGAGCCCGTACCCGACCCCCAGGGCGGGTCTGACGCTCCTTCGTCGCTCTATGACCCGCCCGTTTTCGAGGAATCGAAGCTATCCGCTTCTCGCCCCTCGAAAACCCCCACGCCCTTGCCAACGCCGCCCCGCGCCTCTACAACCCCCGCCTGCCCGGAGGCTTCCATGCGCCACGTCCCGTTCCTCGCCCTCTCTCTCGCCCTCGCCCTCGCCGCCTGCGCCGGTCCCGCGGTCGCGCCCTCGCCTGCCCCGGAGCTCGCCGTGGCCAAAGCGTTCGCCTATCCGCTCGCCCGCGCCGCCACCACCGCCGACGACTATCACGGCGCGGTCGTGGCCGATCCTTACCGTTGGCTCGAAACCGACAGCGCCGAGACGCAGGCCTGGATCGCCGCCGAGAACCGCGTCACCCAAGGCTTTCTCGCCGCCATCCCCGAGCGCACGGCGATTCGCGCCCGCCTGGAGAAGGTCTGGAACTTCCCACGCGTCATGACGCCCGTGCGCGAGGGCGGCAAGGTCTTCTTCCGCAAGAACGATGGCTTGCAGAACCAGGCGGTGCTCTACGTCATCGATCCACCGGCCGCCGTGACCCAGAGTTCGGGGCGCGTGCTGCTGGATCCCAACACCTTGCGCGTGGACGGTACAGTGGCGCTGCAGGAGTGGGCGCCCAGTCGCGACGGCAAGTTGCTGGCCTATGGCCTCTCTGCCGCGGGATCGGACTGGGTCGAGATGCAGGTGCGCGACGTGGCGACCGGCAAGGATCTGGCGGACAAGCTTTTGTGGGTGAAGTTCTCGGGTATCAGTTGGGATCTGCGCAGCGAAGGCTTCTACTATGCCCGCTACGACGCGCCGTTGCCCGGGGCGGAACTGACGGCCGCCAATCGCTTCCAGAAGTTGTGCTACCACCGCATCGGCACGCCCCAGGCCCAGGACGTGGTCGTGTACGAGCGCAAGGACCAGCCCGAGTGGGGGTTTGGCGGTCAGGTGAGCGAAGACGGCCAGTGGCTGATCATCCCGGCGTGGATGGGCGCGGACAGCAAGAATGCCCTGTTCTACCGGCCGCTCGACAGCCAAGGACGCCTGGATGCCAAGAAGCCGGTGGTGGCGCTTATCCCGAAGTTCGAGTCGGAGTGGTCGTTCGTGGGCAACCAGGGCCCGCTGTTCTGGCTGCGCACCGACGATCACGCGCCAAAGGGTCGCCTGGTCGCGATGGACACGCGCAAGCCGTACGGGCCGGACCAGACGAGAGTCACGGTGCAGGAGTTGGTGCCACAAGGCGAAGGTACGCTCGATGGCGTGACGGCCGTGGGCGACCGCTTCGTGGTCCAGACCATGAAGAACGCCACCAGCGTCGTGCGCCTGCACCACCTGGACGGCAAGCTCGACCGCACGCTGGAATTGCCGGCGCCAGGCACGGTCAGCGGTTTCACCGGCCGCGAGCACGACGCCGACACGTTCTTTGCCTTCCAGAGCTTCCTGTTTCCGGTGACGGTATACCGCTACGACGTCAAGACGGGCGCGACGACCGTATTCGCCCAGCCGGAAATGGGTGTCCGTGCGGGGGATTTCGAGACGCGCCAGGTCTGGTATCCCAGCCAGGACGGCACGCAGGTGTCGATGTTCGTGGTGCACAAGAAGGGCATGAAACTCGACGGCCAGAATCCGACCTTGCTGTACGGCTACGGCGGCTTCAACGTGTCGCTCACGCCGACGTTCAGCCCGGCGACGCTGGTGTGGTTGCAGATGGGCGGGGTGTTCGCGATGCCCAACCTGCGCGGCGGTGGCGAGTACGGCGCGGCGTGGCACGAGGCCGGGATGAAGGCGCACAAGCAGCGGGTGTTCGACGACTTCATCGGCGCGGCCGAGGCGTTGATTGCCCAGAAGGTGACCAGTCCGGCGAAGTTGGCGATCGCGGGCGGCAGCAATGGTGGCTTGCTGGTGGGCGCTTGCCTGACGCAACGGCCCGAACTGTTCGGCGCGGCGCTACCGGCGGTGGGCGTGATGGACATGCTGCGCTTCCACAAGTTCACCATCGGCTGGG
>CAYHHL010000379.1:0-3235 GCA_964356325.1 uncultured Enterobacteriaceae bacterium | reverse complement strand
ACCCGAACCCGAACCCGGAGCCGGAGCCGGAGCCGGAACCGGAGCCGGAACCGGAACCGGAACCGGAACAAAAGCTGCAGCAGGTGCAGCGACCGGGGCTGCCTCGTCGCGGGTCGCCCATAGCGCCAAAGCGGTCGCGGCCATGGCGGCCAGGCCCAGGGCCACGAAGAGGAGGACCGGGGCGCGCTTGCGTCGCACTTGCGGCAGTATCGCCTGGGTCGCCGCGGCTCGCCTGACCAATTCTGGCGTCATCACCAGGGCGGGCTGCGCCATCGTGGCCATCGAACTCGGCGCGGTCGGCACCGCCTCGATACGGGCTTCGGGCACACGGGCGGACGGCTCTTGACGGCGAGCCGGGGCCGCGGCCCGGGCTTTCGGTGCCGGTCGCGCTCCTGGAGCCGAGGGGACCGGCCCCGGCGCTGGGCGTGCCCTGGGAGGATCTTGCGGTCGCAAGGCAGCCCGCGGTGCGCGCGACGGCAAAGTCTCGGCATCGACCGACACAGGCGGCTCGCCTTCCAGGTTGGTCGCGAGGCTGTGGCCGATCTGCGTGGCGAGCATCGAATCCACGGTAATCACGCTAGATTCTATGGTGCGTGCGTCGGATTCGTCGGTGACTACCGGCAGGGCAGCGAGGACGGCTTCCAGGGCTTCGCGCATCGCCGGGGCGCTGGCGTAGCGATCTTCGCGCGCTTTGGCGGTCGCCCGCCGCACGACTTCGATGAACGCCTCGGATACCGGGACCTTGGCGCGTTCCCGCAAGTCCGGCAGCGGGTCGGTCTGGTGCTGCACGAGCACCGTGATCGGATTCGGATCGTCGAACGGGGGAACGCCCACCACGCACGCGTATAGAATGCAGCCCAGCGCGTACAGGTCCGCGCGGCCATCCGGCACCAAGCCCAAGCCTTGCTCCGGACTCATGAAGTGCGGTGTGCCCAGCGCCGTTCCCGCCGCGGTCAGCGACGAGTCGTGGGTGCGGGCAATGCCGAAGTCGAGCACCTTCACGATCGATGGTTCACCGACCAGCTCAGCCAGGATCAGGTTCGCCGGCTTCAGGTCGCGGTGCACCAGCCCCGCCGCGTGCGCCTCGGTCAAGCTGCGCAGGACCTGGATGCCGATGCCGACCGTCTCGTGTTCCGAAAGCGCCGTGCCCTGGGCCACAGCGTCCTCGAGCCGAGCCTCCAACGTCGGGCCGCGCAGGCGTTCCATCGCCATGAACAGCACGCCGGTCTCGGTTTGGCCGAAGTCGTAGATCCGTACGGTATTCGGGTGGTTCAGCGCTGAGGTGACCCGAGCCTCCTGCTGGAAGCGTTGGATGGCGTCCTGGGGCAGGGTGCCCGGCTCGGCGATCATCACCTTGACGGCGGCGGCCTGTCCGGTGGCGACGTGCTCGGCCGCGAAGACTGCGCCGAAACCGCCCGAACCGAGGATGCCGGTGACGCGGTAGCGCCCGCCGATGACGTCGCCCTCCTTGAATGCGCTCAAGCCCGTGCCTTGCAGCGCGCGGACGAACGTCGGCGTGCCGTCGAGGGGACAACGGTCGGCGTCGCTATCGGCACCGCAGCGCGGGCAGTAGCGAGACACGGGGGCAGCAACGGCGGTCATGGAGGTCCATCCCGCGGAAGCGGCTTCCAGCGGGGACCATCGCGGGGGAAGCGATGGCGGCGCGAGGATAGTCGGCGCAGCGCGCGCGCTCAAGGCGTCATTGCGTCATTTGACCCGGTCATGGCGAACTGATCGGCCAGAAGTCCCCGCAGTTCCTCCAGCGGCCGGCGCAGGACCGGCCAGGGTTGCGCGGCAAGCCAGCGCAGGACTTCGCCCCGCCTGCGGGATTGTGGCCCCGGCGCGTGCACGTCGACCAGCCAGCGCCGCAACGAAGCGTAACAAATTACCAAATCGTCGATATCGTCGGGCAGCCCGGCCTCTGCCTCGCGCCGCAACCGCCCCGCGAGTCCCGGCGCCAGGCCGGAAGTGCCGACCGCGACGGTGACCGTGCCATGGTCGCCCTGGCTCATCAGGTAGACGCTGCACGCCTCGGGCACATCGGCCGCGTTGCACAGCATCTGCCGCGCGTCGCAGGCCTCGAATACCTCCATGTCCACAGGCGTTCCGGTCGCCGTGATCGCCAGCAGGCAGCCGTCGAGATCCCGCGCGACGAATGGCCGTGAATACCAATCGATCCGATTAGTTTCCGCCCAATCGCGGACCTGCGCCGTCGCCACGGGGGCGACCACCCGGACCTTGGCCCCACAGGCCAGAAGGCGCGCGATCTTGGCCTCGCCCACCGGACCCGCGCCGACGACCAGCACCTGCCGGCCAGTCAATTGAAGTCCGACCGCCAGAAGCGTCGAGCGTGGTGATGCGTGAGGTTGCACGCGCTACTCCACGCCGAGCACGGCGTTGCGCAGGGCCACCACGCGGCCGATGATGACCACGGACGGCGCCTGCACTTGCGCCCGCGCCGCCGCCTCGACGCACTGCCCGACCGTCGTCGTCAGCACCACCTGCTCGGGGCGCGCCGCCCAAGTCACCCAGGCGACAGGCAGTTCGTCCGGATAGCCCAGCGCAGTCAGGTGCGGCCACCACTCCGCCAGGCTGGCAACGCCCATCAGCACGACCAGCGTACACCTTGGATTGTAGGGCGGAAGCGTCGGTGCGCCCTCGATTTCGCGCACGTGGGCCGACACCACGCAGAATGCGTCCGCCACGCCGCGGTGCGTCACCGGAATGCCGGCCAGTTCAGGGGCTGCCACCGCCGAGGAGACGCCGGGCACCACTTCCCAGGGCACGCCCGCCGCCGCGAGCGCCATCGCCTCCTCACTGCCGCGTCCCAGCACGAACGGATCGCCGCCCTTGAGCCGCACGACCACGTTGCCGGCGCGCGCCTGATCGACCAGCAACTGGTTGATCTCCATCTGGGTCATGCCGTGGTTGCCCCTGCGCTTGCCCGCGTCGATCAACTCGGCACGCAAACCGGTGCGCAAAGCGACATCGGCCAGGCTGTCGTACACCACCACGTCGGCAGCCTGCAGCAACCGCCAGCCGCGCAAGGTGATCAAGTCCGCGGAACCGGGACCGGCGCCTACGAGATAGACGTTGCCGGAACGCGCGAATGGTTCGGAATCGGGGTACAGGGCCATCGTCGGCAGTCTAGAGGCCTCGGGCGCAATCGTCCAACGGCCCTGGGCGCATCCGCGCAATGATCCTCGCGCTAATTTTCAATACTTACAGACAACAC
>CAYHHL010000378.1:0-3277 GCA_964356325.1 uncultured Enterobacteriaceae bacterium | reverse complement strand
GTCGTCGCCCAATCCCTCGGGGAGGAAGCCGCGCAAACCTACGCCCGCACCGTCCTCCTCGGCACCCACCTCGCCGACAAGCTCCTCCCGCCACCGCCGCTCACCCTCCAAGATCTCGCCCACGCCCCCGCGCAACTCCCCCTCGCTCTCGCGCAAGTCCCCGATCTCCCAGGCCGTCCGGCCGCGCTCCTGCGCCCCGGCAAGGCGACCTTCCCCGATCTCGCCCGCCTGCACCAACCGGCGGTCCGCGGCGAGGTCCTGCACTTCTTCGCCAACCACGAATTGCTCGCCCTGGAGCTGATGGCCCTGGTCCTGCTGCGCTTCCCCGACGCGCCCGGCGCCTTCCGCCTGGGCATCGTCCACACCATGGCCGAGGAGCAAAGCCACCTGCGGCTGTACCTGCAGCGCATGACCGTGCTCGGCGTGCAATTCGGCGACCTGCCGTTGAGCGACTACTTCTGGAACAGCATGAAGGCGATGCGTTCGCCGCTGCAGTTCGTCACCCAGATGAGCCTGACGATCGAGCAGGCCAACCTCGACTTCGCGCTGTTCTACCGCAACGCCTTGACTGCCGTGGGCGATCCCCAGTCCGCGGCGATCCTGCAGCGCGTGTACGACGACGAGGTGGGCCACGTGCGCCACGGCCTGACCTGGTTCAACCGCTGGCGGCACGACGCGCCCGAGGAAGCGCAACGCACGCGACAACTCGCCGAGTCCGAGTGGCAGGCCTACTTGCGGCTCCTGCCGCCGCCGATGACCGCCAAGCGCGCCAAAGGCCTGGTGTTCACGCCGCAAGCCAGGCGAGAAGCCGGCTTTTCCGAGGACTACATCCGCGAACTGGGCCTGTTCACCGGTTCCAAGGGCCGGCCGCCGGTGGTGTGGCTGTTCAACCCGCATTGCGACAGTGAAATCGCCCGTGGCAAGCCGGGGTTCACGCCGACCGCGGGGGCGCGGCGGCTGGCGCGGGATCTGGCGCACGTGCCGGCGTTCCTCGCGCTGGACCAGGATGTGCTGCTGACCCCCGAGCTGCCGCGCGCCGAGTGGCTGGCGTCGCTGCAAGCCGCGGGATTTGCACTGCCCGAGTTCGCCACCGAGCTGCGCGCGCCCAAGTTGGGCGGCATCCAACCGTGGGGCTGGACTCCCGACGCGTTCGCGCTGGCCCTACCGCTGCTCGGCCGGCTGACCCGCGTCGATGGCGGCAACTCGCCGTGGTGCCAGACTCTTCTCGCCCAGCAACGGTTCGCCGACACGGGGCTGGCTCCCCTGTTTTCCAAGGCCTGGAGCGTGCGCTTCCTGCACGCCTGGCTCGCCGCCCATCCGACCGCGTTTCCCGACGCGCTGCCGACCTGTGGCGCGGTGTTCGCGACCGAGATCGAGGCGTTGGCGCAGATCCGCGAACTGCTGGCGCAAGGCCACTCGGCGATGGTCAAGGCGCCGTACGGCACTTCGGGCATGCAGGTCAAGCGCGTGCGCGACGTCAGCGAACTGACCGGGCCTCTGGGCGGCTGGCTGCGCAACACCTTGGCAGAGCAGGGCGAAATCGTCGTGGAGCGCTGGCTGGCCAAGCGCTGCGATCTGTCGATCCAGTTCGAGGTGGAGGAGTTCCAGACCCGGGTCTTTCACGCCCGCCGCTTCCTGACCGGGACGCGCCACGAATACCGCGGCGCCATGCTCGGGCGGCCGGGGCTGGACGCGGAAAGTCTCAGGCTGTTCCATGCCTTGCTGCCGGAGTGGCGGCGGCTGGTGCACGATCTGGCCCAATCCTTGCGCGAAGCGGGCTACCGCGGGCCGGCGGGTCTGGACGCGCTGATCTGGAGCCAAGGTAGCGGGCTGCGGATGAAACCGCTGATCGAGGTCAACCCGCGCTGGACCATGGGCCGCGTCGCCCTGGAACTGGAAAAGCACCTGGCGCCGGGTGTCGAGGCGGTGTGGGCGTTCGTGCCGGTGCGCGAGATCTTGCGCCAAGGTTTCGAGACGCCGGCCCGGTTCGCCGACGCGCTGCAGCACAAGTACCCGGTGCAGTTGAACAAGGCTGGGCAGCTGCGGGCTGGCGTGGTGATGACCAACGATCCGGCGCGGGCCCAAGAAGTGCTGACCGTGCTTGCGATCTTGCCCAATGCCCAGATCGAGGCGCTGCTCGGCCTCCAATAGCCGGTCTTACTGCGGCCGGGCCAGCCACACCTTCCGTTGCGCCACCACCAACGCCACTGCGAACACGCTCAGCGCTACGGTCTGGACCCCCAGCGGCGTCAGGTTGCCGGGCAAGGCCTGGTTCACGTTGTTCAAGTGCGCGCCGGCGTGCGCCAGGATCGCCAGCAGCAGGCTCGCGCGCGTGTGGTTGTAGATCCAACTGGTGGTGACGCTGCCGGCCATCAGGTACACCAACGAGATCGCGAACACTTCTGGACCCATCCCGGCCAGCAGGAACATCGGCACGTGCCAGAATGCCCAGGCGACGCCCAGCACCTGGCTGGCTGCGAGCGGACTGAACCGGCGCTGCAAGCGGGGCAGGGCGAAACCGCGCCAGCCGACCTCCTCGCCGATCGGGAAGAGGATGAGCGCGGCGATGCGTTGGGCATTCTCGGGCGGATAGAGCCAATGCAGATCAGGGGCCTGTGCGCCGTCGCCGCTGAACAGCCCGTAGGCAAACCGGCCTACCAGAAATGTAGCCGCGGGCAGTCCGAGCGCGACGAGGTACCATCCCAGACCGACCCGCCAGGTGCGCATCGGCCGGAACAGCGCGCGCACCCCGGCCCCGTTGGGTTCGAAGCGCGCCACCAGCACCGCGGCGAGCAACGGCCCCAGCGCGCCCAGGCCGACAAGCGGCATGAACCGTTCGAAAGGTCCCGCGATGACGCCGAGTTTGGCAAGCACCGCCGGCAGCTGCGCCAGCCAGGTGATGGCGTACGCCGCGAGGAAGAAGGGCAGCGTGGCGAACGGAGCGCGATCGGCGATCGGTGGGTACGGAAGCGGAGCGGTCTTGAGTGCGGTGGCCATCGAACTCCGAAAACGCCCGTTTCAGCGCCATATGGAAGTACCCAGGCGGCAATTCTACGTCAAGTGAGGGAATGTGCACAGAATCGAGACTCGATCTTGCGTACTCTGACTCGAGAACCCCCGGGTGAGGATTGCCAGCCCGAACCCGGAGCCCGAGCCCGGAGCCGTGGCTGGAGCCGGAGCCCGAAGCCGAACCCGAACCCGAACCCGAACCCCGAACCCGGAGCCGTGGCCGTTTTCGAGGGGCGAGGAGCGGATAGCTCGTCAGGCAGGAATCGCG
>CAYHHL010000377.1:0-3292 GCA_964356325.1 uncultured Enterobacteriaceae bacterium | reverse complement strand
CCGACCCCGGGGATCCCTTCGACGGCTATTCGCTCACCATCGCGGCGGGACCGGCCGATCCGGCCAATACCAGCCAGTTCACCCAGAAGGAAGCGAACTTCAGCCTGTTTTTCGCCCTGGCTATCCAGTCGTACGAGCAGACGCTGATCCCGGACAACACGCCGTTCGACCAGTTCATGGACGCCAACCCGAACCAGTTCATGGGCATCGGCTTCGTCCCCGACATCGACCTCGGCACACCCGGCGTGCAGGTCGTCGGTTTGACCGAGCGACAACTGCTCGGCTTCGATCTCTTCCAGGGCTCGAACCATTCGCTGCTGAATCCGACCTTCAAGTCGGCGCGCTGCGGCCAGTGCCACAATGGTCCAGAGCTGACCGACCACTCGATCGGGGCAAATTCTGCCCTGCTGCTGCCCGATCCCCTGACTGGCAGGCCCAAGGTCATCGTCGGCGTGCACCTGGAGGAGGAAGTCGGCGAGAACGCCCAGGACGCCGTCGAAATCGACAACATCAGCTTCGGTTTGGCGGCCGATGGCCTGACCCCGACGTTTGGCCAGGACCCGACAGGCTTGCCGACCGGCCACTCGCTGCTGGACAACGGCATCTACAACATCGGCGTTCGGCCGATCGACAATGACATCAGCCGCGGCGGCAACGACTTGTTCGGGTTCCCGCTGTCCCTGGCGACGCTGGCCCTGATGAACGCGGGCTTGTCCCCCGACGCGATGGGCCCCCCGGTGCCGATGACGTTCCTGACCGCGGACGAGATGGCCTTCAACCAAGCTACCCAGCTGTGGGAACCGACTGGCATCACGCTGCCCGCGGGCGTCGAGCTGAACTTCACACCGCAACTGCCTGCGCACTATGTGGACTTTGCCAACGACTTCACGGTTGGTGAAGCGTGGCCGATGATCGACCAGACCGTGTTCCTGCCCAACACCGTGGACCAGACTGTCTCGGTCGGTCTGTTTCCGTCGGGCACGTATCCCACGCCCAACCGGGTCGGCCGCATGGGCAACTTCAAGGCGCCGTCCTTGCGCAACGTCGCGCTGACTGGGCCGTACTTCCACACCGGCAGCTACCTGACGCTGCGCCAGGTGGTCGACTTCTATGCCCGCGGCGGCGACTTCCCGGCGACGAACACGCTGCACCGCGACCCGCACATCGTCAGCCTGGGCAACAACTTCTTCTCCTTGATTACCGAGGACGAGAAGGTGGCGCTCGTCGACTTCCTGACCGCGTTGACCGACGAGCGCGTGGCCTTCGAGCAGGCGCCGTTCGACAAGCCGGAGATTTTCGTGCCCGAGGACGGCACGGCTCCCGACAACACCGGCGGACGCGCGCAACTGCTGGCCAACTCAGGGGTTGGCGGACTGTTTCGTCAGGTTGCCGGAACGGGCGCCACGGGGCGGTTGACGCCGGTCGATGGCTTCATGGGCACGTCGAGCCTGCAGGAGCCTCCTGGCCAGAACAACATGCTCGATCACTTCGACTCCGTCACTGTCGACGCTGGCGGCGCACTGGCGCCCACGGCCGTCGACGACGTGGGCAGCACGCAGTCTGGCAAGTTCACCATGATCACCGTGACTGACAACGACACCGATCCGGACAACGCGGTGAACACGAACACCGTCGTGGTGGTGAACAAGCCACTCAAGGGGTTTGCCTGGTCGTCCCTCAACGGCGTGGTGCTGTATCTGGCGCCGTTGAACTTTACCGGCGTGGACACCTTCACCTACACGGTGCGCGACGTGACCGGTCTCGTCTCGAACACCGCGACCGTCACTATCACTATTTCCGCGCCCTTGCCGCCCGAAGTGGTCATCGATGCGCCGACGGCGGCGGCGGTGCTGTCCGGCAATACCGTGATCGAGGCCACCGCGACTGAATCGGCGGGCATTGCCATCCAGAAGGTCGAGTTCTACGCCGGCGCAGTGCTCGCCGGCAGCGACACGACCTTTCCCTATGCGTACACGCTGAACACCACGTCGTACGCCAACGGCCCGCTCACGCTTTCTGCCAAGGTGATCGACGACTTGGGCAACAACGCGACGGCCAACGTCAACGTGACTATCGCCAACGCGGCCGGCGGCACGGTGACGCTCAATCCGGTGGCGGATGCACACGTGCGACAAGCCAACCCGGGCACCAACTACGGCGCCTCGTTCCTGCGCACCGACGGTGGTGCGGGCGTTCTGGTGTCGACGCTGCTGCAGTTCCAAGTGGCGGGCATCGGCCAGCCCATCACCTCGGCCAAGTTGCGTCTGTACACGACGAGCGGCACGGTCGACGGTCCGGCGGTTCGCAAGTGTGGCAACTTCTGGACCGAAATGGGCGTGACCTGGGCCAACCAACCGGCGGCGATCGGCGCGGCGAGCGACGACAAGGGCGCCATCAGCTCGGGTCTGTACGTGGAGTGGGACGTCACCTCACTGGTGCAGGGCAACGGCACCTTGTCGCTGTGCCTGACGCAGCCTTCTACCGACGGCGTCGACTTCCAGTCCCGGGAGCAGACCAACAAGCCCCAACTGGTCATCGACTTCGCCGGCGTGCCGGTGTCGGTGCCCACGGTGGTCATCGACTCGCCCGCCGCCGCAGCCAACCTGTCGGGCGTCGTCAACATCACCGCGACGGCTACCGACGTCAATGCGGTCGGCATCGACCGGGTTGAGTTCTATGCAGGATCGGCGCTCATCGGCACCGATACGTCGTTCCCCTACAGTCAGTCGCTCAACACCGCGACCTTGCCCAACGGGGCCGCAGTGCTGACGGCGGTCGTGTACGACACGCTGCTGAACAGTGGCACAGCCAGCGTTGCGGTCACGATTGCCAATGCAGTCCCGGTTCCGCTGCCGGCCTTCAACCCCATTGCCGACGCACGGGTCGCGCAGAGCACTCCCACCACGAATTTCGGCACTTCCGCGCTGCGCACTGACGCCGGCAGCACGGTCACCGACACCCACCTGAAGTTCCAGGTTGCGGGAATCACTGGCACGGTCACCTCAGCCAAGGTCAGGCTGTGGGCGACGTCCGGGACCGTCGACGGGCCGGCGATCCAGGCCTGCGACAACACCTGGACCGAAGGCGCGGTGACGTGGAACACCAGGCCGGCTGCGACCAGCGGCGTCACCGACGACAAGGCCGCCATCGCGTCGGGCGCCTACGTGGAATGGGACGTGACGTCGCTCGTGACCAGCGACGGCACCTTCTCGTTCCGGCTGTCCCAGCCGTCGAACGACGGCGTGGACTTCCTGTCCCGCGAAAGTGCCAGCAACAAGCCGCAACTCGTCAT
>CAYHHL010000376.1:1376-3309 GCA_964356325.1 uncultured Enterobacteriaceae bacterium | reverse complement strand
GTTGCGTGTTAATGGGCAGGGCAGGATAGCGGCGTGGCGGGCGAGATTCAACTCGAGTGAACGCGGCCGCGAGCCAGATCTTCATACAGATCTCTGTAACTACTCAGAATTGTATCAGTGCCATGGGCTTGCCGGACGTGGGTCCTGGCCCGCGACCCGAGGCCCAGGCGCAGCTGCGGGTCACGGGCCAGGCGGTCCAGCGCGTCGGTCAGCGGCGCTACGGTGCGCGGAGGCACCAACAGCGCCCGGTCGTGCCCCACCACGTCGGGAATCGCCCCGACCGGCGTCACCACGCACGGCAGGCCCGCTGCCATCGCCTCGAGCAGCACGTTCGGCATCCCTTCCTGGTACGTCGGCAGCGCGAAGATGTCCGCCTCGTGGTACACGCTGAGGACCTGCTCGGGCGCAAGGCTGCCCAGGTCGGTCCAGCGACCAAGATTCCGCAGCGCCTCAAGATGACCTTGCATGTCCGTGGCTTGCAGCGCGTGCGCTGCGGTCGCGCGGCCGCCCACGGTCACGAGCTCGAGATCGTCCAGCGGCAACAGAGCCTGCGCGAGCTCGGACAGGCCCTTGCCCGGCATCTGCCAGCCGACGAACAGCACACGCAGCCGACGGCCTCGCGGACCGAGCAGAGGTGCGATCGCCGGCTCCACCTCTTCGACCATGTTGGGGATCCGCTCGATCCGCGCCGCCGGCACCGTCCGCCGCAGGTAGGCCTGCAGTTCCTCTGACAACACGACGACTGCGGACGCCCGCGTCAGCACGTGGTCCAGGGCATGGCGAGCCGGACCCGGCAAGGCGTCGCGCCACGCGATCATCTGGTTGGAGCCGCGGATGTTGAACACCGCCGGGACGCCGTGGCGGGCTGCGAGCTCGACAGCGGCGCCATCGCGAAGGGTGGCCCAGCGCAGATTGGCGGTGACGTGCACCACGTCCGGGCGGCATTGGCGCAGGTTCTTGTGCAAGGTCCCAAGGATCTCAATGGCATGAATCGATCGGCCCCAGCGGAACCGGCTGTCCTCGGTCATGTCGGCCTGACGCGGCGACACGTTGATGAGCGTCACCTCCAGCCCATGCGCGGGAGCCGCGGCGAGGAAACGCGAGGCCCAGCGCGCAACGCCCCCCATCGGCGGCGGCTGCGGGGCCAGCAAGGTCACGCGCAACGGCTTGGCATCGCGCGGTCCGCTCGAGACAGGCGCGGTCACGGCTCGCGCACCGTACGGCCCGACGAGGCGACCGCCTTTCCTGCCCTGCAATTGGCACCTGCAGCGTTCATACGCCTAGGTTGGCATCGTTGCGCACCTACGGCAAGCGGCTTTCTCCAGTGCACGCGCAAGGCGGTGCCATCGTCCATGGCTTCGTTCGGGATCGGGAGCGGGTTCGGGTTCGGGTTCGGGTTCGGATCGACCATCGCTCAAAACGGACTAGATCCAAACACCTGCAGCGGCACACCACTCTGCACCGGCGTCGCACTCCCCGTCCCCGCCTGGCCACTGCCGTTGTCTCCCCAGCACCACACCGTGCCATCGGACCGCAACGCGCAGGTGTGCTTGCCACCCGCCGCGATACCGACCACGTAACTGCCAGCTTTGGCAGGCATTTGCACCTGCACCGGACTAGCGGAATCCTGGCTGCTCGCATTGCCCAACTGCCCGGACTTGCCGGCGCCCCAGCACCAGATCGCCCCCGCGGCCGTCCTCGCGCAGGTATGGCCAACACCAGCGCTGAGTTGCACCGGAGACGCCGCCAATTTCACGACGTTGCTGCTGACGTTGCCAGTGACGCCGAGCTGGCCGTCGTCGTTGTCGCCCCAGCACACGATACCCACGCTGCCGCTGAGCGAACCGAGCACGCAAGTGTGCGCGCCGCCTGCGCTGATGGTGCCCGGCCCCGGTTGGCTGGCGAACGGCGTGGTGACATTGGCGACCACCGC
>CAYHHL010000376.1:0-1276 GCA_964356325.1 uncultured Enterobacteriaceae bacterium | reverse complement strand
TCGTTGGCGCCCCAGCACATCGCCACGCTCTTGATCAGCGCGCAGGTCTGTTCGGCGCCGCCGTCCAAGGATTCGATCGGATCGCCGTTGTCGTTGAGCTTGACCGCCAAGGGCTTGTTCGAGCTGACGGTCTTGTTGGTGCCGAGCTGGCCGTTGTCGTTCTTGCCCCAGCACGCCAGCGCGGAACCGAATTTCGCGTCCACTCGCGCGCAAGCATGCAAGCCGCCAGCGCCAATCGCGTACGCCCACGGCGAGCTGCACACGCCCGAAGGTCCGCACACCTGGCCGGTGGCACACACCTTGGGCTTGAACGAACACTGGCCCGCGTCGCAACTGTCCGTAGTGCAAGGGTCCTGGTCGTCGCAAGCGGCGGCGTGCGCGCAACCCTGCGCGGCGGAAACGCACTTGTCGGTGGTGCACACGTTGCCGTCGTCACAGCTCAGTGCATTGACGCAGCCGCCGTTCGCGCAGCTGTCGGTCGTGCACTTGTTGTTGTCTTCACAGGTGATCGGCGTGCCCTTGCACACCCCGTTGGCGCACTGGTCGCCCTGGGTGCAGCCTTTGGAGTCCGAACAGGCCCCGCCCACAGGCGTCAGGAAGCACTGTCCGTTGGCGGGGTTGCACGCGCCCTGCTGGCAACTCGCGTTCGGGCAGACCGTCGCCACGCCGGCCGTGCACTTGCCCGCCTTGCAGACGTCGTTGGCCGTACACGAGCTGCCGTCCTCGCATTTCGCGCTGTTGGCCGCGTGCTGACAGCCTCCGGACGGATCGCACGAGTCGTCCGTGCAGCCGTTGGCATCTTTGCAGTCGATCGCCTTGCCCGCGACACACTGGCCATTGCCGCAGACATCGCCCTGGGTACACACGTTCTTGTCGTCACAAGCGATTCCATTGGCGGCGGGCGAGGTCGCGCACGTGCCCGTGGCGGGATTGCACGCAGTGACCAGGCAAGGCGTGTCCGGAGACGACGTGCATTTCACCACCGTCACTGGGTCGACCTTGCACGCGAACGATGTCGTGGACTTGTCGCAGAACACCGAGCCGTTGCACTTGTCGGCATCGTTGGCACAGTCCGCGTTGTTGTTGCACTGACACGAGTTCTTGCCTGGCACGCAGGCGCCGCTGAGACAGGAGTCCCCGGTACTACAGGGGTTGCCGTCGTCGCAGCCGCCGGCCGCGGCAACGTGGGTGCAGCCCTGGGCGCCGCAGGCGTCGGTGGTGCAAGGGTTGTTGTCGTTGCAGGACGCGGGATTGGCCACGCCTACGCAAGCGCCGC
>CAYHHL010000375.1:0-3319 GCA_964356325.1 uncultured Enterobacteriaceae bacterium | reverse complement strand
AGTTCGCGATGGCCACAGACCTGCAGCGGCAACTGCAGGATCTCGCCGAGGATCAACTGCGCCTGTTCGCTGGACAAGTGGCCGGCCCGCTGCTTCCTGAGCAGAACCTGCGCCACTTCGGCAAACAGCAACTCCGGGACGTGCAACACCGCATCGCCGCGCCACGCCGCATCGAGCGCGTCTTCGGCACCGGCCACCTGCGGCCCGTCCGCCAGATACAGGCGCAGCAACGCTGATGTGTCGAACACATAGCGCTTCATCGTTCGCGGTCCTGGCGGATTTCCTCGACGGTGTCGCCCAGCTCCCGACCGGCCAGTTGCTGCCGAATCACCCTGGCGCGGTCGAGCGGCGATTCACCCGCACGACAGCGGGCCTGCTCCAACTGGACGATGGCTTCCTGCTGCAAGCTGCGGCGGTTGCGGACCGCCAGTTGCTTCAGGATAGCGTACAGATCATCGGGAACGTCGCGAATCGTCAGAACGGCCATGATCCACCTCCTGACTGCAAGGTACCTGCCTGCATAACGCAGTCAAGCACAATCAAGGCGCGCCTCGCTGTCTCGCACCCAAGCCTGGGCCCATGCTACGCTCACGGCTGCCTCGCGACGCAGATTGCAACCTGTGTCCGCAGCCGCCGCCGGGAGCCCGATGAACCGCAGCCTTCTTGCCCAGCGATTGCGCGGCGCCATGCGTCGCGAGCTGTGGCTCAGCATCGCCCTGCCCACCGCGCTGGTCATCGCCGCGTTCGCTGTGGCCTCCCACTTCGTCGAGCCGCCCCCGCCGCGCACGTTGACGCTGGCCGTGGCCCAGGACGAAGGCGGCGCGCGCTTCTATGCCAAGAAGTACCAGTCCGTGCTGGCGAAACAGGGAATTACGCTCAAAGTGCGGGCGACTGCGGGCACGACGGAGAACCTGCGACTGCTGAACACGCAGACGTCGGGTGCCGACGTGGCGTTCGTGCAGGGCGGCGTCCCCGACGTGCAGAAAACCGGGAGGATCGTGTCGTTGGGTAGCGTCGCCTACGTGCCGCTCTGGGTATTCTACCGTGGCGAGAACATCGACGATCCTGGGGCCTTACGTGGGCGCAGGCTCGGCGTGGGTGCGCCGGACAGTGCGACGCGGGACTTGGCGTTGCACATCCTGAAGCTGTGCGGGGCGCAGGATCCACCGACGCAGCTTGTGTCCGTCGAGCGCGCGGCGGGCATCGAGCAACTGAAGGCGGGGCAAATCGACGCCCTGTTCGTGGTGGCCCCGGCCGAATCGCCCGCCCTGCAGAAGCTGGCCGCCAGTCCCGGCGTGCACCTGCTCAGCTTTGCCCGCGCCGAGGCCTATACGCGCCGCCTGCCGTTCCTGTCCCGGCTGGTCCTGCCGCGTGGCGTGTTCGATCTGGTTGCGGACGTTCCGGACCACGACGTCGCGCTGCTGGCCCCGACCGCCAACCTCGTCGCCCGCGATGACCTCCACCCTGCCCTGGCGTATCTGCTGCTCCAGGCGGCGTCGGAGATCCACGGCAGTGCCGGGCTGTTGGACAAGACCGGCGAATTCCCTGCTCCTCTCGAGACCGGCTTCCCCCTTGCTGATCAGGCACGTCGCTACTTCCAGACCGGGGTACCGCTGGCCCAACGCTACCTGCCGTTCTGGGCCGCGAGTCTGGCCGATCGGCTGTGGGTGCTGCTTCTGCCGGTGATCGCTGTGCTGGTTCCGCTCCTGCGCCTGGTGCCGCCGCTGTACCGCTGGCGGGTGCGGTCGCGGATCTACAGGTGGTACGCGCGGCTGAAGGAGGTCGAGTTGGAACTGGACGAAGGTCCGTCGCGCGAGTCCCTGGATGCGATGCTGGTGCGGCTGGATGAGATCGAGACCGCGGTCAACCACATCCCGACTCCGCTGGCTTATGCGGAGAACCTATACTTTTTTCGCGAGCACGTGGATCTGCTGCGGCGCCGCATTGGGCAGCGCCTGGGTGTGGCGAGCGGCGATGAACTCGGAGAGCGTAAGACAGGTTGAGCCGTGCCCCCGCCGCTCGCCATGACGCCAATGCAAAGCGATACGTGCTACGTTCCGGTGAGCGCGGGCGCGTCCCCTGTCGCCCACACACCTGAGGCCCGATGCTCAAGCCCGGCCACCGAATCGGCCAATACGAAATCCAGCGCGTCCTCGGCGACGGCGGCATGGCGATCGTCTACAGCGCAAGGCATGTCGGCATGGGCACCGAGCACGCGGTCAAGGTCCTGCTCGCCAACCTCGCGCTCAATCCGAAGACGGTCGAGCGCTTCCGCCAGGAGGCCCGCGCGCAATTCCGCTTGCGTCACGCGAACATCGTGCAGGTAACGGACTACGTAGAGACAGACGACGCCATCGCACTGGTCATGGACCTCGTCCAGGGCATGACGTTGCGCGCGGCAATGGACAAACTGCCCGGCCCGTGGCCCGTCGAGGACGTGGTGGCAGTGATGGCGCCTGTGCTGGATGCGGTCGCCCACGCGCACCGCAAGGGCCTCGACGGAGCGGCTGTCGTGCATCGCGACCTGAAACCCGAGAATATCCTGCTCGAATTGTGCGATGATCAGTCCTGGCCAGGCACTCCGAAAGTTGCGGATTTTGGTATCGCCAAGGTGATGGGGACGGCCAACGTAGGCACTCGAACGAACGCGCGGCTGGGTACCGTGCCGTTCATGTCGCCGGAACAGTTTCGCAGCGCCAAGGATGTCGATGTGCGGGCTGACGTCTGGGCGCTCGGCATGATGCTGTGGCAGTTGCTGGCGGGACGGTTGCCGGTCGATCCTGACGACAACATCGCGTTATTGAAGCTGTACGAAGGGTTGGTCCCGGTGCCGATGCTTTGCGACGAGGTGCCAGGAATTCCGCGGGCGCTGAGCGACGCGGTGGCGCAGGCGTTGTCGGTGCAGGTGGCTGGGCGGTTTGCGGATGCGTGGCCGTTGCTGCGGGCGGTGGAAGGGGCGATCGCGGTCAAACGCTCCATGTTGCCGGAAGGGCCATCGTTGCTCGAAGAGGGTAGCGCGCCGCCACGAGAAAAATCGGCAAGCCGCGAAACCGGCTGTGTTTCCGAGCCGCCAGCGTGGGAGCCACAGGCCACGCCCGTCGAGCCGTCAACAGGGTCTCGCCACGCGCGCCAGCCTCTCGCACACGTGCCGATGCTCGCAGTCCTTCCGCCCAACCGACCGGTTCGCGTTGTCCGTGTGCTGCTTTCGACGCTCGGGGCCATCGTCGGAAGCGTCGCCATGTTGTTCGCTATTGCAGCGATAGCGAATGGCGACGGAGGCCGGGGCTTCCTCCTGTTCATCATTGGGATTACGCTATTT
>CAYHHL010000374.1:0-3367 GCA_964356325.1 uncultured Enterobacteriaceae bacterium | reverse complement strand
CCGAACCCAAGGCTACCGATCCACCAGCAGCGTCGAGCGTCGCCAGGCGAACCAGGGCAGCCAGAGCCCGGCAAGGACGAATACGCACCCGGCCACGCCGATGCCGATCGTAAGTCGGCGCGTGGGCGCGATATAGTCGGACGCCGCCATGTAGGTCCGGCTCGCGGCCCGGAATTGGAAGATTTCCACGTGGAGGTCGCCGCTCGCGAGTTCCTCCCGCCGCACCAAGAGGTTGACTTCGGTCGGGCTGTCGCGCAGCAGGCTGTCGACGTCCAGATGGCCGCGGTCGATCCTGGCCACCTCGAACGCCTGCCTTTGGCCCGCCAGACGGAACCGTAGGTTGGGCCGGTGCCACTTGCCAGACTGGAACCGCTCGACCCCGACCACGCGCCCGGTCACCTCGACGAGGTCGCGCTCATCGACGAGCAGTGCCAGCGAAACCGGGACGAGGAACCCGCCCACCACCACCAGGACGATGCCGCCGAACAGCGACCAGCCGAAGGTCGCGGGGTTGAGGAGGATTCGGCGCTTGACGGCTGCGTTCACCATGCCTCGAGTACCCGTGCCTCGCGGCCGCCCAAGTCGCCTCACAACTCCACCGGCACCGGTCGCGGCTTCACCGCCTCGCCGCAGCAGCGCTTGGCCTTGGCACCGCTGCCGCATCCACACGGGTCGTTGCGGCCGACTTTCTCCACGCGCACCGGCGCTCGACCCTGCGCCTGGTGCGGATGCAGGCGCTCGAACAACTCCAGGGTATCCTTGAATGTCGTCGGTTCCCGCAGCAGCGCCATCGCGTCGCCGGGCAGGAACAGGTCGCCCGCTTCCACTTCGGCCAGCCACGCCGGGGCCAACAGCGCGGCCACCAGCGAGGTCTGGTTGGTGCGCAAGCTGCTGTTCGAAAGCGAAAGCATTGGCCCCGCCACGTCGTCGGGCACCTGGTCCACCTCGGACCAGCGCTGCCGCAACGGCCCTCCGCGCGCCTGGCCGATCTGCACCACGAACTTGCGCCCACAATCCAGGTACTCCGCGCGCGACCCGGCGGTGTCGTCCAGCATGCGTTCGATCCACTCCCGGCGCGTTTGCGGCGAAAGGACGTCGCTCGGGCTGGCGTCGCTGGATCCCGTGCCGGCCAGCAGGATCTTCGCGACTTCCGAACGCGTCGAGCGCTGCCGCAACGCCACCGTCAGCAACGCCATCGCAGCGGCAAAACGCCGGTTCGGCACCGGATCGTCGCGAAACACCTGCTTGAGCCCCTGCACGACCGGTTTGCCGAACCGCCCCGCGACCCACGCCGTCCGCACGAGCGCGACCAATTCGCCCGTCGCCGCCAGGGTCAGGCCTTCGCGGCTGCACAGGCTCGTGGCCATGTCGCGCTGCCGGCCTTCGAGCGCCAGGAGCGGCAGCAGCGTGTGGATGCTGTAGAACGCGTCCCAGTGGATGCGCAACGCCGGCTCGACGACCTTGACCGGACGCTGACGGGGCCGGCCCATCACGTCCGCGGCGGCGAGCAGGTACTCGTATTGCTTGGTGAACACCTGCGTGTAATGGCCGATGAGCGCCGGCTGCCAGGCCGCATAGACGCGGAAGTCCTCACGCGAGAGCCACGGCCCCGTGCGGTCCAGGCGGCGCAGGAAGGTCGAGGCGCGGTCCACGGGCACGCGGGCGTTGGCGGCATCGGCCTCGGCAACCATGCGCTTGACCCGGGCGAGCACGGCGGCGAACTGCTGGGCCGGCACGACATGGCACTGCCCGGGCGACATGCCTTCACCGAGCGAGGTCACGAACTGGCCTTGGCGCGTCACGACCAGCCACGGGCCGTTGCCGCCGATGCCCATGCCGAGCGCCACGCGCTGTTCGCCTTCGGGCAGCCGCAGTTCGGCGAGCAGCATGCGCACGGTGGCGGGTTCGTGCCACAGCCGCATGGCGAACTCGACGTCCGGGCGGTCCAGGCGTTCTACGGTGCGTTCGAGGAAGTGGAGATCGCGTTCCAAGGCAGCCTCCCGGTCAAGCTGCCGCAGTGTTGCGCGAAGTGGGTGCGCGGGGCAAGGGTTGGGAGGGTGACCTTGCAGACGTCTGCAAGGTCGCAAAGCTCGCCTCGGCGGACGGAGCCCACATCGTGCAGCACAACGGACTCCACGCAATCATCCTGCAAGCGTCGTAACCGTTTCCGCGGAGTTCTCGTGCCTCTCTGACCAGCAGACGACACGTTTGCCTACGAAACGACGACGACGCGCAAGGCCGGTTCAAGCGCAGCGAGTCGGCGATCGTTCGTCCAGAACTCGTCACAGCCACCGGTCAGTGCTGCAGCTGCGTGCAGCGCATCGGGAGTCTTCAGCGCCAAAGTCGCCCGCAATTCCGCCGCTCGATCGAACGCGGCGCGTTCCAAGGGCACGAACAGTAGCTCCATTAGCGAGAAGAATGCCTCGTAGTCAGCGAGAAGCGGCAAGTCGTCGCGTCTCAGCGGACCCACGCGGCACTCGAACCGGACGAGTTCGGACACGCCGAAGACACTCCCGGCCGCGCTCGCTGCGGACATGCGCTCGTGGACCCGGGCCTTCTGCTCGGGCGCCCCTTCGCGCAGGTAGATGACGACACAACTGTCGAGATAGATCCTCGCCATCAGTCGCCCCAGCTCGCCCGTTCGGCGGCGAGCTCGGAGTCGATATGTTGCTGGGTCCGGCCCCCTGCTCGGGTCTTGAACTCGGCCAGAAGGGCGTCGAGGCCGGGCTTCTGCTCGAACTGCTCGCGCACGAGCACGATGACCTCGGCCATGCCCTCAGGGATCTCCGCCGGCAAATCCACGACGAGCCTATGGTCGCGGCCGATCCGCACCTGATACTTGAGCGCCTTCATCGATTGGCCTCCCGCGATCGTCCAGCACTGGCACGCGTCGCTGTCCGTCACGGTACGCCCTCCCGCAGCGGCGGTCAACCTTGAATGTACACGCTTTTCCTGGGTGTTCGGACTCCTGTCTGCCTCGGTGAACGCCGACCTCCGCCAGTGGAGTTGGGGTCGGCCACGGCTCCGGGTGCGGGTTCGGGGTCGGGGTCGGGTGCGGGTGCGGGTGCGGGTGCGGGTTCGGCAATGGGCTCGAGCAGGCTCCGTCGAACGTTGTGAAGCCGTACGTCCGCGCAGCATGTTGATGTCGACCAGTTGCAGGTTCCAGTCCGGCCGGTCCGGCGCTCAGCCTGGCATGCGGCTCAGGGTCAGGAACCCCAGCTCGCATCCGCGCCTCGCGCCAGCCCGAACTCCCGGACGTGGCGGCTGCAGGGGAAGACCTCGCGAAGCAGCGCAATGAGACGGGGCGAGAGGTTCTGGTCGAACAGCAGAATCACGCGGCGTCCAGCGTCCGTCGCTCGCGTTCAGC
>CAYHHL010000373.1:0-3384 GCA_964356325.1 uncultured Enterobacteriaceae bacterium | reverse complement strand
ACGTCAGACTCGTTGCCGGATTCCTTACCGTCCGCGCAGTTGGCCGCGGCCTTGCACGTCGATCCGCCGATTGGCGAAGTGACGCACTGCAGGCCGCTGGCGCAATCCTCGGTGGCGAAACAGGGCACGCCGTCCTTGCACTTGTTCGGTGAAGTCACGCCATTGACCGACTTGCCGCCGCAGTCCATGCCCGGTTCGTTGACGCCCTTCTGGCCGTCTTCGTACCAGGCCAGGCATTTCGCCGTCGTGCCCGCGCCCACGCCGTTCCACTTGCTGCAGGACAGCGCGAAGTCGTCCTTGGCACAATCCAACTGGTTGGTGCAGCCTTGGAGATGCTTGCAGGGCTTGCCGCACTTGTAGCCGCAGTCGATATCGCCCTCGCCCGGGTCGACTTTGCCGTTCTTGCACGGATCGATGGCGCACTTGCCGGTGGACGGGTCGCAGTAGCCGCTGGCGCAGTCGGTGGCGCCGTCGCAGCCCTGGCCGAGCGGGCACTTGAAGGTAAAGGTCTGCGATTCTCCACCATTTTTAGAGAACGCATAGGTCAGGCCGGTGATCGTCGCGCAGGGACCGCCGCAGTCCTTGCCGGATTCGCTGCCGTCCTTCTTGCCGTTGTTGATGTTCGCGCACTCCGTCGGCAGGCAGATGGTGCCGTCGTTGTAGTTGTTGAATTTCACGCAGGTGGCAGAGCTGCAGTCGCCATTGGCCGCGCACCTCTTGGTGTTCGCGCACAACTTGCCTTCAGCGACGCAGGCATTGCCGCAATCCACGTCGGTTTCGCCGTACGGGTCGAACTTGCCGTTGTCGCAGACAGCAGCGACGCATTTGTGGGTCACGGGCGAGCAGGCATTGGACCAGCAGTTGTAGTCGACACTGCCGCAGCCTTGGCCCACTTCGCATAGCTTCAGGAATTTCGGCGGGATGAAGCAGGCGTTGCCGCAGTCGATGTCGCTTTCCTCGCCGTTCTTGTAGCCGTTGTTGCACGGTTGGCTGAGATCGAGCGTGGAACACTTGCCGTACACGCAGTTCAGGCCCCACGCACAGTCCGCCTTCAGCTTGCAGCCGCCGCCCAACGGGCAGGTCTTGGGACAGATGCCGCCGCAGTCGATGCCGGTTTCGCTGCCGTCCAACACCTTGTCTTCGCACGCGGACTTGCAGGACACGCCGGGGCCGAGGTTCTTCTTGATCGAGGGCAACGGCCACCACTTCTCGAACAGGTTGATGCTGCCGAAGTCGTACGACCAGATCTCCGAGCCCGCAGCCTTGAGCTTGATGCTGCCGCCGAGCGCCACCGCGGCGCCCACCTTGCTGTCGATCGCGAGCTTGATGGTCGTCTTGCCCGATTGCGGAAGCGCGGTCGGTTCCGGGCACGAATTGTCGAGGTTCAGTTGCGACTGCACCTTGCCCAAACCGTCCAGATACGGTCCGGCGACGTCCGCGATCAGCCAGTGCACGCGCGGTCCGATGGCGCACTGGACGTTGATGGTGGCGTTGCCGCTTTTCAGTTGAAATGCATGAGTTTCAGAGAAGCTGGAAGTGAAGGGAAACTCGATGCCTTTCTTCTTGGTGTACTCGAAGCCCAGCGTCACCGCGCCCTTGATCGCCGCTTCCGCGTGCGCCGCCACCGTCGCCGATGCACCGACGTCGCAACCTGCCTTGAGCTCGATGAGAAAGCTGGTCGGCACCGGGCCCAGCGACGGCCCCGCGAAGGGCCCGATCGTGCCCAGCGTGAAGTTGGCGGGCGAGGACTGCAGCGGGTTGTTGATGCCCGCAAAGGCCATCGCTTCCTGGGCATAGGACGACGCGTCGCTACCCGCCGAAAGGGTCAGGGCGAAGTCGGTCGCGGCGTTGACGAACAGCTCGCCGCCGGCGGAAACCTTGGCGTAGTTCAGCGACGAGTTCCAGAAGTCGTAGGGTGTGTCGACATCAAACCCAAGCTTGAGCAACGCCGTGAACTTGACCTCCCCGGACAGGTCGACGTCGCCCTTGAGCGACAGCGGCACGCCCTTGACCGTCCCTGCGACCAGGATCGGGAAGGATTTGCTGGCCTTGAGACCCCATTCCTTCTTCAGGTCGACGTCCAGGCCCCAAGGTCCCTGGCGTTGCTCGAAACCGTCGCCCTTCGTGCCGATTGGCGCTGTATAATCGTCGGCAATATCAGGGAAGTAGTCGCGCAGGTTGATGTCGCTGGTGTCGATCTTCACCGCCTGGGTCGGCTCCATGCTCAGGTGCACGGCGCCAGCGAAGACCTCGGCCAACCGGGCCCGCTCGGTCGCCACGGTGATCAGGCCATCGGCAGCCGTCACCGACTTGACCTTGCGCATGAAACCAAAGGCGTTGTTGCCGCCAGCCAGCCGCCGGTTCGTCCCACCCGCCGGGCCACCGACCAGCACCGCTCCGGGCTTCAGGTCCAGCAGCGCCTCGTTGCCCGCCAGCGGCACCTGTAGTTGCCCCGGCGTCACCACCGCGGCCTCCGCGACCTGTTGGCTGACCACACTAACCGTCGGCAGCAATTCCAACGCGTTGAAATCCTCGTAATTCTTGAGCATGTCTAGGTGCTTGGACTGCTGATCGGGCGAACGCGGCTTGGCCGGGTCAAACACCGGGATCCCGGGCGGCTGAAACGTCGCGGTATCGCCAGCCGGCTTGCCATCCAGGCCTGATGACTGGTCTTTCGCGGCGACGCCGTCGGGGAGACCGGGCAGCAGCTTCTCTTCGCAGGCGGGCAGCGTCACCAGCAAGGTCAGCACCGCCAACGCCATGACCCGGGCCCGGAGGGTGGCGAAGCCATGAAGGAGCGGGTCTCCGGCTCGCCCTCCTACGCACGCAATTACAATAACTTGCGGCACAATGTTCATATCACCGAGGTCTGTTCTCGTCGTCATCGGGCACCTCGGTTCGAGAGAATCACCGTGCGCAGGGGCGTCGTCGTTATTGGGCACCCGGCTTGCAGGTCTTGCCGTCGCCCGTCCACCCGGGCTTGCAGGCGCAGGTGTAGCCGCCGCCCGCGTTCTTGCAGATCGCCGCCGGGTCGCAGATCGCCGTTCCAGCAGCACATTCATCCACGTCATCGCAGAGTTTGCCATCGCCGACATAGCCCGCGCCGCACTTGCACTGGTAGGTGCCGTCGAGGTTGTTGCAGGCGGCGGTGGCCGCGCAGACGAACTGGCCGGCCGCGCACTCGTCGATGTCGGCGCAACCCTGCGCGCCAAAGCCCGAGCCCAGCCAGCCGGCCTTGCAGGTGCAGTCGTAGGCGCCGGCGGTGTTGCCGCACACGGCCGGCGTGGCGCAGTCGGCCAAGGCCACCGCTTGGCATTCGTTCACGTCTTCGCACTGCAGGCCATCGCCCACCCAGCCCTTGTCGCACTTGCACTGGTAGCTGCC
>CAYHHL010000372.1:0-3397 GCA_964356325.1 uncultured Enterobacteriaceae bacterium | reverse complement strand
TTGTTTCTCATCGCCAGCAGCTTTGGCGTCGAGGTCGGCGATCTGATGCCGATCGTGCAAGTCCCTGCGACACCGATTGATCTTCGCTGGGCTGGTCTTCGCATGGCCGGCTGGCGCGTCACCCAGGCGGACGACGAGCAACCGCAAAAGGATCAGGTGCCCGTCTACGACCTCGCCGCCGCGGCCGGTCCCGCAAGCGATGTGTCCGCGTCGCCCGCCGTGCTCGCCTGGGCAAACTTGAGCGGCCGCAAGCGCGCAACCGCAGGGCTGTTTCTGGCCCAGGCGCATGGCACGTCGATGGAGCCGCTCATCCCCGACGGTGTCTGGTGCCTGTTCCGGCAGCCGGTGTCACCGCCGCTGCTCGGGCGGATCGTGCTGATCCGGCTGGATGCCACAGCAACGGGCGATGCGGGCACGTTTCAGGTCAAGCGGATCGGCGCGCTCGAGTTGGACGGCGGCGGCATTCGCGTACGTCTCGATTCGGCGCACAAGGACCAGCCGCCGATCGAGATCCGCGCGCCGACGGAGGCAGAGGTCCTGGTGCTGGGCGAGTTCGTCGAGGTCGTGAAGCCGCGGCGGCGACGGTGACCGAACTCTGACCCTTTTGTCGCCCTCGCCGAGCCTGCCCGCCGCGCAACTCGCCTGGCCGCACGCCGTGCGCACTACGCGCAGCACACCCAGCGGCGCGCGCCGTTGTTGCGGTCGTGTTCTGAACAAGATCCGTCAAGGCCGCCCCTGCGCCGCCGATGCCCACAACGCGCGCTTCCCCATCCGCCGGGTTTGACCTTCGGGCGAATTGGCGAGACGCTGCCGCTGAGCCGCGCCCACACTGGCCGGCGCCGGATTCTGATGAAGCTCCACCTGTGGCTTTCGCTGCTGCTGCTGGCAGTGGGCTGCGCCGTGCCGTTGCCCGACCGCGGTTGGTTCGACGTGGCGCCGGAGCGCTTGGCGTTCGACGTGGCGCAACAGCCGCGGTTGGGGGTGGACGTCAAGGACTCTTCATCTTGGGACACGACAGACGCACCCAGCACCCTGAGCGATGCACCCGGCCCGCAGGACACGACCGCGCCGCCAGGAACCGCTGTAGTGCCGTGCACCCCCTGCCTGAGCAACGCCGAATGCAACCAAGCGGACGATCAGGTCAACGCGTGCGCCCCGCTTGGCAAGGAGGGCAGCTTCTGCGGCAGCGCCTGCAGCGGAGCCAAGGACTGCCTGCCTGGCTACGCGTGCCAGGAAGTCCAGGACGTCAAGGGCAAGGCAGCCAAGCTGTGCAGACCGGAATCCGGGGCCTGTTCGTGCAGTGAGGCGACGATCGCGCTCGGCGCCAAGACCCAGTGTTCATGGGCCAACAGCTATGGCATCTGCCTGGGCGCCCGCCTATGCACTGCGTCCGGCCTGACCCCGTGCGACGCGCCCTCACCTGCGGCACGAGACTGCAAGAATGGAAAGGACAATGACTGCAACGGTACCGTGGACGCCCAAGAGGACGGCGACGGCGACGGATACGCTGGGTGCCAGGACTGCAACGACTACGACAGCGTCATCAACCCAAGCGCCATGGAGTACCCGGCGGACCAGACGGACAACGACTGCGACGGTGCGACCGACGAGGCCGCGCTGGCTTGCGACGTGACCGGCATCGACATGAACTCCGACGCCGACTATGCCAAGGCTATTGATTTGTGCGCCGTCATCACGTCGACATTTCCGACACTGGCAAGCCCCAAAGCGCGCGCCATCAAGCAGAAATTCGGCAAGTTCAATGGACCCCGCAGCGGATCGAGCTTTGTAGTGCTCTCGACCGGCATGGCGGCTGCGCAGGGCCAGCCCGGCTACGTCTTGCCGCAAAGTGGCACGAGCTTCACCAACACCGCGCCGTATCCCAAAGTCAACTGCCAGAATTCCGGCACCGTGTACGACTTCACAGAATGGAAGCTGACGCTCAAGGTGCCTTCCAACGCCCAGGCGCTGAGCTTCGACTTCTTCTTCCTATCGTCCGAGTACCCCGAATACGTCGGGACGCAGTTCAACGACAAGTTTGTGGCCGTGCTCGACTCCAAGGGCTACAAGGGCAATATCTCTTTGGACGCCAAAGGCAACTGCGTCAGCATCAACAACGCGTTCTTCCAGGCCTGCAACGGCTGCGCGCTGGGTGCCGCGTTGCTGGAAGGCACTGGCTACGAGGGCGGTGTCGGCGGCGGTACCGGATGGCTCACGACCACCGCGCCGGTCACTCCCGGCGAGACCATCACCGTGCGGTTGATGATCTGGGACGAAGGCGACCACATTTATGATTCGGTCGTGTTCATCGATGGTTTCCGGTGGCAGGTCAAGTCCGTCACCGGCGGCCCGTCCACCGGCGTGGCTGGCGGCTGAAGCGGCGCCGACTGGCAGTTCGCCCGCATCCGCCACCGAACCCGTGATTCCGCTTTCCGTGTGTAGTTACCATGTACGCTGCCTTCCGGCCAAGCAGCCCTGAGCAGGCCGACGCGGCCTGGCGCCAAAGGGGCTTCCCCTTTGGAATCAGCGGGGAAAGCCACCGAGCACGTTGCCAAATGCGCCTGCTGACAGCTCGGCGGCAGCTGGGTCAGACTGCGACCGGCGCGCGGGCTTGCGGCCCGCGGTGCGCCGAAGCGGTTCATCTACAGGCACACAGCCATGACCCGGACCGCCACCACCGCCGAGTCTGTCCGTGCCGATCGCGCTTCGTACGTCGCCCTGGACATGGGCCGCGATTCCTAATAGTTGGCCGCGAGCAACGGCGGAAGGGCGCGGCGCGAGGTCAGGATTGACCGTACGAACCTGGAAGCCGCAAGGCTGAGTTGCTAGCCGAAGTCGGCAACGTGCGCGATCGGTTTGGCCTGACCGGCGATGCGCCAGTTCAGGTCCTCTACGATGCGGGGCGCGACGGATTCTGGCTGGCTCGCTGGCTGGCTGGAAGGCCAAGGGACCGCCTGCATCGTCATCGATCCGAGCGCCATCCTCGTCGACCGCAAGGCCAAGCACCGCGAGAACGATGCCATCGATGCGCGCGCCTTGCTCGACTTGCTGGTGCGCCACGTTACTGGCGACAGGGAGTTGCACCCCGTTGCCGTGCCGCCGCCCGAAGCCGAGGATGCTCGCGGGCTTGGACGTCTGCTGACCGCGCTCGGGCGCGCGCGCCGCGCAACGGCGGCGCGCGTGGAGTTGCTGCACAGGAGTCGCGGCATCGCCACCAGTTACCGTACCGACTTGCCCAACGAGTTCGATACCATGCGCACGAAGATCAATCCGTGCTGCCGGGACTGGCGCGATCGGCCTCAAGGCGCCCACCTCGCCCCCTCGCCGCCGCGGCTAATGCGGTCGCCGAGCCTGCCCGCCGCGCAACTCGCTGGCCGCACGCCGTGCGCACCACACG
>CAYHHL010000371.1:0-3409 GCA_964356325.1 uncultured Enterobacteriaceae bacterium | reverse complement strand
CATCCAGCAGGTTATTCTCCGGGTTCAGGTCGCGGTGCCCCACGGCCGCGCCGTCCACCCCTTCGCGATGGGCAAATGCGACAGCTTCGAGCACAGGCCGCATCACCGCGACAACCTCGGCGACCGGCCACGGCCCGGGCCGCAGATCCATGGCCGCGCGCAGCGTCATGCCTGGCACCAGGTCCATGACCAGCGCGATCGCGTCGTCGGTCTCGACGTAGTCCGTCACCTGCACGATGTTCGGGTGGCGCAGGCGGAATTGGGCGCGAGCTTCCTGGCGAAAACGCTCGACGGTCTTGGGGTTCAGCGCGAGGTTGGACAACAGCACCTTGACCGCATGCTCAGTCCCCATGCCGATGTGCGTGGCGCGATAGACGATGGCCATGCCGCCGTCGCCGAGGATGCTCTCGATCTGGTACTGGCCGATGCGGTGGCCGGGCTTGAGCATTGCCTACCCTCGCGTCGTGGACCGGCCAGCGCGCGCGGACGAGCATAGCATGGGCGCGGGCGTCGAGGCGATGCGTCGGCCGGCGTTCAAGTTTCCCCTGCGTAGGCGCCATCGTCGGGCCGGGCCGTTATCGCTGCGATGGCCTGCTCGGTGCAGGCGGCATGGGTCTCGCGGATACAACGTCCCGTCCGACGGCGACTCCAAGATTGGTTTCCGCTGCGCCAGATCGTTCCACTGAACCCGCAGGGGCCCTCGGGGGCGACCCATCGACGAAGTTGCGACGCCACAAACTTCTCCAACTGCTTAGCGTGTAGGTCATGCAATGGCCCTTCTGCAATCGTCAACCAGCACCACCAACCCCGCCTGGCGGCGCCCACGACCAGCAAGCGCCGCCGAGAGCCACCGTACGCCGGTCCGGATGGCCGGTCAACCGTGGATTTTCGGGGGTTTTCCGGCATTCTGGCGCACCGGTGCCTGCCAGCGCCCTGTACGGCCCCGGATGCAGGCGCTCGCGCGGCGCCGGTGACTGTCTCTGTTCACGCCGCCCAGTCCAGCGGCTGCTCCTCGTCCACAGCCGCCATGTCCGCGCTGAGGTCGAGATCTGCGGGCCAGAGGTCTTGAGGCGGTCCGCGAATCGCGTCGATGCCTTTGCCGAATGCGCTGTCCGGCCACAGGCCTACGTGCCGCAGGATCCGCTCCAGGGACACCGCGTCCTGGACCGCCGCCAATACCACGCGCGTGCCGCCGCAAGGACAGTTGAGGATCTCGATGCAAAATGCCCGCTTGAGCGCCTCCGAATACGTCATCCGAGTCGAGGTTTCGCGCTCGGTCTCCTTGCCGCTGTTCGTCTTCTGCCGCTTGCATTTGGGCTTGTCGCCCGCAGGCACGACTTGCGAACGCAGCGCGGCGTTGGGGCCCCAAATACCGTGATAACGGATGCTCGATCGCCGCGGGAGCGGGACCTGCGCCGCCATCCTCAAGACCAGGTCCCATGGCGGGATCAGCACCGCCGATGGAAAGGTCGCCGGCGACATCGCTTCACCGCACACACCGCACCCCATAGGGGTTGGACTTGCCGTACCCGTCGCTGTAGCCGTCGTCGAAGTAGACATGCCAGGCGGAGCGGCCCGAAACAGACCGCGTGGACGTCCAATACGCAGTAGCAGGTGTGCCCGGAAACGCCGTCCCATCGATCGTCGGCCGCTTGTCCTTTTCCACCAACTGTTCCATTTCCTCCTTGGTTGGCAGACGCCAGCCTCTGCCGGCCAAGGTCAAGCTCTTGCAGTAGGACTCTGCTTTCGTCCGCGTATAGCCGTTGCCATCGGTCGTCCGCTGCCAGGTCAACTGCGTCCGGGAATCCAAGACCGTGCCTGCCGCAGCGTCGACGCGGTACGGGCTGGGCACGTTAGACGCTGGCGGCTGGAAAGCAGGCACAGCTACTTCCGCTGCGGTGGGCGCCTTGTCGACAACAGGTGCAGCTTGGGTGTCGGGCGTTGCGCGTACGCAACGCACCCGACCGGCAAAGAACGGGCGGCCACCGTCGCCGGAGCCATCGTTGAAGGACAAAATAAACGCGGCGTCGATCGACCATGTCGCAGTCCAGAAAAACGCTGCGGGCGTGTCGGGAAATGCCGTCTGGTCAATCGTAGGCCGCTGAGTCTTGTCAACGAGCTGTCCCAACTCTTTCACTTCTGGCAAGCGCCAACCGCCTTCTGCCAATTGTAGGTCCGCGCAATAGCCCTTGGCCCGCTCCCAGTTGTACTCTTTGCCGTCGGTTCCACGCTGCCACGTCAGCGCCGATCGAGTGTCGAGGACCGTTCCCGCCGCTGCGTCAATGCGATACGGGCCGGAGGTCGTCGCAGCTGCGGGAACTGGCGCAGGCGCGGTACCGGCCAGCACAGGTTTCGCCGGCGGTTCCGGCACCTGCGTCGGCTGGGCTGTGGGCTCGCCTTCCGCAGGCGCAGTTTCACCGTCGCCGTGGCGTCCAATCGCGACGACTACAACCAAGCCAACCATTAGGCCTAGCCCCAGCACAATCCAGCGCCCGAATCGCGCTCGCTTGCGTGGCGCTACCTCCGGCGGCCCAACCAACGGTTCAATCGCAACATTCGCCGGTGCTCGCGCCTGCACCGGCTTGCGCGCCGCAGCCGCCCCTTCAACCGCCCGCAGCAACGGCGCCGCATCGGCAAACCGACCCGCCACATCCACCGACAAGGCCTGCGCCACCACGCTGCTCAGCGCCTCTGGCACCCCCGCGACCACTGATTCCAGCAGCGGAATCGGCGTCACACCCAAGTACATCTGCAGCAATGCGGTGTCGTCATCGGGGTCCAGCGGCAGTCGGCCCGCCAGCATCTCCCACAGCATCATCCCCAGCGCCCACACATCCGCGCGCGGGTCCGCATCCTTGGCGCTGCGGCGCTGCTCGGGCGCCATGAACGGCACCGTGCCCAGCCGCGCGTTGGTCCGCGTCGCCCCCGCGTTCGCCGTGCCCATCACCTTGGCGACGCCGAAATCCGCGACCTTGGGATTACCTGGCCACGCGCGACCTTGCCCCAGATCCAGCAGGATGTTCTCCGGTTTCAGGTCGCGGTGCACCACGGCCGAGCCATCCAGCCCTTCGCGATGGGCAAACGCCACCGCGTCGAGCACCGGCCGCATCACGATCACCACGTCAGCAACCGACCACGGCCCCGGCCGCTGCTCCATGGCCGCGCGCAGCGTCATGCCGTGCACGAGGTCCATGACCAGCGCGATGGCGTCGTCGGTTTCCACGTAGTCGGTGACCTGCACGATGTTCGGGTGGCGCAGGCGGAACTGGGCGCGGGCTTCCTGGCGAAAGCGCTCCACGGTCTTGGGATTCAGCGCCAGGTTGGAGAGAAGTACCTTGACCGCGTGCTCGGTGCCCATGCCGACGTGCGTGGCGCGGTAGACGATGGCCATGCCGCCGTCGCCGAGGAC
>CAYHHL010000370.1:0-3438 GCA_964356325.1 uncultured Enterobacteriaceae bacterium | reverse complement strand
CGGGCGAAGCGCTGGACCCGGTGCTGGCGGCTCTGGAGCGGGCGGCCCGGCGCGGTGTGAAGGTTCGCGTCCTGGTGGACCGACAGATGCTCAAGCAATCGCAGCCGACGCTGGATCGCATGAAAGGATGGGCCAATACGGAAACGCGTGTGATTGCCTGGGGCAAGCTCGATCCGGGCAATGGCAGGCACCCTGGTGGCATCATCCACGCCAAGTTCCTGGTAGTCGACGGCAAGCAAGGCTATGTGGGCAGCCAGAACTTCGATTGGCGCTCGCTTTCGCACATCCACGAGCTGGGCGCGCTGATTCGGGACATCCACATTGCCGGTCAGTTGCAGGCGATCTTCGCGATGGACTGGCAGGCCGCTCAGTTGCAGGCAGACGGCAAGCCCGCGGTCGTGACCCATCCGCACGATCGACCGCCGGCAGAACTGAACGAGCTCGGCTACCTGGTGGCGAGTCCCCACGAATTCCTGCCGGCCGGCGTGGGTGACAGTGAGACGGAACTGCCGCGGCTCATCGGTATGGCGCAGAAACGCTTGCAGATCCAAGTGCTGAAGTACGAGCCGCTGGACCACTCGAAGCGCTACTACCCGGTCATCGACAACGCCTTGCGGGCGGCGGCAGCGCGCGGGGTCGAGATCGAGCTGATGGTGAGCGACTGGAACGCCGACCTGCCGGGGCTGCGCTGGCTGCAGAGCCTGGCGGTAGTGCCGCACGTGCAGGTGCGGATGGTCACGATACCGTTGGCCAAAGCGGGATTCGTGCCGTATTCACGGGTGGCGCACAGCAAGTACATGGTCGTGGACGGACAGGTGGTGTGGCTGGGTACGAGCAATTGGCAGGGTGGCTACCTGAACGAATCTCGCAATGTGGAGCTGGTGATCAGGCTGAAGGAGATCGCGGCGCAGGCGGCGGCGTTGCATGCGCAACTGTGGGCGAGTGCGTACGCGGTGCCGGTGCTGCCGGGGCGGGAGTATCCGAAGGCGAGGCGGGAGTAGCGCCCAACCTACCGGTGTCGCCAGTCCGCCACAGTCGCTTCGTCGATCAGGCACTTCAAGCCCGCCCGGGCAATTGTGCCGAGCCGCCAGCCGTGGCATACCGCCGCCCATGATTCGATTCGACACCATCGGCAAGCAGCACGGCAAGCAGATTCTCTTCCTCGAAGCCTCGGCGGTGGTCAACCGCGGCGAGAAGGTCGGCCTGGTCGGCCCCAACGGCGCCGGCAAGAGCACGCTCTTTCGCATGATCTTGAAAGAAGAATCGCCCGACGAAGGCCAGGTCTGCGTCGACCGCGGCGTGACCATCGGCTACTTCAGCCAGGATGTCGGCGAGCTCGGCGGCCTGTCCGTGGTCGAAGAGACGATGGACGGCGCCGGCCCGGTGTCCAAGATCGCCCATGAACTACACGTTCTGGAGCACGCCCTGGCCGACCCGGATCAGGCGGACGACCTGGACGCCATCCTCGAGCGCTTTGGCGAGGCCCAGGCCCGCTTTGGCGAGCTCGGCGGCTACGGGCTCGAAGCCAACGCCCGCGAAATCCTGGCCGGCTTGGGTTTTGCCCAGGATACCATGGACGACGACGTCGCCACGCTCTCGGGCGGCTGGAAGATGCGGGTGGCCCTGGCGCGGATCCTGCTGATGCGCCCCGACGCGTTGCTCCTGGACGAGCCGACCAACCACCTCGATATCGAGTCGATCATCTGGCTCGAGGGCTACCTGAAGGGCTACGAGGGCGCGGTGCTCATGACCTCGCACGATCGCGAGTTCATGAACCGCATCGTCAGCAAGATCATAGAGATCGACAGCGGCGAGCTGACGTCGTACTCGGGCAACTACGACTTCTACGAGCGCCAGAGCGCCCTGGGCGACCGCGAGTCCGAGGCGCGTTTTGCCCGCCAGCAGGCGATGTTGCGCAAGGAGCTCAAGTTCATCGAGCGCTTCAAGGCTCGCGCCTCGCACGCCACCCAGGTGCAGAGCCGGGTCAAGAAGATCGACAAGATCGAGAAGGTCGAGCCGCCCAAGAGCCGCCAGACCCTCGAGTTCGAGTTCCGCACCCCGCCGCGCTCGGGCGACGACGTGCTGGCGCTCAAGGGCGTACGCAAGGCCTATGGCAGCAAGGTCATCTACGCCGGCCTGGATCTGCTGGTGCGCCGGCGCGAGCGCTGGTGCGTGATGGGCGTCAACGGCGCCGGCAAGTCGACCCTGCTCAAGCTCGCCGCGCAGACCACCCAGGCCGATAGCGGCGTGGTCAACCTGGGCGGCAGCGTCAAGCTCGGCTACTTCGCCCAGCATGCCATGGAGTTGCTCAGCCCCGACCGCAGCGTCGGCGATACCCTGCAGGACGCCTTTCCGCTGTCGTCGGTCGGCTCCCTGCGCTCGCTCGCGGGCTGCTTTGGCTTTTCGGGCGAGGACATCGACAAGAAGTGTCGCATCCTCTCGGGCGGCGAAAAGGCCAGGCTGGTGATGGCGCGGCTGCTCTTCGACCCGCCCAACTTCCTGGTCCTCGACGAGCCGACCAACCACCTGGATCTGCAGACCAAGGAAATGCTGATTCGCGCCCTGCAGAAGTTCGAGGGCACGATGCTGTTCGTCAGCCACGACCGCCACTTCCTGGCCGAGCTGTCGAACCGGGTCCTGGAGCTGGGCCCCGAGGGCGCGCTGGTGTTCGGCGGCGGCTACACCGAGTACGTGCAGCGAACGGGGCACGAGGCGCCGGGGCTGCGCAGATAGGCGCGGCGGTTGTCAGCGCAACTCGCAATCCGCCTGTGTCCGAACCGCCAGCCTGACGACGGCTGGACGCCTGGCACTGTAGCTGGGATCGGTTGCGTCCTACGCCGCATCTCGCAGCGGTTTGACCACCTTGCCCGACCGAGTCCGCCCCAGGTCGTGGGCCGCTTGCAGGTTCATCCAGAACTCCGGCGTCGTTCCCAACGCCTGCGACAGCAGCCAGGCCGTTTCGGGCGTCACGCCACGCTTGCCTCGCACCAGTTCGTTCACCCGCTGCACGGGCACCCCTAGGTGGGCCGCGAAGGCGACCTGGGTCACGCCGAGCGGCGTCAGGAACTCCTCGACCAGGATCTGGCCTGGGTGTGTGGGCGTGCGGTTCTGCGGCAACATCCTGACCTCCTAGTGGTAGTCCACGAGCTTGACGTCCTGCGCCGCACCGTCCAACCAGCGAAAGACGAGTCGCCACCGGTCGTTGACGCGGATGGAGAAACAGCCGTCCAGATCGCCATGCAAGGCTTCCAGGCGGTTGCCCGGCGGTGCCCGCAGGTCCTGAACCGCGACAGCCGCCACAATCATGTCCAACTTCCGCACCGTCGCTTTGACCAAGGCCACGTCCAGCCGCTTGACCTCGCGGGTCGCATTGCCGTGGAAGACGTCGCCCGTTCGTGGGTCGCCGAAGCTGCGGATCACGTCGGCCTCTTCGCCGCG
>CAYHHL010000369.1:0-3502 GCA_964356325.1 uncultured Enterobacteriaceae bacterium | reverse complement strand
CGACCCGCAACGGAGCACCCGATGGCCACGCCCTGCATGTCTTGCGGCAAACCAGTCCATCTCGGCCGCGCGGCGTGCCTCTACTGCGGGACCCAGGCCCCGACGACCTCGGCGCCACCGGACGATTCGGCGCGCTGTCCGCGCTGTCTCGATCCGATGAAGACCGTCGCAGTCGCCGGCGTATTCCTCGACGTCTGCCCTGGCTGCGGCGGGACCTGGTACGACCGCGGCGAGTTCGAGGTGCACCTGAACAACGTGTCGCGACAACGCACGACCTCAGCGAGTCCGCTGCCGCCCATCATCCGGGAGGCGCCGACCGACTACCTGCCGTGCGCACGCTGCGGTGTGGCGATGCAGCGCAAGAACTTCGACGGCGGCTCGGGTGTCATCGTCGACATCTGCGCTGAGCACGGCGTGTTCCTCGACCCGGGCGAACTGCGGCAGATCGTCGAATACGTGGGCAGCGAGCGGCAGCAGACGGTGCAGCGCATGCGCGAGACGGAGCGGATGAGCCGCTTGGAGCGCAAGATCGACGCCACGCATCGCGCCGCAGTTGGGGCGGCCCTCGACGCGCGCGCGGCCCGGAACTGGTCGATGTGGGACTTCTGGTTCGATTGAGCGTGCGGCACGACGGGCCCACTTCTGACCAGCCTGGCGCCTATCCAACGACGATGATCAAATCGCGCCGAAGTACCCGGCCAGGATCTCCGCATGGCGCACAGCAGCTTCGGCAGCCAGCGCCTCGATCCGCGTCCGCGGCCAGTGCTGACCCGGCACCAGCAGGTGGTCCTTGTACGCGGACTCGGTCCGATCTTGCACGGTCAGGAAAACGGCCAGCGTCACGGCTTCCTGGAATCTGTCGTCGGCCGTGCGCTCAGCCGGGTCGCGCAGCCAGGCCAGGGCCAGCCGGGCCGAAGACTGTGTGTTTGGTTCGCCATCCAGGACGAAGTGGGCCCAGGCCGCCCGCACTTCGGCGCTCCGACCCGCCTCGATGTCCGCTTCGGCCGAGGCCAAGGCGCCTAGCAGTTCGGCCAGCAGCGGCTGCGTCGCTCCGGCCTGCCAGGCGCGCACGGCCTCGGCCGCCTCGCGCCAGTACTTGACCGCGCAACCGCAGTCGCTCTGCGGTTCCGCCGCCTGAATGTCCAGGCGAGCGATGCCGTCGTCGAGGTCGCCTTGCATGATCGCGATGTAGGCGCGCAGATGGCGGTGATGACGCGCTTCTTCGGCGTCGAGCGTCTCAAGGTCGATGGCCTGCCAACCTGCCAACGCGGCGTCGAAACGCTCCAAGGCACAGTCCAGCCCGACGACGAGCAACGCCGCCCGTACCGAAGTCTCGGCCAACTGCTCGACTTTGGGCCGCAACGCCTCGGCGACGGACAGTGCCTGGACGTGGACCAACCTGCCGAAGACCATCAGACGCGCGCTGTCCACTTCGCAAGCGGCCCAGAGGCGGTCGAGCTCGTCCATCGGCAACGGCTGCCAGCGACGCATGACCCGGGCCAGAAGCGCCTTGCAGGGCTCCGTGTTTTCTATCTTGGTCTGCGGGTAGCCAGGCATGCGCGCCGGAAACACCGGTCGAATGGCGAACTTGCCCCCGGAGTCGCCCAAGCTCAGGGGATCGGTAAAGATGCGCAGCCCACCGGCCAGCCCGGCGAGCAGGTATGCCTTCCGTCCGTCCCAGGTGCCGGCGAGCGCGCTGTTGTTGGCAATACTATTGATCTTGGTGTCGACAATCTTGTACTGGGTCGGACGCACGACCAGAAGCTCGAAGACGTTTTCGGCGGACTGACCGATGGCCAGGAGTTCGCCCCGCTCGAACGCGGGGGTCGCGCAATGCCACTTGCTGAGTGCCGGTGTCGCCCAGCTCATCTGACCTTTGGGGCCACTCGATCCGGGCCGGCGGATCGGCACCATGGCCGGCTTCATCGCCTCCTTTTCCGGCAGGTTGCCGAAGACGCAGGCGACGTGCCGATCGAACGGCAGAGCCAGAACGGCGGTGGTCACGAGGCCCGGCGGCAACTGCGACAAACCATGGGGGCGGCCGCGCGGCGTCACGAACCGAGGGTCTACGCCACTGCCCTGAAGCAGAATTCCCGGTGGTTCCAGGCCCCAACACACGAAGGCGTCGACGTGCTCGGAGCCACAGGTTCCCACGGGGCGGACGGTCTCCAGGTCGAAGATGCGCCAGGCCATGTGGGTCTCGCCCGGCCCGCAGCTCAGCAGCCACAGCAGATCCGGCTGCGGCACCATCAGGCGGTAGCATTCGTAGTTCTCGGGGAGCGGCGCCTGGAAATCCCGCAGCGGCGTGAGATGCTGGTCATCGACGAGGACGCAGCGGCCCTGCGTAGTGCCCAGCAGGAGGGCGTCGCGCGTGTGGTGGACCAGCCACGGCTGTCCGGGCGTACCCGTGTCCAGGATGCCGCGGCGCACCACCCGCGAGGTCACCGGGTCCAGGATCTCGGTGTAGAGCACGCCGCCTTCCATCGTCGACAACACGACTTGCCCGAGACCGTTGATGCAATGCGACACCTGTTCGGGGCGCGTGCAGACGCCGAGCGGCAGCAGGTTCGGCGCCCCGTGCGGCAGATCCTCGACCACGTAACGCCAGGATCGCAAGCCAGCTTCTCGCAACGTCTTGGCTTCGTGTCTCCAGACGTCTGACCACTCCGGGTGCGGATGGCGTGTCGCGGCCACGTCTGCCGCATGCGCCGCTTCCAGGAGGTTGCCGCTCGCTTGCAAGGCCTCGCAGCGGGCGATGGCCGCCTCGGCAGCCAGCCCTTGGGCCACGGACAGAGCCAGAGTCTCGCGCTGCGCCGCCAGCGGACCGCCCGGCACGTCGATGTTGGCCAGCGTGGCAGCGGCTTCCCGCCAGCGCTCGTTGTCCAAGAGCGTCTGCACCGCGTCGAGGGCGCGACGCAATTCCTCCCGCCGGGCCGTACTTCCCAACTGTGCAAACGAATCCGCCAACTTGCTTGCACGGGTGACCAGCCGCAGGGCCGGGTGCCGCCGAAACGCCGACTGCAGCCCGTCGACCTGCGTCGCCCCCGATTGCCCGAGCAGTTCCGACAGGGCCAGAGCCGCGGCGATGCTCTCGTCGGGCCGGCGCCCACCAGTGGCCATTTCGCGCAGCCAGTCGAAACACGCTGACGGGAAAGCGCGCTCGACCTCCGCACGCAGATCGCCGTCTTCCAGGTCCCACCAGACGCGCAGACCCTGGGCGGTCGCACCTTGCTCGAAGGGGAGAAGGGCAGCGGCCAGCGAGCGCCGACGCTGCCCCTGCCTGTGAAAGCTGCGCGCCTCGCCGTAAAGCGTGCGCATCGGGTCATCCCATTCCGTAGCTGGCACCGCGCCGATGTCGTTCAGCACGGCCTGCCAGTCGGACGCCGCGGCGTGTTCCTGCGCTCGGTGTAGTACCGTGTGGTTGCGACGTTGGCGCACGGTCCGCTCGGCGTCCCGCAGCAACCGGCGTGCTGTCGCGCTGTCCGGGTAGCGCTCGAGCACC
>CAYHHL010000368.1:0-3508 GCA_964356325.1 uncultured Enterobacteriaceae bacterium | reverse complement strand
TTCGGGTTCGGGCGTAGGTTGCTGCTCCTGCTAGCGATTCCGGCTCCGGCTCCGGCTCCGGCCACGGGCTCGGGCTCGGGTCGTCGCAGGGATCTCGAGACTCCTGGGCTATTCCTTGCACTTCTGGCGCACCGCAACCGGGGTCGAGGTCGATTTCGTGCTGTACGGCGAGCGCGGGCTGTGGGCTATCGAGGTCGAGCACGCGGCCAACGTGCGGGCGCCGGACCTGACGGGGTTGCGGGCGAACTGCCTGTCAAGGATTCGGCGTCGGCAGGTTCGACCAGTCGATGTGGTTCGACCAGTCGATGGGCATGCCTGACCCGGCGTGGGTCGACGTGTAGAAAACCGGCGTCTGGCACTTGCCGTTGCTGCAAACCAAGGGCTTCGGGCAACCGTTCGCCCAGTTGGGGTCCTTGCTGAACCAGGCGATTCGCTGCGGGTCCGTGCAGGGCCGCTTCAGCATCATGCTATTCCACCGTGCGTTCATGTGGTTGGCGTAGCTCATGTCCACACCGGGCGGCGGATCGGTGCCCGGAATGGCCGACGGCCCGACCCAAGGATGCGAGCTTGGCGTGCCGCCACCGCAACTGCCGCCAGCGCAGCCGGAGGCGCTGCCTTGCGCGTAGAACTTGCGTCGCTGGAACATGGAACCTCCGAGAGACTTTACGGATTGCACAGGTAGTCGAGCTGAATCTTGGTGCTGATGAGCTTGGGCGGACTGTACCAGTACTGCGACGAGACCGGAGTATCAATGGTCTTGATGCGGTGCGCGATAACGACGTCCGCCGGAGACGACTTGAGCTTGTCGGCGTCGTTGGTCCAGAACAGGTTCGCGGGCGGCGATTGGTACTCGGCCGAGACGTCGGTGACGGTGTAGCCAACTACCGTCTCAGGCTTGCGCCAGATATCGCTGACATTTTGCGGCAGTATCGAAGCCCAGGACATGGTCTGGCTTCGCCATCGGCCGAGACCGAGCTTGATCAGTTTCTCGGTTTCCATGGAGGTTGTGCACCCGACCCCTGACATCACCATTTCGACGTTGTTGCCGTTGCCGGATGCGCCGTACCCATATGGGGAGCAGGCTTTTGCACCCTGCCATCCAGGCTTCAAGGTATTGCCGGTCCCCGTCGGTCGCTCCATCGCCAAGCCCAGGCTCAGCCACTTGTACGAAAGCGGGGGTGTCGGCTTGGGACTCTTTGCATTCGTCAGTATCTTCTGCACTTCTGCAGGGTCCGGAATCTCGCCGGGAAACGGAGTCCCATGGAGGAAGCTGCCGACGAGCGTAATGCTGGTGGACGGCTGGGCGTTGTCAAATTTCCCAAGGACTACAACCACATCTACCTGGCTGCAAGTCAGCCAGAACTTCAAGCTGAACGCCTCGCGCGGGGTCGGGCGGATTTCTTCCAGCCCGGCGGGCAGACCAAACCGGCCCCGCGGGATCCACTTGCTCGGGAGCTTGAACTTACCGGGAGCGTACATTTGCAGCCTCGCGATGCGGTCGGGTCGTCGCGGTTCAGACGCTGCCCTGCACGGCCATCTTCAGCGGGTTGCGAAGCGGCGCGTTCTCGTTGACGGTGCGTTCGGTCTGGCCGAGCGCGTACGGGCCGACGGTGCCGGTGAGCACCAGCACCGTCGACATCGCGTCCTGCGTCCGGTCCGCCGCGAGAATCTCGCCGCCGCGCCGCAACCGGAAGCGCATCACCGTGTTCGACGTGTCCAGGCTCAGGCTCGAACGCGGCGCCGAACTCGGCGCGATGCCGGAACTGACGAGGTTCTGTTCGGTTTCGGGCGCGCCGCGGGTGATCGCCTGCGCCAAGGCCGGCATCCGGTACAAAGGCGGCTTCTCGGTCAACAGCGTCTTGCTGACCGCCGACCAGACCGACGCGATCACGTGCGCGCCAGCATCGGCGGAAGTCGTGTGGTCACCGTTGGCGCTGAACACCTCGCCGGTGCGGAACCGGACCGAGACTTTCTGGCCGTGCTCGACGATGACGTGATCGCTCAACTCGCGATCCTCACCGAGTTCCTGGCGCGTGGTCGCGTCGTCGGCGATGTGCCGGCCGGGCGCCGTCCTGATGCGCGGCAGGCCGTCCAGGGTCGGCACCAAGGCTTCGGTCGCCGCGCGACCGAGGCCGAACGTCGCGGCGCCGTGGATCCAGTAATTCTCCACGTACGCGGAAGCCGCGTCCTGTGACTTGCACAGCACGGACCAGGCCATGGTCGCGTCGGCGGTGTTCCAAGCCACTAGGCATGCCGGGAAGTCGCGTTCGCCTGCTGCGACTCGGGGCCCGCGCTTCTCGCCGAACCGTCTGACTTCTGTGGCGAACCCGCCGGTTACCTGCAGCAGCCAAGTCAGGGCCATTTCACGCGCCAGGCTGTTCGACGGGGCAAGGAGCGCCTGCGCTGCGGCCAGCGACGTGGTAGTCAGCGCCGTGTCCTGCACCACGTCGGCATCCAGGCTGAGGTAATTCTGCATGCTCGACAGGCCGGGCGCCAGCCAGCCGTCGCCGTTGGTCGGATCGAAAGCCGCCTCGAGGTTGCCGGTGAAGTGGGCGTTGGTCGCGTCGAGCACCTCGTTGGCGATTGCCCACGGCCGCTGTTCGAACAGGGACTCGGCCAGGTCAGACTCGCGGAATGCATAATGGAGTTGCTGAATCAGCGACGAGATCGAGTAGGACTGGCCCGCGTAGACGATGTCGCGCGGAAATAGCAAGTAGAGGCCTTCGGCCAAGGCCTCAGGTTCGGGCGCGGGCAGCATGAGCGCGCGCTGGGCGTAGACTTGCAGTAGTCGTTCGGTGAGTTCGGCGACATCCGCTGTGACTGGAGGTGTCGGCGTTGTCGGGTCAGTGTCGACCGCATACGCGTACGGCTTGCTCGCGGCGAGCAACGGCACGGCGGCGAGAACCGCGGTGCCATCGCCCAGCGCCAAGCGCGTCAGAACTACGGCTTCAAAGCTGCAGTCGGTCTTGAACCCGACGGTGGGAATTTGGCTCGCGTCCAGGCCGACGCGCACGACGCGGTCGTAGATTTCAGTCGTGACAGGCGCCAATGTGGTCACCGTCAGGCGCAGCCGGTAATAGCCCGGATTCAAATACGTCTTCGCCGGGGGATCTGCAACGGTATCACCGCTGCCGTCTCCGAAATCCCAGACGTACGTGGCGGAAGTTCCCAGCGAGCGAATCGTGGCGGCCTTGAAGAGCGTGCCCATGCGCGCCGTGACTTCGATAGCTTGGTTTGGCGGAAGGCTGACTGCGCGCTGACCGATCATGGGTTTGACCTCTTGTTCAGGAACTATGTGCCTGAGGTAGACTGTGCCAGCACAAGAATCGTCGGGCAAGTGCGCGAATATTGGCAACTAGCAGGCCAATTTCGAAAGAAATGTCGGTGTCACGCGTGTGCGTCCTGAGACATGGTTGATGAATTCGCGCCACAGTAGCCCATGCGAGACACGGGCACCGGGAGACGTGAACTCGCCGTGTCAATGTAGTTTCTTGCGCTTCCGCTTTCG
>CAYHHL010000367.1:0-3584 GCA_964356325.1 uncultured Enterobacteriaceae bacterium | reverse complement strand
GCCGGAGCCGGAGCCGGAGCCGATCAGGGCTGCCAGCACGCGTTTGCCCCCGATGGCACCGGCTGCGACGACAACAACCCGTGCACCGACAAGGACGCCTGCAAACAAGGGAAATGCCTGGCGGGCGGCAACGTCTGCGGCTGCCAGGAGGACAGCGACTGCGCGAAGTACGAGGACGGCGACGGCTGCAACGGCACGATGTATTGCGACAAGGCCGACGCTGAAGCGCCCAAGTGCAAGATCAACCCGGCGACGATTGTCGTGTGCAAGTCCGCGTTCGATTCCAACTGCTTGAAGAATGCCTGCAGCGCCAAGGACGGCACTTGCGCGCCCACGCCCATCGAGGATGCCGAGCAACATTGTGACGCCGCGGGCAAATGCGCGTGGGTCGTGCGCAGCCAGAGCAGCGGCAAGCCCCAGATCGTGCCTTGTGATGACGGCGACGGCTGCACGACGCCCGACTTGTGCAAGGGCGGCACCTGCCTGGCCGGCGCCAACGACGTGTGCGGGTGCAAGTCCAATGCCGAGTGCGTGGCCAAGGACGACGGCAACCTGTGCAATGGCACGCTGTTCTGCAACAAGGTGAAGGCTCCCGCGGTGTGCGAGCTCAATCCCGCGACCGTGGTGACCTGCCCCAGCGTGAGCGACAACGCCTGCCACAAGAACGAGTGCAACCCCGCCAATGGCAAGTGCAGTACCGTCAGCGTGAACGAGGGCGGGCCTTGCGACGACTCGAGTTCGTGCACCGTGGGCGAGGTGTGCCAGGCCGGCCAGTGCGGCGGCGTGCCCAACAAGTGCAGTTGCAAGAGCACGGCCGAATGCGCGGGCCAGGACGACGGCGACCTGTGCAACGGCGTGCCCTTCTGCAACCTGCAAACCGGCGTTTGTGAACAGAATCCCGCGACCGTGGTGGTGTGCCCGACCGTGGACGACACCCTATGCCTGAAGAACCAATGCAACGCTAAAACGGGGGCTTGCGCCTTGACCGTGGTTGCCGAGAACCAGCCGTGCAATGACGCCAACCCGTGTACGACCGGCGAGACCTGCGACAAGGGCCAATGCAGCGCGGCCGACGGCGGCAACACCTGCGAGTGCCAACAGGACGGCGACTGCGGCAAGTACGACGACGAGGACCTGTGCAATGGCAAGATGTTCTGCAACAAGCAGATCGGCAAGTGCGTGCTGAATCCGGCGACCGTGGTGACTTGCTCGAAGTCGTTCGACAGCGTGTGCATGCAGAACCAATGCAACCAGAAGACCGGGACTTGCGGGTTGCAACCGGTCAACCAGGGCGTGCCGTGCGACGACGGTTTGCCGTGCACCAAGGACGAGGCGTGCGAACTGGGCAAGTGCAAGACCGAAACCAACGTGTGCGAGTGCCAAGTCAACGCCGATTGCGCGGACAAGGACGATGGTGACTTCTGTAATGGTTCCATGTACTGCGACAAGTCCGGCTTGCCGTGGACGTGCGCGGTCAACCCGGCGACCGTGGTCAGTTGCCCTTCGGTGGACGACACCTTCTGCCTGGCCAACCAGTGCCAGCCCAAGACCGGCAAGTGCGACCAGGTGCCCGTGCATCAAGGGCTGGGTTGCAACGACGGCTCGAAGTGCACGCAGGAAGACGTCTGCAAGAACGGCCAGTGCAACGGCAATGCGCAACAGTGCACGGACGGCGAGGCTTGCACCGCGGACAGTTGCGATCCGGTCACCGGCTGCAAGAACCTCGCCGACCCCAAGCTGTGTAGCGACGACAACCCTTGCACCACCGATAGTTGCAGTCCGCTGACCGGCTGTTCGCACGTGCAGGCGTTTGGCGCTTGCAGCGACGGCTCGGCGTGTACCGAGGGCGACGTGTGCAAGAATCTGGTGTGCGTGGGTAAAGCTTCCACTTGCGACGACGGCAACGCTTGCACCGACGACGGCTGCGACGCGACGACCGGTTGCTCGCACGCGAACAACACTTCCGGTTGCGCGACCGGCCAGGCCTGCAACCCGGACGGGCAGTGCAAGGCTGGCAAATGCGAGGGCTTGCCGATGCCGCTGTTCATGGTGACCTTCGACGGCTTGACCGGTGCGGTCGCGGCCTTGCTGCCCAGGGCTGGCGGCCAGATGCTGACGGTGGCTTCGACGGGACTGCAAGGCAAGGGCAAGGCGGACTTCTGGTTGGTGCGCACCGACGCGTTCGGCAAGCTGCAGTGGCAAACGACGGTGGGTTCCGCGGCCGATGAACTGGCCCACGGTGCGGCGGGAACCAGCGATGACGGCGCGGTCGTGGTCGGCAGCGTGGCGCCGGGACCCAATGGCGGTCTCGATGGCTACCTCGTGCGGACCGGACCGACTGGGCTGGCGCAGTGGAAGCAGGTGGCGGGCGGCGCGGGCCAGGACGAGTTGCGCGCGGTGGCCACGTTCGGCAACGACGACATCATCGCCGCGGGCCGCAAAGGCGTGGGCAAGGGCCTGATGTGGCTGGTGCGGGTTTCGTCTGTCGGCACCGTGCTTTGGGAACAGACCTACCCAGGTGATCTGGGCGTGGCGAACGCGGTGGTGGCGCTGCCCGACGGCGGCTTTGCCCTGGCTGGTTCGACCAACGCCCTGGCGCGCTTCACGGTGGTGCGCACGGACGCCGCGGGCAAGCTGATCTGGCAAAAGACGCCTGGGCTGGACGGTAGCGCCGCGCTTTCCTTGGCAGTCCTTGCCGATGGCACCCTGATTGCCGGGGGCACGCAGGCGGGAACGCCGACGACGGCGCGGCTGGTTCGCTTCGCGCAAGACGGGACGGTGACTTGGGATCTGTTGTACGGCGGCAATGCGGCCGGGCATGTCTCGGCGCTGGTGCTGCAGCCGGAAGGCACGCTGGCGGTGGCGGGCACGCAAGTCGCCGACGATGCCAAGACCCATGCGTGGTTGCTGCGGGTCGACGTCAACGGCAAGGAGATCTGGCAACGGTCGCTGGGCGTGGTGCCGAACATGGACAGACCAGCTTTGGCGATCGGCGTGGACGGGTCGCCATGGCTGGCCAGCGTCGCGCCGGGCAGTGCCCCGCAACCGCAGTCGTTCCAACTGCAGCGCCTCGATGCCTGGGGCTACGCCAGCTGCGCGGAAGAAGGCGACTGCGCCGGCAAGAAGGCCAGCGACTGCGACGACAAGAATCCCTGCACCAACGACGCCTGCCTCGCGCTGTTGGGCTGCATACACACCGTCAATACGCTGCCTTGCGACGACGGCAATGCCTGCACCACCGCCGACACCTGCAAGGAGGGCCAGTGCGCCAAAGGTTCGTCCGGGTCGTGCGAGGACGGCAACCCGTGCACGTTGGACGAGTGCGACGCCAAGGGTGGCTGCGTCCACATGATTTTGACCAGCGTCTGCAGCGACGGCGACGTTTGCACCAAGAGCGATGCCTGCGTCGGCGGCTTCTGCAAGCCCGGCCCGGTGGACACTTGCGATGACGCCAACGCCTGCACCAGCGACGCGTGCGACAAGGTCAAGGGCTGTTCGCACACCGCCAACTCGCTGAATTGTTCATCGGGCAATTGCACTTACGATGACACCTGCGTGGGCGGCTTCTGCAAATCGAGCGGCAA
>CAYHHL010000366.1:0-3602 GCA_964356325.1 uncultured Enterobacteriaceae bacterium | reverse complement strand
GAGAAGTTGAAGGCGAAACCGGTGGTTTAGGATCGGGGACGGGCTCGGGTTCGGGGACTGGTTCGGGTTCGGGTTCGGGGACGGGTTCGGGTTCGGGTTCGGGCGCGGGCTTACCCATAAACTGTCATCCCGAGTGCAGCCGAGGGACCTCACCCCCTCTGTATTCACGAGAATAACGCTGGACAGCACCAGTCCCTGTTCCGGCTTCGGCTCCGGCCCCGGCTCCGGCCCCGGCTCCGGCTCCGGTCCCAGCGCGAGTGCGAGTGCGAGTGCGGGATTTCTCCACACATGCGGGATTCTTCCACACTCGCATTTCGCTCGACCGCCGCGGCGACGCGAGCTTTGCCTTGCAACCACGGCGTGATACGATTGTCCGCGCGCTGCATGCGCAACGGCACGGTTCTTGCTTGTTGTCTTGTGCAGGTGCCGGTACGAGAATGGCCCATGGGCCGCGAACGGGGGACGACATGAAGACCAAGTCGATGAGCAAGATGGACGGACGCTGGCTGGCCTGCATGGTCCTGGTCGGCTCCTTGACTGCGTGCGTGTTCGACAGCCCGGGCGGAAACCCAGGCGGTGGCGGCAATCCGGGCGACGCTGGCTTGGTAAGCGACGCTTCCGAAAGCAAGGACACGACTTCCAGCAGCAGTGACGTCGCCACCGGCAAGGATGGCGTCGGATTCTGCCAGGACGGCGGGGTCTGCGTGAGCATTCCGGACGCAGGGACCACGCCCGGCTCATGCAAGTCCAACGTGGATTGCGGCAAGTCCCAGTTCTGCGCCAAGCCATCGGGCCAATGCGGCGGTTCAGGCGAGTGCAAGGCCATCCCGGCCTCGTGTCCTCCCCAAGTGGCCGGCGGCGGCGTGATGTGCGGCTGCGACGGCATGAACTACCCCGACGCCTGCAACGCCGCGGCCAAGGGCATCAACATCATCCACACGGGCGCTTGCAGCAGCGCGGGCACCTGCACGGTCGGCCAGAAGGACAGCCCGTGCGGTCCCGATCAGTTCTGTGACGGCAAGTGCGGCGGCTCCGGCATGTGCATGCCGCGGCCCCAAGCGTGCGACATGATGTATGCGCCGGTGTGCGGCTGCGACGGCAAGACCTACAGCAGCAGTTGCGACGCCAACGGCAAGGGCCAGGTCGTCGCCACGGCAGGCGAATGCGCAGGCCCGGACGTCGACTGCAGCGTCGGCCAGAAGTGCGGAACCAACGGCATGTGCATGGGCAAGGAGGGCCAGTGCTCCGGCTTCGGCACCTGCATTCCCCTGACCAACGGCGGCTGCACCAAGGAATACATGCCGGTCTGTGGCTGCGACGGCAACACCTACGGCAACGGCTGTATGGCCCAGGCCGCGGGCGTCACCGTCGCCAGCAAGGGTCAATGCGCAGACCCCGTCGGCAGTTGCGTCATCGGGGCCAAGGGCCAGTGCGCGGCGGGGTATTCGTGCATCGGCCCCGAGGGCCAGTGCACCGGCAAGGGCACGTGCAAGACGGGCATGACCATCAAGTGCAGCAGCGTCGCCGACCCGGTGTGCGGCTGTGACGGCATCACGTACAACAACTCGTGCATGGCCCTGGTCGCCGGCATGACCGTCGCCAGCAAAGGCGAGTGCAAGCCCGGTCCGACGAAGTGCACGCTCGATGGCGACATGACCTGTGGACCCGGCAAGTTCTGCGCCGTGCCCATGGGCCAGTGCGGCGGCAGCGGCGAGTGCGCCAAGCAGCCCGAAGCGTGCACCATGCAGTACGCCCCGGTGTGCGGCTGCGACGGCAAGACCTACGGTAACTCGTGCGGCGCGAGCGGCGCGGGTGCCAACGTCGCGTACAATGGCGAGTGCAAGGTCGCAGGCAATCTCAAGTGGTTCCTGACCTGCGGCGGTCCTGTCTGCATGGGCTACGAGCCGCAGGAAGGCGTGCCGATGTGCATGGACCAGAAGGAAGGCGCGCCGTGCGACAAGGAAGGCGAACTGTGCGATCCGATGAACGAATGCGGCCAGATGCTCGCGTGTGCCAAGACCGACCCGAAGTTGCAGGGCTGCCCGAAGTCGCGCGCCAAACTCAAGAGCGATATCCGCTACCTGGGCGGTGACGAGCAGAAGCGCCTGACCCAGCAGCTGCTCGACACCAAGCTCGCGACCTACAAGTACACCGCCGCGGGCCCGAACGCGCCGACCCATCTGGGCTTCATCATCGACGACCAGCCGGACAGCCCCGCGGTGGACTCGCAGCGTGACATGGTCGATCTGTATGGCTATTTGAGCATGTCGGTGGCGGCGTTGCAGACCCAGCAGCGCCAGATCGAGGAGTTGCGCCAGGAGATCCAGAGCCTGCGCGCGGGCTGCGGCCAGGCGCCGGTGCTGATGTCGCGGCTGCCTGGGAAATAGTCGCCCCTAGCGATCCACCCGAGCCGCAACCACCTGATCGAACGTGCGTTCCATCGCCACCAGCACGTCGCGCACCCAGGCCAGGTCGACCGGCGGCACCAACGTCGCGTCGGCCGTGGCCAGGTCGGTCAACTGGCGCTCGATCTCGTCCATCCGGTCGCACAGCCCGCGTACCAGATTCAGATCGCGATCGACCAGATCCCCCGACAACTGCTCGCGCCAACTGCGGAATACCACCTGCGCCCGCAGCAGCAAGCGATCGCGCAGGTCGTGCGTCGCCACCGGATCGCGCTCGGCCTGGGTCGCCGTCGCCTCGTCCTGCCAGCGCACCAATTCCCGCGCGGCCTTGGCGATGCGTTGCTCGTGCTCGTCGGGCATGTTGGCGTGGCGAATCGTCATCAGGCCTTCCAGCACGCGGTCCAGCGACCCGATCAGCCGTTGCACCAACGCGGGCCGGCGCAGCACGCGATCCTCTGCCGCCACCAGCAGCCGCCACGTGGCATACAGGTCGTCGGCCACGGCGCCCAGCGCCCGGCTCTGGTCATCGCGACCGCCACTGTGCCACGCCTGATCGACCTCGCGCCGCTCGGCATGGAAAAAGCCCAGGAATTCACCGACCGCGTCCATTTCCTCGGCCACCGAAGGTACCTGGATCTTGCCGAGCAGGGGGCGCAGCGCCTCGGCCAGCACTGTGAGATCGCTCAGCATCTCCTGCAAACGCAGCGGATCGCGGGTGCGCCGGTCCTGCCCGGCGAAATGACGGACGTAGCGGTGCAGCACCAGCCGAGCACGCGCCGTCAGTTGGCTGGCATCGCGATCGCGCAACCCCGCCACCGACTGGGCCTGGGCGATGGCGCCGCGTGCCTCGACGTAGGTGCGCAGGCGCCGTTCCGCGCGTTCGAACAGGCGGTTCCACGCCGCGTCCGCTTGGGCCAGGGCAAGCTGGTTGGCCTCGCGGACCACGCCCTCCACGTCGTGGATGAGGCGATCGAGCTGGGCCAGGTCGCGCGTTAGGCGGACGTGGTCGGCAAAGTGGAGCTGAAATCGCAGGTGCAGGTCGTCCAAGCGACGTTGCAGTTCGGCGGGCGAGTTCGGGTTCGGCGTGGGCGTGGTGATGCGGACCTCCGGGTTCGGGTTCGGGTTCGGGCTCCGGCTCGGGCTCGGGCTCGACTCTAGTTCGATCGCGGCCCAGCCTCAAGATCAGGTGATGCGCAG
>CAYHHL010000365.1:0-3631 GCA_964356325.1 uncultured Enterobacteriaceae bacterium | reverse complement strand
AGGGCTTGTTCGCCGCCAGGAACGCGCTTTCCAACGGCGTCAACTCGCTCGCGTTCTTGCCGAAGTAGGTCTGCGCCGCCCGCTGCAAGCCATAAATCTTGGGGCCGAACTCGATCATGTTCACGTACAGTTCCAGGATCCGATCCTTGCTCAGCTGGTGCTCCATCTGCCAGACGATCAGCAATTCCTCGAACTTGCGCGACAGGTTCTTCGCCCGCGTCAGGAAGATGTTCTTCACCAACTGCTGGGTAATCGTCGAGCCGCCGTACACGAAGCGCCCGTAGTCCAGGTCCAGCCGGATCGCCCGCAGCAGCAGGCCCGGTCGCAACCCGTGGTGTTTGTAGAAGGCGCCGTCCTCGGTGGCAATCATCGCCCACGGCGTCCAAGGCTTGAGTTGGTTCAGCGCCACCCACGCGCCCGAACTCGGCCCGACCAGCACGTCATCGAGCAGCGTGCCGTTTTCGTTGACCGGCCGGGTGAAGTCCACGTTCAGCTCGTCCAAGTGCACGTTGCCGAAGTTCGTCACCTCGCAAGTCGCGTCGTCCATCGCCAGGTCCAGGCTCGCCTTGTAGACATTTTGCAGGGGAATCGCGAGGTCCATCAGCCAGCTCACCTCGCCCTTGGCCTCCACTGCGCCAATCGTCGCCATCATCCCCGGCGGAATCGACTTGGCCACCGCGCCACAGTCCTGGCGAGGCATCTCCGCGCGAATCCGCACGGTTGGCCCCTGGTTCTTGCCACTGGCCCCTTCGCGCAGGTGGGTCGCCTCGAGCAGCAAGTCGACGTGCGCCTGGCCCAAGGTCAGCCCCGGTAGGTTCAGCCGCATCGAGCCGTCGTTCTCCGAAACCTGGAAATCGACCTTGCCCGCCGCCGACATGTCCTCGATCGGCCGCGGCGCCAACCGCCACCAATCAAAGCCGATCTTCTTGACGCTGAAGTCGCCCGTCACCTTCAGCAGGCTCGCTTCCGCTTGACCCGTGCGCACTTCCAGGTTGACCGCGATGTCCGAGTCCGGCTTGACCGTCACGCCTGAACTGACGACGCGCAGCGCCTGGGCAAATTGTCCGCCTGCCAGCCTGAACTTCGCCCGATCGAGCTGACCGCCGGGCTTGGTCGTCACGTCCGCGCTCACTTCGCCCCAAGTCCGCTCTGCATCGAAAGGTTTCGCGCTCGCCACCAGACTGCGCGTGCCGTCGCCCAGCACCGGCGTGAACGTCAGCGTCACGTCCTGCACGCCGCCGAAAGGCTTGTCGCTGCCCGGCTTGACCAGGCCGAAGCGCCCGCCGACGATCTCGACCTTGAGCCGCGGCGCCTGCGCCATCTTGTCCAGACCCTTGTGGATCTTGCCGTCAACGCCCAGCAGCTTCTCCTGCAACTCTCGCAAAGGCTTCACGTAAGTCGCGACGTGGGAATGACTCGCGGCGCCCGGCTCCTTCTTGGCGTCCGTCGTCGCCGGCTTGCCCTTGTTGCCCTTCTTGGCCGGACCCAGCTTCTCGTCGTCGCCCGCGGTCATGCCGGCCGCCTTCATCTTCTCGTCGACTTTCTGCTGCACTTTCTTGCGCTTGACGTCGGGCGGCAGGTTCGGGTCGTCGATCTCCTCCTCGACCGAGTCCTCGACCTGCTGACGCAACTTCGCCTGTTCGGCCGCGGTGATAGCCGACCACAACAGCTTGCCGCCGGGGATCGACTGCATCGCCTCCTCGCGCCAGGGCAGGTCCACCGAAGGCTGATCGACGTGCAGCAGCGTCAACGCCTCCAACGCGTGCTCACCCGGAATGCGATCGGTGCGCAACTCCGCGGATTGCACGCCCATCACGCCGATGTCGCCCGGCAGCACGACCTTGAGCTTCTCCAGCTTGACGACCAGAGGAATCTCGCCGCCTTCCAGGCCATCCAGACCCAGCGTCAGGCGCTCGGCCGTGCCCTTCCACAGCTTGGGCCCCTTGCTGGCGAGCGGAATCGCTGGCGGTACGGCCGGTTGCGGTACTGCTGCTTGCGACGGCGCGCCAGGCTTGCCGGGCGGCTTCGCCTTGTCTTTCGATGGTTTACCCGCAGGCGACGGCGTCGCGCTGGCCGGCCGCTCGGGCAGGTTGAAGGCGATGTCCTCGGCACTCACCCCCAACGTCCCACCGCGCGCCGGCCGCACATGCTTGATTTGCACCACGATCTGCTCGGCCTTGCGCAACAGCACGTCCTCGACCGCGCCGCCGTCGGTGGCATCGAAGGAAAAGCCGCTGACCGACACGGAGTCCACGCCGAGCGGCAGTGGCGCACCTTCGGGCATCTTCAGGCGAAACTCGGGCGCGAACTTGGCCTGAAGCTTGGGCGGACCTTCCTTTTGCGCCACCAGCGAGGCGGTCAGTTTGCTCGCCACCGTGCCGTCCAGCACCGCAGCCATGTCCCCGACCCCATTGGCGAGATCCAGGTGCACCGCGATATCGTGCGCACGCAACCCTTGCGGCAGGTACTGGCTGCCCTTGCCGACGACGCGCACCTGCACCGTGCCTTGCTCCATGGCGAACGCCGCGGTGCTGACGGTCTTGTCCTCGTCCTCGTCGACCTTCTTCTCACGGCGCGGAAACACCTTGCGCGCGGCCTTGTACAAATCGAGCAGTTCACGCGGCTTGCCGTCCTGGATCGCGACGTCGAGCAGGAATACCTTGACTTCACTGCGTTGTGGCCGGCGCTTGCCCAGCAGGACCTTCCACGGGCTGAACGACGCGTCGGCGTCCTGCACCGCGACCACCGTAGAGCCGTCCTTGCGCTTGAAGGCGAGTCCCGAGAGGTGCACGCGGCCGAGCAGACTGACCGTGACATCGACGAGTTCGAACTGCAGGCCGGCCTCTTGGGCGATCAGTTGCAGCTTGCCTCGGACGATGCCGCGCGCCATCGCCCCGCCGACCAGCAGACCGACGAGGAGAAGGACTGCTGCGGTGATGCCGCCGACCAGCAGGATCTTGCGCCCGCGACCTGAGCGTGGACCGGGGCGGAGGGGCTTGCGTTCGTTCATGTCACGTCCCGGCGCGTTGGAGGACGGATCGCGCCGGCGCGGAGTGTACGCCCGTTGTGCGAGTTGTCAGGTAATCTGTGGGATTTGGATTTTGCGCCGGACCGGACGCTGGCTGCTATCGGGCTGGCGATGTGGCTGGAGCGGCAGCCTGGGCCGACGTGTCAGCCGCCGAGCTCGCTCAACTGCACCACGCGCAAGCCTGGAATCCGCGGCAAGCCTGCCGCAGGCCAGCAGTTCGTTCATGTCCACGATGACCGCTCCTCCTCTACGTGCGCGGCGGCGTCGATGCCGTTCCACGCTTCTTTGCCGAGGCCGCGCAATTCACGAATCGACACGGCGTCGCTGGCTTGCAGCGCCTGGGCGAGCAGATGCACAGCTTCCTGAGCGATGGAGCGGCGATCACGCCGAGCGCGGTCCCGCAGGCGCGAGTACAGGTCGTCGGGAACGTTTTTCACGTTGAGTATTGCCATGGCGGTCGCCTCCAGGTTGGCATCTGCAGGGCGTGCCTCCCAAACGCCTCCAGAATAGAGGAATAGGCTCCTGGACACAAGATCCAGCGTGCGCCCGGGCGCATCCGCGCACTGATCCTCGGCTTGATTTCCAAGACTTCCAGACAACACC
>CAYHHL010000364.1:0-3686 GCA_964356325.1 uncultured Enterobacteriaceae bacterium | reverse complement strand
CGGCGGGGTAGGCGGAAAACGCCGCGGAGTGGCGGAAAGGGGACGCCGTCAACAAGCGGCATCCGGTACGCTGAGGGAGCGAGCAATTGCCAGGCGCGCGATCGTATTCGCGTGATTATGGCCAAGGCGCCGCCTCAACTCCTCCAACTTCTGTTCGGCTACGAGGGTCGTGCGAAACGCCACGACTGCGATGTCAGCGATCAGGCTCACATTGGCCCCCTTGCGATTGGTTCAAAGTAGGCGTCTTCGCGCACCTTGCTAATCCCGTAACCCTCGTCTGGATGCACTTCGCATTCGACTAGGTAGGCCTTGGATACGTGTGATCGTATTCGCGCCAGCTTGTCACCGACGATCTCCTCGTTCGTACTCAAGAAGATGATCTGCTCGCTCATTTCGTTCGTAAACCAACCAAGCAGGTTGTGCCGATGCGTGGCGTCGAGACGCCCCAGCGGAGTATCGATCACGATCGGCAGCCGCTTGCCGGTAGCGCGCACGACAGCTGCGATCAGCGACGTGGCGAGGATCTGGTTGTCGCCAGCGGACGGGTCCCAGGCCCGCACGTCCTTGCCGCCCTTGTTCAGCACGTGAACGGTACAACTTGCGTCTACGTTGATCTTGTCGACCGCCGTTGTGTGCGCGATGCCCTTGTACGCCCGAGTCAACTCACTGCCGATGCGTTCGGCATACAGCGAGATTGCGTCGGCGCTCAGCTTGTCGAGCATCTCGCGAATGCGACGAGCCCAATCGACGGCGGCACGCTTGCCGGACTGGCCCTCGAGCTCATTCTGCAATTGGCTGATCCGCGCTTGGTTGTCCGTAACCTGTTGGTATAGCGGAGCCATTTCACGAGTGGCTTGATCAGCCTTTGCGCGCGCCGCAGCAAGCTGTTCGCTGGCCCGGCGTTCCTCAGCAAGTAATTCCTGAATCAGTTCACTAACATTTTCAAGCGTACGCAGCGTTTCGTCGATTTCGTCGATCCTGCGGGTTTGATCGCGGATCTCCTGTTGCCGCGCGATCACGGACGAAACGAGCTCGCGCTCGACATTCAGCAAGGACTGCAGGACGCCGTGCCGATTCCCGCCAGTCAGGTACGAATGTCTTTGCACGGCAGCGCAGTCGGCCGGCGACGGATGCTGCAATTCTGCCCAAGATACGGCGATCCACCGCATGACGTCGTCAAGTTGCACTGTGGTCAGTGCGGGAGTTGCTGCGATGCCAGTAGCATGGGCCTTCGCGGTCAACGCGTCGACGGTGTCGCTGCCTTGGTTCTGTCCGGCCTCCCAAGCTTCGAGGCGTGTTTCCGCAACGAGTTGGCGCTCAAGGCCCTTTCGGAGGTGGGCGCCAACCAGCGCGAGCGGCAGCTTTTGAGTGACTATAGTCTCCAAGTCCTCGCGTGCCCGCCTTCTTCGCGCTTCCAGCAGGGCACGCTCGTTGGTCAACTTATTGATATCACGAACATCCGCGCCAAGGGCATTGATCCGTTCCAGCACCAACAGGAGCGCGCGGTTGGCCGTGTCGCCGGCAACTTCCGCAGCGACCCGAATGACGTCGAGCACGTCGATACGGACCAATGCTGCGCGGATTTCGTCTTCCAGGCGCGCGATCGTCATCTCGTGGCCATCGACCGACGCGACTCGGTTGTCCCTGATGTACGTGTCCAAATCGTCTCGAAGCCGCCGCAATGTGGGCACTCCAAGGATCGCCTCGATTCCGGTGCGAACGACTGCGCTGGCGCTCTTGTTCGCCAGTTTCTGCACTTGCTCGCCATCAAACAGGAAAAAGGGCGCAACGGACGGCGCGGCGAACAGGTTGGTGATGAAGTGTGTCCAAAATGCCTTGTCGTCATCGAAATGCGGCTTGACGATATCGACTTCCACGCCGTTCTGCCGCTCGAACGCGTATACAGACTCTCCAACGTAGTCGCCGCGTGGGGTAAACCGCCAGATCCGTTGCAGGCGGACTTGACGTTCACCACCGAACGCGACCTCGACGCTCATCTGGGACCGGCCTTCCGTGATGGCCCTGGCGTGGAGGGCTTGCTGCAAGAATGCCGGATACGACTGTCGGACCTGGCGACCGTCTGCGTCGGTGGAAGGTAGCCGAGACACCATGTCGTAGCCGTCGCGACCGTAGAGGCCGACGAGCAGGGCCTCAAGCAGGCTGGTCTTGCCATGCTTATTCAGCGCGCCGATGAGCACAACGTTTCGACCGGGTTGTGGCGGTGGAAACCGAAGTGAGGCTGTTCGATAGGCTTTCCAGTCTCGAAGCTCAATGGCGGAGAAATACATGACGTTCAGCCTTTGTCAGCAAGTTCTTGTAATAGAGAGTGTATCTCAATAAATAGACCATGGCGTCGGACTTGTCCGTGGTGCTTGACCTCAGTCGCGACAAGTTGGTCAAATACCTCGATTGGCAACCGGATGCTGTCGCAGTGCCTTTGGACTAGAGCCCGCCCTGCGGATTCGGTAAGCAGTGGCACGGCAGAGAGAAGCAGGTCTTGTTCATCCATCATGACCTCGATCGCGCGAGCCGGAGCGCCGCAACGGCACGTCTCGTGTTCGCGTGATGTTCAGTGCGCCAAATTCCCTTGACTGCTTCGACTTCGTCGTCGCGAATCAGTGACATTCCGGTTTCATTTTGTATTTCAAGTAGTTTCGTCAGGATTTCCCCGCGACATTCGAAAGTGAACGGGCCGGGAATCGGCTCTCCGTCCTTCTTGAAGCGCACGCCACCGCCGCGCCTCAATCCTTCGCGCCGCGCCGGGTCGTTCCGAATCGCGACGAGCCAATCCCGAAATTCCAACAGCGGCGTGAATTCCTCGAAGCCAGCATCCACCAAGTTCGTGAGACTCTTGTCCTTTTCCACAACCGTACACGTCCAGCAGCCGAAGCGCGAGCTCGACGTGCCGCAGCCGGGCGCGCTGGCCTTGTCGATGACCAATGGGCATTCGCCGCCTTGGGCGTTGCGGTACAGCGTGATCAAGTCGCGATGGCTGCCGCCCCAAGGGGGAGCCCGCTGCATCAGCAATTGCCACACTTCGTCGGTGCTGAAGTCGACGATCGGCCGGTAGACCCAGCAGCCCTTCAAGTCGCTGTGCGGATTCAGGCGCGAGCCGTCGGCCGGCGTGAACTTGTCGATACTGGCCGCGCGGGTGGCGGACTCGGCTCGCCGCACGCCGATGAGCAGGATGACCTCTCCGGACGCGGTCACCTGCGATCGGATGTAATCCGACGTCGGCTGGATTTTCATCCGGTCCGTGCACCAGCGGAACATGCGGTTCGGGGACGGATAACCGCGGCCGATGAGATTGACCCAGAAGGTCTGATCCACGCGGGGGGTGGTCTTCATCACCGTGACCGGCAAGCCAAGGGCGCGCGAACCTTCGCGAATCTGTGCCAACGCCGTGTCGAGGTGCTTCGCAACCAGCGGCGATTCCACCAGAGTATCGTTCGCCAGTACGTGGATGGGGCGTGTTCGCCGAGACGGGGCCAGCCGCAGCAGTGCCTCGAAGGCGAGTTGCAGCAGCAGCGTCGAATCCTTGCCGCCGGAAAACGCCACGATCCAGGGCTTAGCTTGGCTAGAATCGATGTATTCCTCTGTTATCTCCGCTAGCGCCGCGTTCCATCGCGTCTGTCAACTGCCACCTTCATGGGACCACCGCACCGCCACAAACTAGGGACCACCCA
>CAYHHL010000363.1:0-3688 GCA_964356325.1 uncultured Enterobacteriaceae bacterium | reverse complement strand
CGGGCTGGCTCCCGAGCGTTTGTCCGGAGCTGGCCTTGCCTGGCGTTCGCCACGGCGCGATCATGCCACCTGGCCTGCGAAATGGGCGAAACTGCGAGAATGGCGAAACTGGTAGACGCACCAGATTTAGGTTCTGGCGCCTTTGGCGTGGGGGTTCGAGTCCCCCTTCTCGCACCATCGAATCTGCAGCACCAGGACAGGCCGGCCCTTGACCGGATCGGTGCCGCGTCCTTGCGTCTCGCGGTTCCGCTGGCACGTGGTGCCGTGGCCGAGCGCGAATTGGCCAAGCACCCGCAGCCTGCATAAGTGAAGGGAGTACCTAATGAACGTCCAGGTCGAGAACCTCAGCAGCGTCCGCCGCCGCCTGCGCTTCGCCATTCCCGGCACCACCGTGACCGCCGCCTTCAACTCCGCCACGCAAAAGATTGCGGCCAAGGCGAAGATTCCAGGCTTCCGTCCGGGCAAGGCGCCCGCCTCGATCATCGAGCGCAACTACGGCATCGAAGTTCGCCGCGGCGTGCTGGACAAACTTTTGCAGGACAACGTGTTCAAGGCGATCGAGGCGTCCGGGCTGAAACCGGTCGGGCGGCCCGAGGTCGAGTCTTTCTCGGATTTGAAGCGCGGCGATGACATGCAAGTCGCAGTGTTGCTCGAGATCCTGCCCGAGATCGTGCTGACCGGCTACGAGGGCGTGGAACTGACCGTGGACGAAGCGATCGCCGATGAGTCCGAGCTGGCCCTGGCGCTCGAACACAAGGCTCGCCAGCGCGCGGAATGGGCCCCGGTCGAGGACGGCGCGCAGCCGGGCGACGAGGTCGAGGTCGACTACACGCTGACACCCAAGTATGCGAATGAAAACGTGGAAGGCACGCCAGCGCCAGAAGCGACACCGGTGACCGCCGAGAAGCGCCGCTTTACCATCGGCGACAATCGCGTGCCCGCGCAGGTGGACCAGGCGGTGCTGGGCGCCAAGCCTGGCGACGAGATCGCCAAGGAAGTCGTGGTCGACGCCGGCGACGTGCTGTTCCAGGGCGCGACCGGCGTGGCGGTGACTGTGACCGTGCACGAGGTGCAGCGCCTGTCGATCCCGGCGGTGGACGACGAACTGGCCAAGGACCTCGGCTTGGACGACCTGGACGCGCTGCGGGCCCAGGTGCAGACCGAGATCGACAAGGAACTCCAGACTGCGAACCAGGACTTGCGGCGGCGAGCGGCGGTCGATCACCTGCTGGCGCACAACACCATCGAGGTGCCCAGCTCGATCATCGAATCCTACGCGGACGAGCAGTTGGAGCGTACGTTCGGCAAGTTGCAGCAGCGCGACCTGCGCGGCGTCCAGCACATCATCGATCGGCTGCGCAAGGACATCGCCAGGGACGCGGAGAATGCGTTTCGTCGCAGCCTGGCGCTCGGTGCGGTGGCCAAGGCCGCGGGAATCGAGGTGAGCGACGAGGAGATCGAGAAGCACATCGAGGTGTTGGCTAGCAAGGAGCCGTCGCGTTCGGCGATGATTCGCCATTCCTACAGCTCGGGCGAAGGTCGCGATGAAGTGCAGCGCCGGATCGCCAACGAAAAGGCGATGGACCACCTGGCGGCCGTCGCTACGTTCACAATCGGCAAGCGTATGCCCCTGCACGAGCTGAAGGGCGAAAGTGCTGGTGATACCGCGGGGTTCGAGATGGACGACGCTGGTTCGGACCTGGATCACGACGCGGCGGTCCATGACCACGCAGGGCACGATCATGCGGGTCACGACCATGCCGGCCACGACCACGATCATGCCGGCCACGATCACGACCACGGCGGGCACGAGCACGGCCACTAGGCGGATCGACGGCAGGCGGGGTCCATGACGGCTCCGTTCCAAGTGAGCAAGAACGCGGGGCTTTCTCCTCGTGCGAGGCAATCGATGGCGATCCACCCCATGTCGAACATCATCGTCACCGAAACGACTCCGCGCGGTGAGCGGCACTCGGACATCTACTCGCGCCTGCTGATGGACCGCATCGTGTTCTTGGGCACCGAGATCAACGACTACGTGGCCAACCTGGTGATCGCCCAGCTGTTGTTCTTGGAGAGCGAGGATTCTACCAAGGAGATCTCGATCTACATCAACAGTCCGGGCGGCCTGGTCAACGCGGGCATGGCGATCTACGACACCATGCAGTACGTCCAGTGTCCGATCGCGACGATCTGCCTGGGCCAAGCGGCGTCGATGGCGGCGGTGCTGCTGGCGGCGGGCAACAAGGGCCGGCGCGTGATGCTGCCGCATTCGCGGGTGATGCTGCACCAGCCGCTCGGCGGCTTCTCGGGGCAGGCGATGGACATCGACATCCAGGCCCGCGAGATGCTGTACACCAAGCAGAAACTCAACGAAATCGTGGCAAACCACACGGGGCAGCCGTACGACAAGGTGCGCAAGGACACGGATCGCGACTTCTATCTGGGCGCGGACGAGGCGAAGGCCTATGGCATCGTCGACCAGGTGTTGGTGCGCAAGCCCAAGGGCTGAGACGATCCGCGAGACCAGTCGGCGCCCGCGTCTGTGCCTTGGCAGAATTGCGCTTTTGACGGTCCGGGCGAGGCGCATGTATGCTGAACGAAGCCGCCAGACGCATGGCCGCGCCGACCGTGGCCCATTCATTGAGCCGGATTAGCCGGTTGACTGCGGCATACGCCCCTTCGGCCGGGTGTTGGCCGGGCAGAGGTTGGACCCTTCACGCGCGCGGCGAGTTCCGCGTCGACCTGAAGCAAGTTTCGGCCAGGAGTGACTCATGACCGAACGCCGCCGCGATGCCAGCAACCTTTCCTGTTCCTTCTGCGGCAAGTCCCAGAAGGAAGTGAAGAAACTCATCGCGGGGCCGACGGTCTACATCTGCGACGAGTGCATTGCCCTGTGCAACGACATCATCGCCGAGGAAGTCGAGCGCGACGACAAGCTGCCCAACCTGGCCTCGATTCCCAAGCCCCGGGAATTGCGCAAGATTTTGGACGACTACGTGATCGGTCAGGATCGCGCCAAGAAGGTGCTCAGCGTCGCGGTCTACAATCATTACAAGCGCATCGACTGGAAGGGCGGCAAGCACGCCGAGGTCGAATTGCAGAAGTCCAACGTCATGCTGCTGGGCCCCACCGGCTCGGGCAAGACGCTGCTCGCCCAGACCCTGGCCCGCGTGCTGAAGGTGCCGTTCACGATCGTCGACGCGACCACGCTGACCGAAGCGGGCTATGTCGGCGAGGACGTGGAGAACATCATCGTGCGTTTGCTGGAAGCGGCGGATCACGACGTCGAAGCGGCCATGCGCGGCATCGTCTACATCGATGAGGTCGACAAGATCACGCGCAAATCCGAGAACGTCAGCATCACGCGCGACGTCTCGGGCGAAGGCGTGCAGCAGGCGTTGCTCAAGATCCTCGAAGGCACGGTCGCCAATGTCCCGCCCAAGGGAGGCCGCAAGCACCCGCAGCAGGAGTTCATCCCGATCGACACGACCAACATCTTGTTCATCTGCGGCGGTGCGTTCTCGGGGCTGGAAAAGGTGATCGAGCGGCGCGTCGGCAACAAGTCGATTGGCTTCGGCAAGGATCGCGTTGACGCCGAGGGCCAGGATAAGAGCCGTATTCTCGAGCAGGTACAGCCCGAGGACCTGATCAAGTACGGGCTGATTCCCGAGTTCGTCGGCCGTCT
>CAYHHL010000362.1:0-3688 GCA_964356325.1 uncultured Enterobacteriaceae bacterium | reverse complement strand
ATCCAGGAAGGTTCGCAAGGCTATGCCCACGTCGACCTGTCGCTGCGGGGCACCTTCCCACCGCCGCTCCTGGCTCAGCGTATGGTGCGGGCGCGGGCGTGGCTGTGCGTGGACGGCCGGGTCATCGGCGTCGAGAACCGCCAGACTCTGCTGCACATCAGCCCGGATGGCACCTACACCGACGGTGATGCCGACCTGGAGGCGCTGCGGCTGGTCATTCCGACCATCCCGCCGATTGCGCTGGGCTATTGCGGCAGTTGGGCGACGGTGCGCTTGCAGGTCGAGGACGAAGCGAGCGGGGCGTGGGGCGAAACGGCGGTGCCGGTGCGGTTGTATGGCCGGCCGTTTCCTTTGCCGCATCCGTAGCGCTGTCTCCTACGTCAGCCGCAGCAACGCCTCGCCCATCCGCACCACCTGCCCCGGCTGCACCAGACACGCCTGCACCGCCGACTTCGGCAGGACCGCCACCACCGTCGAACCGAACGCGAAGTGCCCGAGTCGCATGCCTTTCTCCACCGCACGACCGATCGGATGGACGCCCGGACCGCGCCAGGCCGCATGCGCCAGCCCGTCCAAATGGATGCCGCCGACCAAGGAAGCCGCGATCATGCACAGCCACCACGGCCGGTCGTCGGCGAGCGAAAACCTGAGCGTGGCGCGCTCGTTGCGTTCGTAGACCCGCGGGATCACCCGCAAGGCGTCGTCATTTTGCGGGAAGAATCGCCCCGGGATCCAGGCGACGTCGTGCAGCGTGCCAGCTTGCGGCGCGTGGACGTGGTGGTAGCCGTCGGGCGTCAGGAAGATCGTCACTTGGAAGGCGTCGTGCAGCGCGCCCAGGTCCAAGTCGTGCTGGCGGCCGGCGAGCAGGCGGTGCAGGCTGATCGGCTTGCCCTTGATCCACAGCGCGCCGTGGCCATCGATGGGCCCTTGCGAAACCACGATGCCATCGGCCGGCGCCACGAAACCAGCGCCGAGCGGGCGGGCGTCAGGCAGCAGATCGCGCAGGAAGAACGCTTCGAGGTTGCGGAAGTGCTCTGGCGCCACCTCAGTCATGTCGATGCGACCGCGCTGGATCCACGCGCGAATGGCGGCTTGCACCACGGGCTGCGGCGCGTTGACGCGGGCCAGGCGAGCCACCGCGGCGTTCATCACCCGGTGCGGCAACAGCGCATAGTGTTTGAGCAGGAACGGGTGACGGTGCAGCCTCACGCCGCCACCCGCGCGCCCAGTGTGGATTTGGCCGCCCAGAGGATGACGCGCTTGCCCAGCCACGGCGACACCACCGCGGTTGCCACGCCGCCGCGCTGCCACAGCCACGCGTGCTGCAGCACCGGACAACCCGCACTGGCCACGGCATGGCTCACCTCGCCGACGTAGGCCAGCGGCAGGACGAGCAGATCCGCGGCCGGCGCGGTCGCGGGCTCGAACCGGCCGTGGTGGAACTGGATGTTCGGCAGCGCGCCCGGATCGTGACGGCTGAGCCATTGTCGGGCGTGCTCGATGTGGCGCAGATCCGCTTCGATGACCGTCAGTTGCGCGGCGGGCAGCAAGGGGCGCAAGACGGCCAGGGTGCGGGGAAACAGCCCGCCGCCGACGACCACCACGTGCCTCGGCGGTTGCGGAAGCGCGCGCAGGACCTGGGCAAACGCCTGCCGGTGCCGGCGCACCAGCCAACGCTGCAGCAGCGGACTGCCCAGCGCGAGGCGTTCCAGCAGCACGAGCAGGTGCCCTGCGCCCGCCCCACCCGGCGCCAAGGCTTCGAGCCAACGCAGCACCGGCGGCCAGGCACTGTGCGGTTCGGTGCCATCGCGCAGTGCGGGCAGGCCGGTCCAATGCACGCTGGGCGCGCGGTGGTGCTCGACGTGGAAACCATCGTTGAACCAGAGGCTATTGTACCAGCGGTTGTAGTGACTGACGCCCGGCAGCGTGGCCTGGCCGCGGTGGCGGTGCTCGAAGTGGCCCTGCGCCTGACACAGCGCCATGCCCAGCGCGTAACCTGGCAACCACGCGAACAAGAAGGTGCGCGGCGAGACGACGGCCAGCAGCGTCCAGGACAACGCCACCGCCAGCAGTTCCAGCCGGCCTTGGCCACTCCAGCGCAACGGTGGGCCGGGCTTGGGCTCGCCGGCGTGGTGCCACAAGTGCCGATGCCGCCAGACGACCTGGGGAAAGCCGAGCAGGACGCTGAGCCAGACCGACAGCGCGCGGTTCAACGGTCGATGGGTGAACAGCGGCCGGTGCAGGTGGACGTGCGCGACGGTATTGGCGTTCCACCACAGGCCGAGCGCGACCGCCAGGATGGCCGGGACCAGGGCCTGGCTCGCGAGCGCCAGCGCGCCCCAGGTCACCAGCGATTGCACCGCGGTTGCCGCGAGCAGCCAGGCGTCGACCGGACCCTGGCGCAACAGGCCGTGACCTGGGCGATCGGCGAGCGGCTGGGCGGGAGCCTGGGCAATCATGGCAAAGACCTGGCGGGACGGCGGCGCCCGCGAGCTGGGACTGTAGGCATGGGCGGGAGGGATCGCAATGGATCTCGGGATTGTGGCCGAGATCCGGTGGTTGACGCTGCCGCCGCCGGCCTGTACTCCAAGACGCACCGCCCGCGCGGTTCCGGAGTCGCCATGGCCGTCCGTCTCACCTCGCTTCTCACGCTCGGCCTGCTCGCCGCCTGCGCAAGTCCAGCCGTCACACCCATGGCCGCGGACGCAACGACCGCCAGCGCCGACAGTCCTGCCACCGACGTGCCGCCCGATGTAGCACCCGCAGCCTGCGGTCCCCAAGACGACACCCTGCGCCTGAACCAAATCCAACTGCTAGGCACCCACAACAGCTACCACGTCGCCAAGGCCAAGCCGCTGGATCCCAGCCTCGCCTACACGCACCCGCCGCTGACGGTGCAACTGAACGACCAGGGCGTGCGCCACTTCGAGCTCGACCTGCACCGCAACCCGGGCCAGCCGTTCGAGGTCTTCCACATCCCAGCCATAGATCCGCTGACCACGTGCAAGCAGTTGCAGGACTGTCTGGGCCAGATCCGCCAATGGTCCGACGCGCACCCGTGCCACGCGCCGCTGTTCATCCTGTTCGAGCCCAAGGACGAACTGGACGAGACCAAGCTCGCCGGGCAATGGGACGCCCTGGATGCCGAACTGCTGCAAGCCTTTGCCCGCGACCGCATCGTCACGCCCGACGACGTGCGCGGCAGTCGGCCAGACTTGCGCACCGCGATCCTGCAGGACGGTTGGCCCACGCTGGCCAAGACGCGCGGCAAGGTCGTGTTCGTGCTGATGAACAAGGTGGTGGACGAGGTCGATTACGCGCTGGACTACAAGAAGGGCCATGCGCAGATGGCCGGGCGGCTGATGTTCCTGTTCGGCGAGCCGGGCGATCCCGACATCGGCGTAGTCAAGCGCGACAACCCGGTGAACGATCCGGACGCGGCGGCGCTGGCCCAGCAGGGCTACATCATCCGCGGGACGACCGAAGGCGACGGCCCGATCCATGGTGCCGAGGACGTCAAGAGGCGTGACGCGGTGCTGGCTTCGGCGCAGTTGGTGTCGACGGACTGGCCGACGCCCGCGCCCGACGGCTGGCAGGTCACGCTGCCGGGAGGGACGCCTGGGCGCTGCCATCCGCTGACGGCGCCGAAGGATTGCACGGCGACCGCGGTCGAGCAGTTGCCTTGACC
>CAYHHL010000361.1:0-3713 GCA_964356325.1 uncultured Enterobacteriaceae bacterium | reverse complement strand
ATCTGCGACGACCAGAAGCCTTGCACCGACGACGCCTGCGTGGTCGCGACCAAGAGCTGCACCCACGCCTACAACGCCGACCCGTGCAGCGACGGCGACCCGTGTACCTTGCAGGGCATCTGCGACGCCGGGTCGTGCATCGGCAGCGCCACACTCAATTGCGACGACGGCAACCCGTGTACGGCGGATGGCTGCTTGTCGGGCCAAGGTTGTTCCCACAAACCCATGCCGGGTCAAGCTTGCAGCGACGGCAACCCTTGCACCGTGGGCGACGCCTGCGCAACCGGCCAGTGCGTGCCCGGCGCGGCCAAGTCCTGCAACGACGGCAATCCCTGCACGGCCGAGGCCTGCGAACCGAGCGTCGGCACCTGCGTCATCGACTTCAATACCGCGGCTTGCGACGACGGCAACGCATGCACCTCGGGCGACGTGTGCAAGCTGGGAGTCTGCGAGGGCGAGGGCCTGGACTGCGACGACAAGAAGTTGTGCACGTTGGACAGTTGCCAGCCCACCGTCGGCTGCGTGCACAAGGGCAACAACCTGCCGTGCGACGACGGCAACATCTGCACGGATTACGACAACTGCGACATCAGCACCGGCAAGTGCGGCGGCGAAGGCGGCCCCGAGGCGGGCGGTTGCGACGACGGCAACCCGTGCACGACCGACGTGTGCGCAGCTTCCGGTCCCGACGGCAAGCCCAACAGCGGCGGCTGCGTCCACCTGAACAACGCCGGCCCTTGCGACGACGGCAGCGGCTGCACGGCGGGCGACGTGTGCAAGACCGGCCAATGCATCTCGGGCAGCAACATCTGCGCCTGCGCGAGCGACGCCGACTGCAAGCCGAGCGAAGACGGCAACCTGTGCAACGGCGTGCTGTACTGCGACAAGACCGGGGCGAGTTGGCTGTGCAAGGTCAATCCCGCCACGGTGGTGAAGTGCGACGGCGGCGGCGACGTGCCCTGCCTCAAGAACGCCTGCGAGCCCAAGACCGGCCAGTGCGGCTACGTGGCGATCGACGAGGGCAAACCGTGCAACGCCGACGAGAGCGTGTGCACGCTGGGCGACAAGTGCACCTCTGGCGTGTGCGTCCCGGGCCTGGCACAGGGCTGCGACGACGCCAACCCGTGTACCGTGGATCAGTGCAATGCTGTGACCGGGTGCGTGTTCCAGGCCTCGACCGCGCCTTGCAACGACGGCAATCCGTGCACCGTGGGCGACGCCTGCAAGCAAGGCGCGTGCGTACCCGGGCCCGCGGTGCAATGCGAGGACGGCAACGCCTGCACGTTGGACAGTTGCGACGTGGCCAAGCAGGGCTGCGTGCATGCCAACCTCGAACTGCCTTGCGACGACGGCAATCCGTGCAGCCTGGGCGACGTGTGCTCGGGCGGCACGTGCAACGGCAAGGCGACGAGTTGCGACGACGGCAACGCCTGCACCGACGACACCTGCAACGGCAAGGACGGCTGCGTGCACACGGCCAGCAACCTGCCGTGCGACGACGGCAACCCGTGCACGACCGGCGACGGCTGCCTGGGCGGCGGCTGCAAGGGCGTGCCGATTGGCGGCAACGCGTGCGACGACGGCAACCCGTGCACCACCGACGCGTGCAACAGCAAGAACGGCTGCGTGCACTCCAACAACAACGCGGCTTGCGACGACGGCAACGGCTGTACCACCGGCGACGTGTGCGGCGGCGGCAGTTGTCAGCCTGGGACGCCGACGTGCGGCTGCGGCAACGACAGCGACTGCGCAGGGCAAGAGGACGGCAACCTGTGCAACGGCACGCTGTTTTGCAACAAGGCCAGCTTGCCGTGGACGTGCAAGGTCAACCCCAAGACCGTGGTGACCTGCGACGCCGAGACCGGCAGCCCGTGCACCGTGCGGATCTGCGACGGCAACGCGGGCAAGTGCGTGGTCAAGGCGACCGGCGAGGGCAAGGCCTGCGACGCCGACGCCAGCGTGTGCACGAGCGGCGACGCGTGCATGTTGGGCGCGTGCCAGCCGGGCGCCTCGGTCGGCTGCGACGACGGCAACCCGTGCAGCGACGACGTGTGCGACGGCAAGTTGGGCTGCGTGCACAAGGCCAATGCCGCGCCGTGTTCGGACGGCAACGCCTGCACTTTGGGCGACGGCTGCCAGAACAGCGCGTGCATTCCCGGCAAGGCCACGCAATGCCAGGATGGCAACCCGTGCACGACCGATGGCTGCGACCTGAAGAGCGGTGAGTGCGCCTGGGGTTGGAACGCCCTGCCCTGCGACGACGGCAACGCCTGCAGCCAGCAGGACGCCTGCCAGGGCGGCACGTGCGTGGGCAAGCCGGTGCCGTGCGACGACGGCAACCCGTGCACCGCCGACGCCTGCAGCGCCCAGGACCTGGCCGGCAAGCCCGGCAGCGCGGGCTGCAGCCACTCGTGGACGACCTTGGCTTGCGACGACGGCAACGCCTGCAGCGCGAGCGATGCGTGCGTGGCGGGCAAGTGCGTGGGCAAGGCGGGCTTGCTGCAGGGCTGCGACGACGGCAACGCGTGTACGACCGACGGCTGCAAGTCCGTGGCCAACGTCGCCAACTGCACGCACGTGGCCAACAGCGCCAGTTGCGACGACGCCAACCCGTGCACGGTCGGCGACAGCTGCCAGGCCGGCCAGTGCGCGAGCGGCGGCAACAAGTGCGGCTGCGAGACAGACGCCGACTGCGCCGGGCAAGAGGACGGCAACCTGTGCAATGGCGTGCTGTTCTGCGACAAGAGCGGCACCGACTGGCAGTGCAAGGTCAACCCCAAGAGCGTGGTGAGCTGCGACGCGACCGGCGACAGCGCATGCGCCAAGAACACTTGCGTGGCCACGAGCGGCAAGTGCGGCTTCCAGGCGGCGGCCAACGGCAAGGCGTGCGACGCCGACGGCAGCGTGTGCAGCTTGGGCGACGCCTGCCAGAGCGGCGTGTGCCAGGCCGGCAGCTCGGTAGCGTGCGACGACGGCAACCCTTGCAGCGACGACAGTTGCGACGCCAAGAAGGGCTGCGTGCACACCGCCAACGCCGGCCCGTGCAGCGACGGCAGCGCGTGTACGCTGGGCGACAAGTGCGGCAACTTCGCCTGCCAGGCCGGCGTGCCCACCACGTGCAGCGACGGCAACGCGTGCACGACCGATGGCTGCGATGCCAAGACCGGCGGCTGCACGTTCGCGGCCAACAACCTGCCTTGCGACGACGGCAACGCGTGCAGCCAGAAGGACACCTGCGGCAACGGCGGTTGCAGTGGCCAGGCGGTCAGTTGCGAAGACGGCAATCCTTGCACGGCGGATAGTTGCGCGCCGGCAGACCTCGCGGGCAAACCGGGCAGCGCGGGCTGCGTACACGGCGCGAACAACCTGCCTTGCAGCGACGGCAACGCGTGTACGAGCGGCGACACCTGTGGCGGCGGCGTGTGCAAGGGCGTGCAGGGATCTTGCGACGACGCCAACCCGTGCACCATCGATTCGTGCGACGCCAAGCTGGGCTGCCTGCACACCGCCAGCACGGCAAGTTGCGACGACGGCAACGGCTGCACCGTGGGCGACGCCTGCCAGGGCGGCCAGTGCGTGGCGGGCAAGAACTCCTGCGGCTGCGGCAGCGACGGCGACTGCGCGGCGCAGGAGGACGGCAACCTGTGCAATGGCACGCTGTTCTGCGACAAGGGCAGCTTGCCTTGGGCGTGCAAGGTGAGCGGCAAGACTGT
>CAYHHL010000360.1:0-3713 GCA_964356325.1 uncultured Enterobacteriaceae bacterium | reverse complement strand
GGAGCGTGGTTGGCTTATCTCGGGATTCGGGCGCTGGAACCGGAGGTTGTGGACGGAGTGCCGGGGGCGGGTTCGGGAGCGGGCACGGGTTCGGGTTCGGGCACGGGTTCGGGTTCGGGCACGGGTTCGGGTTCGGGTTCGGGTTCGGGCATAGGTTACAGCGCCTGCTAGCGATTCCGGCCACGGCCACGGCTCCGGGTTCGGGTTCGGGTTCAGCGCTGCATGCGTCACGCGCTAACGGCGCGACGCTGCCGTCTTGCCCTCTTCGCCGCTGTCGTGCCCATGGCGGGCTATAGCGAACCGCCGCCCGAAGGAGCCCGGCTGCCCAACGCCGGGTCCGAGGGCGGAAGATTCACGACAGGCAAAATATTCGCGCGCGGAATTCAATAACTCCATCACGTTAACTTTTTACGCGTGTAAATAGTAGACCTCATCCAGAACCGCACCCGGCGCTTCCTGGCGCAAGCCGAGGCTGTGCGGGCTCGCGGGCCTGTCAGGCGTGCCTGGGGCGGCTTGGCCCCGGCGCTGTACGCCAGATCGCGGCATTTGTCGCTGAGTCACGAACACCTCTGAGTACGGCGTGTTTGCCGTCGTCAGAGGTTGGCCATGGCCACCGTCAGCTACACGCGCCGCACGCCCGAGCAAGGCGTGCTCTACCGGGCCTTTGTGCAGGAGTGGCCGAGCGTGCGCGCTATGTTGACGGCGTCGCCGATCCGCGTGTCGGCGGCGTTTCCCGCAATGGGCGCCGGGCTGAGGGAACTTCCCGCAATCATGCGGCGCCGGCCGCCTGGTCTCGCGAGATGTGCGACTGCCGACCGGGCCTGCGAACACGCAACTCTTTGAACTTCCCAAGCTTGGGCGGAGGCAGCGCTAGCGGCGGAAAACGCCGCCGACGCGCGGGATCTCGACGCCGTCAACAATCGGATGTCGTTTCCAGGTGGCCGGATGTTCCGGCGCACGAAGAGTTGTTTCGCGACCACGATCGTGGCCTGCGAAACGACATCCGTCTATTTTGTTTCAGATTATTGGGTTGCGGGACTTTGAAGCAAGTCTGGCCCTGCCCGCAGCACGAAGCAGATGTGACGGCGTGGCTGGTTTCCGATGCAGCACGTGACGGCAACGCCCAGGTGTTACGGGGCGCAGAGCTGGGGGAAACGACGCTACAACGGCGGAACCAGGTGCGCTGCCCAGGCGCCCCACGTGCCATTTTCCTTGGCAACGCCGGTCACGAACAGTTCACCCTTGTCCGTCCCGGTGATCGCTTGGACGCCCTTAGGACTCTTCCACGTAACGCCCTTTGTGGCCGACTCGACTCCGGATCCGTACGCGCCGGACGAGTAGCTTGAATCGATCGCGTCGCTCCAATAGGTGTACCAGTAGAAGGCTTGACCGGCCGCAGCTCCGCCGATGTAGTCGATGCTGTGCGTGATATCACCCCAATTTTCCACGTACCCGCAGTCCGATGCATTTCCCCAAACAAGCGTCCCGCTATCCGTGTAACGAAACGTGTTGTGACACTTGTAGATGAAATACGCGCCTGCATCTCCTAATCCAAGGGCCAGATCGCCTCCACCGAAGCGGTCCAAGGCGTCTGCGGCATCGACGTTGACGTCCTTGATGGTGGTTTTCCACAGAGCGATTCCAGCGTTGTCGAAGCAGCCGACCCAAGCGGCATGACCAAACAACCCTGAGGTGGCCGGAGCCGTGCCGGACGCGCACAAAGTCGCGCCTGGGATCGGCGCCAAAGCGTCTACCGTGAAGGTAGTTGAGAGCACGACCCGCCAGAGCAGGGTGCCGTCGAGCTTGCGGCGGACGAGCAGACCGTTCTGGTTCTTGGTCTCACCGCCAGAGAGGGAGCCCCCGTCGGGAAGAGTACGTACAGCAAACAGGTGAACACCTGGCAGTTCCTTGCGTATCCAGACGGTTGCGCCCGCGCCGCCGAGCCTGAATGTGTGCCCGTCGAGCGCGACGGCGACGAGTCCCCCGTTGGGGGTCGCAGCCAATGCTTTGACGGGAGAGCCAGCGCAGACGCCAACCTGCCAGATCGGTTTGCCCAGCGGATCGGTCGCTTCCACGAAGGAGGTCCCGAATGCCCAACCGCCATCGCTTCGTGCTACGGCGCGGCCCAGGCCATCCAGACCTGGATAGTGGGCAATCCAAGGGTCGCCAGGAACCTTAGGGGCCGCACCCACATAGCTCACTGCGCCGGTCGGCTGCAGCGGCAAGGACAAACACGCTGGTACACCCTCAAAAGGCGCTGAACCCTCATCGGCGTTGGATGATTGGTCAGCGACGTTCGTGGCATCGACGTCAACCAGCGGTACATCCATGGGTTTGAAGGGCAAATCCAGCGCCACCGTGTCGCCTGGTGGCATCTGCGTATCCTCCGGCGTGGCTGTGTCTTGCATGTCTTGCCCATCGACGATGTCAGACTCGGACGCGTCCAGGATCGGCACCGTGACGTCCGGCGACTCGGTGGTGTCGGGCGCGATGACGTCGATGGCTTGCGGACCTACGTCAAGAACGGTGTCAGCGTCAATGGTTGCGGCGGCCGCGTCGCCAGTGTCTGCCGCCGGCAGTTTCGAAGCGGGGCCGGAATCAGCCGCCAACTGCTTCGAAGCGTCCTGGGACGCCTCTGCCGCGATCGGCAACGGGCGCCCGCAACCTGCTAATAGCCAAGCGAATACTACTATGTCCGCGGTGAATCGATGCACTAGTCGAGCTATGGATGCCATGCTAATCACCCGTTCATGGTTACGCAAAACGTACGGCCCGAGGAGGCGACCTTGCCTCGAACCTGCCACTTGCCACCGTCACACACCCAGCTTGGCGTCATTGCGCACCCAGGGCAAGCGGTTTCGCGGGCACGCTTCCCATGCAGCCCTGCCTCAATCCATCAGCCTGCCGTGCAACTCCTGCAACCGCGCGATCGAAGCCTCCACCTCCTGGCGCAGCGCATGGCGGTGACCCAGCGGCAAGGCGCGCGGATCGCCCGGCACGTCGCTCGCCTTGCGCACCGCCGTGAACACCTGCCGCCACGCGCGCACCTCGTTTGGCAGCGGCCTGCGCCCACCCCTGCCTCCGGCCTGCGCCTGACGGTGCGCCTCGAGCACCTCCTCGAGATGGCGCGACGCCCAACCCTGCTCCGCGGCTTCGCCGCTCACCAAAATCGCCCCACCTCTGCTCACCAGAATCGCCCTACCTCGCGTAACGTGACGGCATCCTGACGTAGGCCAAGCTGACGCCGGCTCCCCGACGGGGCCGGAGGCCGCCGTGGTGGTGCGCAAGCGTCCGTGCCGGATCTGCCGGCGGTGGTTCCTGCCTGACCCGCGCGCCGGCAACCGGCAGCGTGTCTGTGGCGAGACGAAGTGCCAGCACGAGAACCACCGGCGCGACTGCGCTGCGTACAACGCGCGGGAGCGCGTGCCGCTGGCGTGCGAGCGGCTGGCTGCGCGGCTGCGGGTGCCAGAGCCACCGTCCGATCCGGTTAAGATGTTGACGGTGCCTCCGATCCGCGTGTAGGTGGCGTTTCCCGCCACGTGCGCCGGGCCGAGGGAAGTTCCGGTAATCATGCCGCGCCGGCCACCTGTTCTCATGAGACCCGCGACTCCCGACCGGGCTTGCGAACAAGCAACTCTTTGAACTTCGCAAGCTTGGGCGGAGGCGGCGCTCGCAGCGGAAAACGCCGACGACGCGCGGGAACTCGACGCCGT
>CAYHHL010000359.1:0-3727 GCA_964356325.1 uncultured Enterobacteriaceae bacterium | reverse complement strand
GCGTGCGCGGCGAAGGCTTGCGTGCCCGGTCTCGCGCCCGAGTGCGGTGACGGCAACGTGTGCACCGACGACAGCTGCGACAAAGCCAGTGGTTGCGTGAACCTGGCCAACCTCGCGAGTTGCACCGACGGCGATGCGTGCACGACCAATGACAGCTGTACGCAGAAGGTCTGCCTGCCTGGCGTGGTGACCGACTGTAACGACGGAAACTCTTGCACGAACGACAGTTGCTCGCCGGTGACCGGGTGCGACAACGCCGCCAACGCGACGCCGTGCGACGACTCCAACATCTGTACGGTGGGCGACACGTGCGCGGGTTCGACGTGCTTGCCCGGCGCGGTCACCAGTTGCGACGACGGCAACCCCTGCACGGACGATAGCTGCAACTTGACGCTGAGTTGCGTGAACCTTGCCAACAGCGCGAGCTGCACCGATGGCGACGCCTGCACCCTGAGCGACGCGTGTTCGGAGACCGTGTGCAAGGGCGTGACCAAGGTGTGCGACGATGCCAACGCTTGCACGGACGACGCCTGCGTCGATGGCGCTTGCCAGGCCCCGGCGCAGGTTGGATGCACGAAATGCTTCTCGGAGTCGTTCCCGATGTCACCTCTGTTCGCGGGCCAGGCCACCAGCACGGCGGCGGAGACAGTCGTGTGGACGTTGCAGTCTTCGGCTTTGGTGTCGGCACCTTATGCCCTGTCCGCAACCTGGAGCGCAGGCTCTGGCAATGAGTCCGCCGCCTGGACCTTGCCCGCCATCGAAGCGGCCGGACCGGTGACCATCGAGGTGTGGGTCGATGCCCAGCTGGGAGATCCGGCTTGCGGCAGCGACGACCTCGAAGTGCGCGTCGGTAATACGGTCGTCCACACCGTGTGCGCCTCGACGACCGGCGCGGTGCGACTGAGCATCCCGGTGCCCGATGGAGTGATCGATGGATCGTTCATCGTGCAACTGGTCGCGGTGGCTGGCGTGGGCGGCGGCAAGGTCACGGTCGACAACTTGAGCGTGGGCGGCGTGTGCGTCCCGGTCGCTTGTGGCGATTGCGCGGTCGGCACGTCCTGCAACGCTGGCACCGGCGCGTGCGAATACCACGTCGTCCTTTCCGAAGTCGCCACACAGGGGCCGGAAGATTCGAACGACGAGTTCGTCGAGCTGTACAACCCGGGCGACACGCCGATTTCGCTGGCCGGCCTGCTGCTGCAATACCGTTCCTCGAGCAACACGACGACCTGGACCAACAAGGTCTCGGGCGGACTGGCTGCCGGGACCATCGAGCCACACGGCTACTTCCTGATCGGCGGCAATTCCTATGTGGGCACTGTGACCCCCGATGTGACGATGGCGACCGACCTTGCGTTCTCTGCGGCGGCCGGCACGATCCAGCTGACGGTGCCTGCAGCGGCGATGCCATTGGATCTGTTGGGCTATGGCGCGACCTTGACGTTCGAGAGTAAGGCAGCGGCCAGTTCCAGCGCCGTGGCGGGCGGCAGCGTCGAGCGCAAGGCGAGTGCCAGCAGCACGGCGGCGTCTTTGGCCGTCGGCGGTGCGCAGGAACTCGCTGGCAACGGCTTCGATAGTGAAATCAATGCGGTGGACTGGCTCATCCGCGCGGTACGCCAGCCGCAGAACAAGGCGAGCCAGAAGGAGCCCTGATCTGGCCGCGCTCGGGTTTGTGACCCTTCGCAACGACCCGGGGTCGGCCATGTGCTCACGCTGGCTTCACGCCTGGGTGACCGTCGGGCTGATCGGCAGCCTTGCCGGCTGCAGCGAGGTCGTCGTCCCGGAAAAGGACAGCGCGGACGCAGAGTTCGATTCCACTGTCAGCGGCCGTGGCCTCGATGCCGGGCTGGACGCAACAGCCGGCGACGCCGTGCAACCGCCCAAGGACGTCTCGCTCAGCGCCGGCCTCGGCCCCCCTGTTCTCGTCAAACAGGGCAAGCCGGGGCGGGTGCTCCTGCGCGGTCGCATCGTCAGTCCGGAAGCCAACTTCGACGGCGAAGTGTTGGTCGACGGCTCGCTCATCGTGTGCGCCGCGGCTTCGTGCTCTGCTGCCGTGGGCGCCGCCGAAGCCACGGTCATCGACACGCGCGGCATCATCGCCCCCGGCCTCATCGACACGCACAACCACATCCTGTTCGACATCTTCGACGACAGCGACTGGCTGCCCGCCAAGGCCTACAGCAACCACAAGCAATGGACCGGCGAGAGCACCTACATGGCCATGCTCGACGTCAAGCAATGCCTGACCTGGGCCTCGCAAGGCAGGCCGACGTGGTGCCCGCCCCGCTTCGAAGGCGTCGACGGTCGCCTGAACTGCGAGATGGACAAGTGGGGTGAACTCAAGGGCATGGTCGCGGGCACGACCTCGATTGTCGGACTGGCGGGCAGCACTGGCGCTTGCTTCGGCTCCTTGTCCCGGTCCATCGACGTGGCGCAAAACGACCTCGGCGGCGATTTCGTCCAGGCCAGCGCGCTGTTTCCCCCGAGCGGCGGCACGGCGGTGTGCGAGAATGTGCTGAGCGGCAAGACCCGCGCCTTTCTCGTGCATTGCGGGGAGGGGACCGATGAGGCGGCAAGGGCCGAGTTCGACACGCTCGGCTCGATCACGGACCCGGCGAAGTGCCTGTACGCGCCGCAGACCGCGCTGACCCACGGCACGGCGTTCGGCGCCACGGAATTCGAGACGATGGGCAAGGCGGGCATGAAGCTGACCTGGTCGCCGGCTTCGAACATCGCGCTGTACGGCACGACCACGGACATTCCGACCGCGCTGGCCCACGGTGTCGTGGTCACGTTGGGGCCGGATTGGTCCATGGGCGGCAGCCAGAACATGCTGGACGAGTTGCGCGTGGCCGATGTCTGGGACGACGCGCATTGGGGCAACGTGTTGACACCCAGGGACTTGCTGATCATGGCGACGGTCAACGGCGCGGCGGCCTTGTCGCTGGCGGACCAGATAGGCCGAGTCCAGGCCGGGTATCAGGCCGACTTGTTCGTCGTTTCAGGAGACGCCAGCCAGCCTTATGACGCGATCCTGGCCGCGACGCCGCGCGAGGTGCAACTGGTGATGGTGGACGGGCGCATCCTGTACGGCGCGCCTTCGATCGAGGAAGCCGCGCCGCCGTTCCCGGGCTGTGAGCACGTCGACGTTTGCGGGACGACCAAGTTCGTGTGCGTGGCGGAGGAGTCGGCCGCCGACAAACTGGGGCAGAGCTTCGCGGAAATCAAGGCGATTCTGGAGTTGGCATTGGTCGATGTCGACGCCGTTTCGGGCGCGGGCCACCCGTTTTCGCCGTTGGCGCCGTTGGTGCATTGCCCTTGAGGGGGCGCTAGCGCCAAGAAGCTCGTTTTTTCTTTGGTTGTTAGACTCGCTTCACAGCTGCAACAAGGGGAACCCCAAAGGAGACACGTAGTTTTCTCCTTTGAGTTTCCCCTTGACCCCTCCTGAAACCTCTTCCAAATCTCGCCTTCGTCACGGATGCGCGGTGGGCGCAGTGCGGCTGTGACCCTGGGGCGGCAGGCCCGGGTTGCGACTCGGCCTACGCTCCACCCGCTGGGTTGCCGTCCGCCTAGGCCTCCCTGGTGGAGCCTCCACTCCGGCCTCGGGGGTGGTGGGTTACGGGCTCGTGCTCGTGCTTGGCCTTCGGCCTCGTCCTCGCGGCGCCCCGGCTATCCATCGAAAAAGCATGTCATTCTGAGCACAGGTACGCGCAAGGCGCGTAACGAG
>CAYHHL010000358.1:0-3803 GCA_964356325.1 uncultured Enterobacteriaceae bacterium | reverse complement strand
GTTGTCTGTAAGTATTGAAAATTAGCGCGAGGATCATTGCGCGGATGCGCCCCGCAAACGCAATCTGTGTCTGGATCCGCGCCCTCGCTTTCGTGTTATGCTGTGCGTCTGCGCTCGATGCGCGTGAGGTGGACCGTGGGCGACGTTTCCTTTGCAACCCCGGAAAATTCCAACCAAAGCCCGCAGGACGACATCATCTACGACTGGAACGAGGTCGAGCGCCACGGCCCGGTCATCAGCCACAAGTTCGAACTCGTGGACGAGACGTTGCGCGACGGCATCCAGTCGCCTTCGGTCACCAACCCGAGCATCGCGCACAAGCTGGAAATCCTGCATTGCCAGGAGGCCTTGGGCATCGAGAACTCCGACGTCGGCTTGCCCGGAGCCGGAGCCCTCGCGGTTTCGGACGTCACCCGGCTGGTCGAGGAGATTCGCGACCAACACCTGAAGATCAAGCCGAATTGCGCGGCCCGCACCCACCCCGCCGACGTGCGCGCGGTCATCGACATCTCGCAAAAGACCGGCGTCGCCATCGAAGTGTGCGCGTTCCTGGGCAGTTCGCCGGTGCGCCAGCTCGTCGAGGGCTGGGACGTCGCGCACATGACCAAGCTGGTCGTGGAAGCGACCGATCTCGCGGTGAAGAACGGCCTGCCGCTGTCGTTCGTCACCGAGGACACGATCCGCTCGCATCCCACGACGTTGCGCACGCTGTTCAAGGCGGCCATCGACCACGGCGCGACCCGGCTCATCCTGTGCGACACCGTTGGCCACGCGACCCCCGACGGCTTGTACAACCTCCTGAGATTCACCCGCAAAGTCATCGACGAAACCGGCGCCAAGGTGGCGATCGACTGGCACGGCCACAACGACCGCGGCCTTTCGCTGACACTGTGTCTCTCGGCGCTGGAGTTCGGCATCGATCGCGTCCACGGCACCTGCCTGGGCGTGGGCGAGCGCGTCGGCAATGCTTCGATCGATCAGACACTTCTGAACCTCAAGCTGCTCGGCGTCATCGATCGCGATCTGCGTGCCCTGCGCAAGTACGTCGATCTGGTCAGCGAGTACTACGGCGTGCCGATCCCCTACAACTACCCGGCGTTCGGTCGGGACGCGTTCCGGACTGCGACCGGCGTACACGCGGCGGCGATCGCCAAGGCGCTGCTGCAAGGCCGCAGGGATCTCGCGGATCGCGTGTATTCTTCGGTGCCTGCCGCGGATCTCGGTTGCCGGCAGCTGATCGAGATCGGCTTCTACAGCGGCAAGGCCAACGTCCAGGTCTGGCTCATCGAGCGCGGCATCGAACCGACCGAAGCGCGCATTCAAGCCGTCTTGCTGGCGGCCAAGGTGTCCGACACCACCCTGACCGACGCGCAGGTGTTCCAGGCGCTGGATCAGGCGGGGCTGTTGGAAGCGCAGGCGCAAACGGCCGTAGCCTCCCTTGCTTAGTCCAAACCCCAGGCTCAGCGCTCAGCCGTGCGCGCCACAGTCGCCGGTCATCGTCGTCGGCCTCGATCCGGTCGGCCTGGCGGTCGCGCACCGTCTGCACGCGTTGCAGGTGCCGGTGCGCGTGTTGGCGACTCCCGGCGAACGGCACCGCTACAGCAAGGAACTCGTGGCCTTGGGCATCGAGGTCGCGCCGGCGAGCGAAGCCTGGGAGAACGACCTGCAGCGCCTGGATCTCGGCGTCTGCGGCGGCGTCGTGCTCGCATCCGATGACGATTCCCTCAACGTCGACGCGTGCTTGCTGGTGCGGCGTTACCATGGCGACGTACCGTTGGCCGTGCGTGTGTCCGACCCGACGCTGGTCCGCTTCCTGCGCATGACCGTGCCGCATGTCGACGTGTATTCCATGGGTTCGACGACAGCTCCGGTCGCGGCCGAACTCGCGATTCAACTGCTGGGCCAAGGCCGACCGCACGACGAACGCAAACCGTCGCGCCGCCAACGCGAGCCGGGCCTGCCGCGCACCACCGCGGCATTGCTGTGGGTCCTGGCGGGCTGCGTGGCCCTGCTGTTGCCGGCCACGGTGCTGTTCCGCGCCATGTTGCACGTGCCGCGGCTCGACGCCTTCCACATCGCGTTCTCGCACCTCGTCTCGGCAGGTCAGGATCCGCGCGTGCTGCACGCCCCCGGCGCCGTGCGGATCATGGCGATGTTGTTGTCCTTGTTCGGTCGCGTGTTCCTGGCGTGCGGCATCGGCCTCGTGCTCGACTGGGTGCTGACCCGGCGGCTGACGGCGGTGGCGCAAAGTACCGCTCTGCGCATGTCCGGCCACGTCGTGGTCTGCGGTGCGGGCAACGTCGGCGCTAGAGTCGCGGAACTGCTGCACAAACGTAAGGTCAAGGTCGCGGTCGTCGAGAGCAACGGCAGCTTGCGCAATGTCCAACGCCTGCGCAGCAAGGGCATCCCCGTGGTGGTCGGCGACGCGACCGTGGATGAAACCCTTGAACTGGCAGGGGCTTTCCGTGCGGGCTGCGCGCTGGCCCTGACCAATTCCGACGCGGTGAACCTGCACATCGGCTTGCACCTGACCGACAAGCATGTGGGCGTGCCGACGGCGGTGCGCCTGCTGGCCCCCGAACTGTCCGCGCATGTGGCGCAAAGTCCCGATCTGTCGACGGTTTCACCGGTGGCGGAAACGGCGATCCACGTCTGCCGCACGGTCGAGCGTCTGCGGTTGGAGCGGATCAAGGCCCATCAGGAGCCCTTGCCGCCCGAAATCCAGCGCACGACCGGTCGGTTCGCGGGCCCCGAGTTCGAAACGGCGAGCCCGGTGACCGCCCCGATCCTGGATCCCGGCCCCCAGGAGCGCCATGATCCTGTCGCGTAGGTGGGCGTACCGGCTGCTGATCTGCGCCGCGCTGCCGGTGCTGGCTGCGATGCCTGCGCTGGGCCAGCAAAGCCCGGTCGCCTTGCCGGGCGCGCCTTCGCCGACGAGCCGCGCGCTGCCCACCGACTCCGAGTTGGAGGAAGCCTGGGCCCGGGTCTACGTGCGCGCCAATCCCGGGCCGTTCCAATACCTTGCCTACGAGATTACCGCGCGTGGGCCAGCGGGCGTGGCGTCGCACGTGCGCGGCGCGATGGGTCGCAAGGACGTGGTGACGCGCACGGAACTGTTGAGCAAGGAGAAGTTGCGCGCGCTGCTGGGCCGCCTGCGCGATCTCGGCGCGTTGGACCTGCCGCACCCGCCGCTACCGGGCGTGGCTGTGGCAAGTACGGACACGCCGGTGCCGCCCAAGCGCCCCATCAAGCAGGCGAAAGGCCGGAAGGCCAAGGCCCAGGTCGGGCTGCAGGCCGCGGCGACCACGGACGATCCGCTGGCAGGTCCCGCGACTTCGCCGGTGCCCATCTACGAACTGTCGTTCCGGCTGGCCGGGCGCGAGAATTCCTTCCTGATTGCAGAGCCATTCGCGCAGGAGGACCGCCGCTACGCCGCGTGCATCCAAGCCGTCCGCGACCTGGCGATAGCCACCGCGGGTGAGATCGGCTACCTGGCCCCGACCGGGCGCGCCGGCGAGGAAGGCCGCCTGTTCATCGACAGCGTGCCGAGCGCCAAGGTCTATGTCGACGGCGAACTGCTGCCTGAGGAAACCCCCATCCTTTCGCATACCGTCGCGCCGGGCAGCCACACGATCGTGCTCGAGAACGCGCGCCTCGGCTTGAAACGCGAGTACAAGGTGAAGGTACAATCGGGGTTGACGACTTCTCTGGAGGTGGAACTGCGTTGAGGGTTGTCGGATGGCCGAACCCGGAACCGGAACCGTTGTCGAGGGGCGAGAAGCGGATAGCTTCGATTCCTCGAC
>CAYHHL010000357.1:0-3842 GCA_964356325.1 uncultured Enterobacteriaceae bacterium | reverse complement strand
ACCGCGGTATTCACCTTGCCGCCCACTGCAGTCAGATCGACCGCCACGGACTGGATGTCGTCCAGCGATTTGCCCGAGTCCGTATTGGGGTCAGTCACAGCGACCGTCACTTTCACGGCCGTCCCAGCCTTGGCGGGCTTCTGGTCCAGGGTATACGCACCCGCGACCGGCGGCGCATTCACGAAGCACACTCCGGCCTTGCACACGCCGCCATTGGCGCCGCAGCCCTTGCCGTCGCTGCCTACTGCCGCGCCCGTCCACGCGCACACGACCAGGCCGCCCTTGCAGGCGCTGGCCCCTACGGAGCATTCGTCAGGCGCGCATGCCGCCGAACCGGGCTTGCCGCTGTCATCGCCGGTCGCCACGCACTTGCCGCTCAAGGCGTCGCAACTGTCCTTGGTGCAAGGGTTGTTGTCGTTACAGACCAGCGCCGTGTTGCCGCACTTCTTGCTGACCGAATCGCAAGTGTCCGTCGTGCAGCCATTCTTGTCGTCGCATTCCGTCGCGTTGGCGCAACCGCAGTTGTTGGTGCCGGGCCCGCACACACCGCCCGCGCACTTGTCGCCGCTCGTGCAGGCCTTGCCGTCGTCGCACGAGGCGGTGTTGTTGGTTGGCGTGCACGCGCCAGACGTTGCGTTGCAGGCGTCGTCAGTGCACGGGTTGCCGTCGCTGCAGTTCTTCAAGCCACCCGGCTGGCACTTGCCGCCAGCGTCGCACTTGTCGCTGGAAGTGCATGGGTTGCCGTCATCGCAGGCGAGGCCTGCCGACACCGGCGCTGACTTGCAGGTGCCCGTCGCCGTGTCGCAACTGTCCGTCGTGCAGGGATTGGCGTCGTCGCAAGGGGTTGCGCAACCTTTGCATGCGCCCTTGGACTTTGCGCTCGCACCGGCCTTGTCCGCCTCGCAGGCGTTGGCGTACGTAGTCTTCAGGCCGGTCTTCGGGTCGACCGCGCAGATTGGGTCATATACCGCCGGACACGGGCCGCACAGCGCCTGGTAGTCGGGGCAACAGTCGCCTTCTCCGGCGCACGCAGCGTCGCAGTAGCAACTGCCGTTGGACTTGCCGCCGCACTTGCCCTGGCACGAGGCGCAGGTGTTGGCGCCTGGCTTGCAGGCACCATCGGCGCAGGCATCGCCGCTCGTGCACGCCGAACCATCCGAGCAGGCTGCCGTGTTGGGGGCGTGCGCGCATACCCCGGTCGCCGGGGCGCAGGTGTCGTTGGTGCAAACATTGTTGTCGTCGCAAGACTGCGCCGTGCACGAGTTCCCTACGTGTCCCGACACCGTCTCGAACTGAAAGGCGAAGGAGATGCTTTCCTTGACGCCGTCGCTATCGGTATCTACGTCGGGCTTCAAGATGCCCCCGAGCAACGCCTTGACCGTCGCAGCGTCGCCGATTGCCGCAATCTGGTCAGGTGGCAGCGAGTCGACGAACGCGCCCAACGCGTCCTTGTGCACGGTGCCGCAAAGCATGCCATTCTTGGTGGTCTTCCACGAGCCGGCATCCGTCGTGTCCCCGCCGAACTGTGCGCCCTTGACCGTCAACTTGGGAGCGAGCGCGAACGCCGTGTTGCCGCCGCCCGCGGTCAGCTTGCCAGCCACGTCCTTGGCCGAATAGACGACGAGGGGGGCGCAAACACCGGCGGCACCAGAAAGATCGAAGCTGGACTCCTTGAGCGCATACTTGCAGTTTGCCGTTGCCGAAACCGGGTCGCAGCCCGAATTGCTGACGTCGAGCTCGCCTGACAACCACGCGATGTCCATCGCGCTGCCGTCGGTTTTCCAGGCCCCGGCATGCAGCAGGCTCGCGCTCTTGCCAGACGCGATGTCCTTGGCGATCGTGACGTTGATGTCCTTGTTCAGCGTCAGAATCTTCCCGAGGACGTTGTTGGGAGCGCCGTCACCATCGATGTCGCAGCCAGTGCCGCTCGCAGCGACGACGAGGCTCGCGAGCTTTTGCACTTGTCCGCTCAGAGAGTTCGGCACGGTACACGAAATGACTTTGCATGCTCCAAGGCCACCATTTGCCCACACGTTACAGTACTGTCCCTTCGCGCAACCGGTGCCACAGCCCAAGGAGGCGTCCGGCCCAACGGTATCCACGACGGCGGTGTCGGGGCCGCCGGCATCTGCAACTCCAGCATCGATGGTCTTTCCATCCGGCTCATTCCAGGAATCCTGACCCACCACATCCGCGCAACTACCCGAACCGGCGCACTTGCCGGCCGCGCATTGGTCGCCACTCGTACAGGCATCGCCATCGTCGCAGGCGGCCGTGTTGTTCTGTTGCTCGCACGATCCGTCCTCCTGGCACAGATCGTACGTGCAGACGTTGCCATCGTCGCAGTCGGTGTCCACCTTGCAACCGGCGGTCACGCACAACTGCACGTAATCGGGACAGCAATCCTTGCCATCCGTGCACAAGTCATCGCATTGGCAGGGATCGGTGGCCACGTATTTGCCGCACTTCCCGGCGCACGAACCGCTCGGGGCGACGTCGTTGCCGCCGTCCGTCGCGTCGACCGCGTCGGCAACACAAGACCCAGTGCCGGCGCAGGCCCCGTTGCTGCATTGGTCATTGGCCGTGCACGGGTCACCGTCGTCGCAAGGGCCACCCAGGGCGCCGTGCTTGCAGCTGCCGTCGGATTTGCAAGTATCGTCCGTGCAAAGGTTCTTGTCGTCGCAATCCACGTCGGACTTGCAGCCGCCAACCGGAACGTCTGGCCCCGCGCCCGCGGTGTCGTCCGTACCTGCTCCGACGTCCAAGGCGATGCCAAGGTCACTTCCGGTATCCGTGGCCGCGCTGGGCGGCGCCGCGGAACCACCTTCGCTGGATCCGCAGCCAGCGAACGCCAAACTGCACATCAACAGCCAAACTGCCACCACGCAACGACCCGCGACTTCCTTCCCGAACCCGACCATGTAGTCCCCCAAGGCACTCGCCCGCGCCTGCGCAGGCTCCCTCCCTCGGAAGACTGACGCTGGCCTCGCGTGCCACAGCTAGGACTCAGCAAGGTTCGCGCCAACCTTGAGCACATCTGGGCGGGGGCGGCAATATTCGACAACGATGGATGTGGACAGGGACTTTTCACCAGCACCGTTGCTCGCGCCAACCCTCGCTCGCCGCCGAGCGCGACATCGGCCACCGCGACACCACTGCGACACTGCAGCTTGCGAACGGGACGGTTGTCTCGTGCAGTGAGACACCGAGGGTTGCCTCCAGCAATCACAGCGAACTCACTGCCAGCGACGCGGCTGGAACCGGAAACCCGACGACGTTGCCAGCGACGAGGGATCGCCCGATCGTGGTCTGCGGTGGCACGCCGATCTTCTCGAGCGGATGGCGCTCGACGTTCCGAGCATCAGGCCTGCGGTCATCGGCTCTGATGCGCACGTCGGACTATTGGAACTACCTGGATTTCAGCACTTTTTCTGCACGCCTACGCCGTGGCCTTGCGTCTGGCAAGACTGGAGCTCAGGGCGCGCGACGTCGCGATGGCCGACGTTGCACTGCAGCATGACTTGGAAAAGTTCGCAGGAATCATGGCGCATGCCGTGGCTGGCGCATGACTGTCGCTGATCAAGCCCCCAACACACGCCGGCGCCGGCCCCCCGCCCCCAGCGAGAGACCGGCGTCGCCGAGTCCGCACCACTGCAAGGGCATAGCAAGCCCCGTGCCAACAGCCAGCGCGACTGCGCGATCGGGGTGGATGATACGCAATAACCTAGTTTCACGCCAGTATTCGGCAACACCAGGTCCGCAGCCCAACGTTCGTTCACGCCCGACCGCGACACCTACCCCTGCGACACGACCGCGACACCGGACCTAGCGAACGGGACAGC
>CAYHHL010000356.1:0-3871 GCA_964356325.1 uncultured Enterobacteriaceae bacterium | reverse complement strand
GTCATCCACCGCTACAAGTTCATCGAGCCGGCCCGGTTGGCGTACCTGGAACTGGTCAAGGGGGTCAAAGGTTCGACCGAGACCACGAATGATCTGGCCGGCCTGACCCAGGCCAGTTTCCGCAAGTACGCCGATCCACTCTCACAGCGGCGTGCGTATGCGGGCCGACTGGCGACGATCTCGTTCTTGCACAAGGTCTACAGCGAGTCGTCGTCCGACGCCGAGGAGATCTGCAGCAAGGTGCTTTCTGGTCAGAAGGTACCTGCGGTATGGGTCTATGCCTGTGGCTACTTGTTCGAGCGCATTGGCCGCGAACGCGACGCGCAGAGGTTCTACAGCCTGCTGAAGACCCTGAGCACCGACAACCTGGACTACCTGTCCAAGGCCAAGAAGCGAATTGCCTACATCGAGGACTGGAACAAGCCGCTGGGCGTGCAGACTCCATACCAGAGCCGGCTTTCGGTCGCACGTTGACTTCGACTGCAGCGCCTCGCGTCTGCCCCACCCGCCCGCGCCCCTGGCCCAGGAGTTCCCTGTGAAACGCTCCCTGACTCTTGCCCTGTTCTTGACCACCGCGGCCTGCTCGCCGGCGGTGACGGCGCGCCACATCAAAGTGCTGGACGATCTCAGGATTGGCCTGGACGACGAGGCAGTGGGGGCGGCCTACACGCCGGACTCCAAGCTGTTCCGCATCGCGGTGGTCGACTTTGTCGACCAGACCAACAACTACGCCGGCAAGGTGGAAGACATGTTCGCCGACGTGTTGACCACGGAACTTTTCAAGACCAATCGGTTTACGCTCTATGACCGCGCACAGATGAAGCGCAAGAACCAGAGCGCGATGAACATGCAGGCGATTGGCGTGGCGACGCCGACGCAACCTGGTCAGCAGAACACCGCTCAGCCGAACGCGAGCACGGCCGCGAATGGCACCGCTGTTTCCGGCACACCAGCGGTGACGGCGTCGGGCGGGACGGGTCGCATCGAAGACTCCGACCAGGCGACCAGACAGCTGTTGAACTTGTCGTCCGAAGTGGACGGCATCTTTCTGGGCTTCGTGACCAACGCTGAGGCAGCTGCCAATGGCAACTCTGGCGTTTACACGATCGATTACCGCATCGTGAAGCACGTGGGACAGGGCAAGGACGCGTCGCACTCCGCGGGGAAGAGCGACGGCAACACGGGGAGTGCATCGACCCTCGTCATCTTCGCCGACTCAGACCGCGTGGCCTTCAAGGGCAATCCGCTCAACTCCGCAACCGGACCAGGCGCCAACAACGTGCCGGTGACGCTGGCTCGCGAAGATCTGAAGAAGATCGCCGACAAGGTGCGCAAGTTCTTCCCTGACGTGGGCGGCACGCGCTTCAGCAACGCCAAAGTCACGGACATCAACGGCCGCACCATTTCCATCAGCCTTGGCAGCGACGACATCAAGCCGGGGTTCAGCTTCTTCGTGGCGACGGAAGCAGATGACAAGACTGGTGAGTTCTTCTACAAGGGCAAGTTCGTGGTGCGCGATACGTTCGACAAGGCCTGTCGGGCGACGCTGTCCGAGGAACTGGAGGAGGCGAAGTACATGCCGGCGATTCACGTGGGCGATCGGATTGTCTTGAAGTAGCTGCCTGCACAGCGTGCGAGATCAACGGCGCCCACACGCACACTGGAGAAATTCGTGAGATCAACCGTCGCATTGGCGCTCTTGCTCGCCAGCAGTCTCATCGCAGGATGCAGCACCACCGCAACCAGTTCGTCGAGCGCGACGGCCGGCACAGCCAACGACGTCACTGGCTCCGGCGGCGTGCAGGACGTGACGTGCACCTCGGCGGCCGTGCTGCCCGGCCAGGGCATCGTCTTGCCTGCGGCCGGCGCCATCGGCGTCGAAGTCGGCGGTCAGACTGTGTCTGTGAACTCGATCGACGCCAACGGCACGCCTTTGCTGGTCATGCCGTACCTCGGCAACAAGACACAGCCGGTGCGTCTGCATTTGGCCAACGGTACGGTGGCGAACTTCGACTACCAGCCGGTCACCGCAAGCGGCCAGCCGGGCGATGCGTTGAAAGCATGGCTCTCGCAACTGGAATCCGCACAGAGCGCCCCGGCGAAATCGGCGCTGGGCGCGAGTCACGCCGACGCACAGGCGCACCTCCACGACGTGGCCGCTTCCGTGCGCAAGTTGGTGCAAAAGGCACAGGCGGGTTCGGCCCCACTCGGCAAGACACCGGATGGGCCAGTCCTCCCAGGCACGTACGTGGCCCTCGATGTGGCGACGTTGGCCGTTCTCGACGCGATGGTTACGGGTGCCCAAGCGCCATTCGTTTCAGTCAGTTGTGGCAAACCCGGCGTCATCAAAGGCGCGCTGTTCGGCCTGACGTTTGGCCAAACCGCGGTCGGGCTCATCGGGTGCATTGCCACGACCCATGTGCTGTTCGCGGCCGGCATCGCGATTCCCGTCGTGGGCGAAGCGATCCTGGCGATGATCATCCTCGAGAAGGTGATCTTGCCGATGGTCGAAGCGGCGATCTCCGCGAATGACGCGACCAGTTCGGTGGCGGACATCCAGAGTCCGTCGAAGATCCAGAACGCGCTCGATTCTGTCGCGGCGAAGTTGGTTGGCGTCAAGGACACGCTGGCGAGCATGCTGCAGACCACAACCGATGACACCGGAGCAGTGCCGGATTCCGCGACCGTCGATGCTGAGATCGTGAAGCTGGGGCAATTGCAGGCACTCGCCGCGGACTTCGTGCCGAATACCGGCGTCACGGCTGGGGCGTCTTGCTCGAATCCGGGCGAGGGCGCGTGCGTCGCGAACAAGCTGTTTTCCTGCGTTGACAAGCATTGGAGTCCAGAGAATGACTGTGGCAAGGGAACGTGCGATTGCACGAAACGCACCAACGGGACGTCTTGCAGTTGCACGGATGGGCATACGAGCGTTGCGAAGGCTTGCGCTGGATGGAACGCGTCATTGGCTGCCGGCCAGAAACTACCCTGTGGGGACGGGGCGCCGCTAGTGGACAATTGTGTGGAAAGACTCACATCACTCGCAACAAAACAAGTTCAGTGCAAGATGCAATTTGAGGACCTTCTTAGCTGCTGGGCGGGTATCCCAACTCTAGCCTGCGATCCAAAGGGTGGTCTTGCAGATCCGTGTGGCATGAAACAACTAGGATCATGTTGGGAGACGCATCCTTCCGAAACAATTTGCGACTTTATCTGCTGGTCGACAACTGACGACCCGTGCGCTTGCAGCTCGCAGGGCGCCGCGAACGACTATGTCGCATGCGGGGGCGTTCACCACACGGTGAAGTGCGATGGAAAGACTTGCACATGCCTCGCCGACGGTGCGACGACGGTAACGTTTGCCCAACCGACCAACTGTGGCCAGGAAGAGAGCGTGATTCGGAAGACATGCGGTGTCCCATACTAGTGCGGCTAGACTTGGATGCTCGCGGTCACTCTGGCGACAAGCTCGGGATTGGGGGGCGCATGGGCAAGCAGCGGATACGGTTGAGTCTCGCCTTGATGGTCATCGCGCTCGCGGTGGCGGCGCCCGCGTTTGGCATCGACAAGGCCAAAGCTGCTCTCACCATGGCCGGCCAGGCGGCGAAGGCCTACGAACGCGGCGACTACGCGCGTGCAGCCGAACTGTACTTGCAGGCCTACGACACGGACCACAATCCTGCGTACATCTACGGTGTAGCACGCGCTGAGCACGTGGGCGGCCAGTTCGACAAGGCTCTTCAGCACTACGACCAGTTCGCCGCGAGCGAGGGCGCCGACGCAGAGAGGGCTGCCAAGGCCAGGGCGTACGCGGCTGCCATCCGCGCCGGCAAGGCGGAGGCAAAGGTGCAGGAAGCGGACAACGCGGCGCGTA
>CAYHHL010000355.1:0-3874 GCA_964356325.1 uncultured Enterobacteriaceae bacterium | reverse complement strand
GACGGATGGTGCGGGACCGGGTTCTTGAATTGTTCTTCGACCGAATGCCTAAGCCAGTTGAACGCCTGCGTGATGAACTCCAAGTGCCAGTCAGCGGCCAAATGCATGGACAACTGCAACGGCAACCACACCTGCATGACAGCCTGCTACGGGCAAGCCGTGCCGGGAACCTCGGTCGACCTTTTGGCGAGCCTGGTTTCTTGCGGGCAGCAGGGCAGTTGCATCGGCTACTTCAACCCGGTGTGCGGCAATGGAGTGTGCGAGCCCCCGGAAAGCGCGATGGCGTGCCCCCAGGATTGCGGCAGCTAGCTCGGTGCCGCACCCGCCGGCCGGAGGAAGCCATGAGTTCCAAGCAGGACCTGTACGACCTCGGACTGACGTTCGGGCTTCTGGGTGCGTTCCATGCCCCTGACCACACCGGCGATCCCGACGACGTGCACGCCCGGGCCAACGAGAGGCTGTTGCACGCGGCCTGTGGTGAAGTGATCACGCTGACGGACGTCCATGAGCCGCGCCGGGTGCTGATGCCGTCGCAGGATCCGCTGCTGGTTTCGACCGGGCATGGCCATTGGTTGCGTACGCCAGCGAGCGGCGTGGTGCTGACCCGCGCTTTCATGGACGAAACGGGCGTGTCGACCATCGCCATGCCGGTCACCGACCACACGCTGGTGAACGTGCAGGTGTTGGACGCCGACGAGGGCATCCTGGCGTTTGCGATGATCCGCATCACCCGCAACCGGTCGTTCGGCCCGGCCGGCGAGATCGCGACCTTGCTGGAAACTCTCGAGAACAGCGAGACGGCCAAGGCCATCGCCCAGGTGCGCTTCCACCTGAACGCGGGCCGCGGCCCCTGCTGCCTGCCGGTCGACCGGGATTACCTGAACAGCATTCGCGACTCGCTGGGCGATGCCGAGTTCGACATCGGCCGGTTCATCGGCTACGACACCGAGACCGGGCGGCGAGGCATCAGCATGGTCAAGATCGTCGAGACGGACATCGACCGCTGTTGCGCCGGCCGCTTCCATGTCGAGGTCCACACGCGCGACAACGACTGCGTGGTCTGCTGCGCCAAGCACAACGGCATGCCATACTTCGCCCCGGAGGATGGTCGCAGCAACCTGGCTTTCGTGCGCACGGACCTGGTGATGCCTCGGCGGACCTGGGTGAAGGGTTAGGGGCGGTGGCGTTGGCGTTGACTCACTTCCCGTCCCGCCCTTGCAACCGCATCACCAAGTCCCGCGGCGCCAGGACGGCCAGCGCCCCAGTCCCAATCAACGGCGCGAAGTGACGCAGGTTTCCCGTCACCAGCACATCGGCGCGCGCCAACAAGGCCAATTCCGCGAACACCTCGTCGTCTGGATCCGGCAGTCGCACCACCGGCGGTTGCAGCGGCAGCGTGTGGACCTCGGCCACATCGACCAGCGCCGTCAGCAACCCGTCGACGCGTGCCGGGCTCTGGCCAAATCGGGGTCGCTGCAGCACTTCGCGGTACTCGGCCAGCACCTCGGCGCACAGCAGCAGGCGGAGCCGAGCCTCCAGGCACTCGCGCACGAGCATCGCGCATGGCCCGCCGGGCGAAAGCACCGCAGAGACGAGGACGTTCGTGTCCAACACGACCCGCATCATGCGCGACGGCGTTGCTTGCGGGTGGCGCCGATCTCCGCGGCGACTTCGGCGTCGGTGAGGCGGTCGGCGCCAGCGGCCCTCGCGTCAGCCTGCATGTTTTCCAACAGTTCCAGAGCACGGGCCCGGCGGATGACCCGTTCAGTCGCGGTAGGATCCTCGCCGCAGGGCACGAGCAACGCCACGGGCTTGCCGCCCGACGTCAAGGCCACGGTGTCACCCTCTAGCAGCGAAAGCACGCCACCGGGCAGGTTGCGGAGGTCGCGGAGGCTCACGAAACGCATCGGTGTGGACCTTCAGCCCGGCGTGGGACCAGGACGGCTACAGTATGGCTACACGCGCGACCGTGTGCAAGGACAGGCTGCGCCAGTTGGTGGGCTTCAAGCTTCGCACTGGAGCACGAACACGGGTCCTTCGTGAGTAGGTGACGTGTCGTTGCGGCACGAACAGGCTCCTTTCGCAGGCAGGTGACGCACCGCTGGATGACTGGCGGAACGCCTCCGGCGAAAACGTGCCCCAGAGGAGCCTCGTGCGGTGTCCGCCTGTCCGACCCGGCAAGGTCAAACCGTCAACCCGTCAAATGTCCCGTCGCCTCGCCTCAACGCACACACCGCACCCGGTAGGTACTGGCGATGTCGTTGTCGTAGTGGAGGGCGTAGCCGTTGTAGAAGAAGACGAGCCACGCGGAGCCGCCCGACGCCGACGGCGTCGACGCCCTGAATAACTCGTTCGGCGTGCCGGCGAACATGCTGTCGATGGCCGGCGAATTGTTCTTGACGTCGACCAATGTCACCAACTCGCCGATGGTGGGCAGCCGCCAGCCGCTGCCGGGTAGTGCCGGCGTATTGGCTGCGCACCAGGTCTTGGCGTCGGCCCAGTTCATGGTCTTGGCCGAGAAGCCCTGCTGCCAGCGCAGGCCGTTGCTGCGGTCCAGGACGGTCTTGCCGCTGTCCTGCACGGCGAAGCGCCCGGCGGTGGCGTTGGCGGCGTACGGCGCGGTCGGCGGCGGTGCAACCTGGAATGCCCCGGCCAGCCAGCCGACCCAAGCGAACAGGGCCAGTGCGACGAAGACATTGCGTGTGGTCATGTTCGCTCCGGTCCAGGTGGACTCGTCGTGCAGCGTGGTTGTGGGCCGCCTGGCCTCAACGCACACACCGGACCCGGCAGGTACCGGTGGAGGCGGTGATGTCGGCATGGCCGATGCTGAAGGAGACGAGCCAGGCGATCCCGCCCGACGCCCACGGCACCGCCGACCAGTAGGACCAGACATCGTTTGGTATCACCACGTTCGGCGCCGAGCACGCCGGGTTCACCTTGCTCCGGTCCGCCAGCGAGAACAGCTCGGCCCGCGTCGGCACGCGCCAGTCGTTGAAGCCGCCATAGGTCTTGGTCGTACACGCGGTCAGCGCCGTGCTCCACACCATGCCCGGCAGCGCCTCCTTGGCCCACAACAAGCCGGTCCGGTTGTCCTTGACGTAGTCAGTGAACTCCTGGAAGTCGCTCGCCGGGTGCGCGTCGGGCATAGGCGCCCAGGTCTCGAAGTCGGCCACGCACACGTTGCCGCCGCCCGCCGCACTGCGCGCCACGCAGAAGAAGCCGTCGCCGCACGTGTCGCTGGTCCCGGGCGTCGTGCACGCCGCGCCGAGCCGCGCCAAGAGGAAGCCGCAGTCCTTCATACAGTTCGGCGCCGTCTCGTCGCCATCGCACACGCCATCGCCGCACCCGGACGCGACGCAATCCGGCGCGCAGGAACTGGCCGTCTCGGTGCAGCTACACTCGCCGTCACCGCACACCGGCACCACCGCGACATGCTTGCACCCGCTTGCCGGCACACAGGAATCCGTGGTGCAGGCGTCACCGTCGTTGCAGTCCAGGGCCTTGCCGACGCAGCTCTTGTTGGCGCAGGTGTCGCCCGTGGTGCAGGCGTTGCCGTCGGTGCACGCCTTGGTGTTCAACGTAATCACACATCCCGTCGCGGGGTTGCATGCCTCGTCCGTGCACGGGTTGCCGTCGTCGCAGTCGTCGGCGGAGCTACACACGGCCTGGCCGGCATCGGCATCCCCCGCAGCGTCCCAGGCGTCGGGCACGTCCGCCAAACCTACGTCACTACCGGCATCCGCGGCATCCAGCACAGGAACATCCCCGGCGACGTCGGCGACCTCCGCGCTGTCGTCTGCGGCGTCCTCCGGCGCCACGTCCGGCCCGTCGTCCGCAGCATCCACCACTGCAGCGTCGCCGGCATCGCCGAGCA
>CAYHHL010000354.1:0-3938 GCA_964356325.1 uncultured Enterobacteriaceae bacterium | reverse complement strand
AGCCGGAGCCGGGGCCGCGGCCGGAAGCCGGAACCCGGAGCGGACTTGGGAAACGCCGTACTCGCACGCCGCAGCCGCATCGTCGTTGCTCTCCTGAAGCGCCACGCCTACAGTTGCAGCATGGGCCGGTGTCGGCCTGCCGGATTCACGATGGTCGACCGCCGCAAGCAAGCTCAGCAACTCGTCGATGCGTGGGCCGATGACGACGACGTGAAGAAAGTTTTTGGTTTTCACGTTGTTGCTGACCGCGAAGACGAGCCGGTTGAATTCTTGATCGTGAGTTCGTCCGCCCTGCCGACGGGCTCGGTCGAACCGTTCGGGTTCGGCCGCTCAAAGGAGTTCCCGTTTCCGACGCGGATTGCCTCGGTCCCGGACTACGAGTTCGAGGAAAAGAAAAATGATCCTGGCTACTTGCCCAAGGGTTGGCAGCTCAATGAAGCCGTCGAGTTGGAATTGCATCGCTGATGGCCACGAACTCAGATTGGGCGGCCGCGTTCCGCCGACAAGCTGAATCAGACTTCGCCATGTACGCGCACTTGGTCGGCGGCGCGCAGCCGCTGCCGCGGTGCCACGCGCTACATCACTTGCAGATGGCGACAGAGAAAATAGCGAAGGCTTATCGGCTGGTCGGCGAGCCGGACGCAACACCAAGTTCTATTTCCCAGCACCAGCTTGGCAACTTCGTTGAGGATTTCTTCAGGTCGCCGCGGGCACGCGAACGCCTTCGCCTGGGCAAGCACAACGTCAAGTATGCGAAGCGAAAGTTGACCGAGGCTGCACAGACAATCGAGGCGTTGGTTCCGCGGGACCTGTTGCACAGAAATGCCGAATATCCATGGGAAGTAGCTGGTGTCGTTCGCGCCCCGACGGACGAGGATTTCCCTGACTTCGGGTCGCGGTCGCCGAAGCTCGTCGACTTCCTGAACTTCTTGAAGATTGCCATTGAGGAGTTCTGAACGCGGCGCTCATGCGTTCGCGCGACTGAGGTTTGGGCGAGAAGTAGGGGCGGCGCGCGGGCCGGGCAAGACCGGACTCTCGAGTGGTGAAAATTCCCGCACGTGAGGGATTCTTCGACACCCCGCCGCGCAGGCTGAGCTCAACACTTTGGCACGGGGCTTGCAGACTCACCAAGGGGGGCAGGCGTTCCTGACCGTCCAGAGGCCAACCATGCGCTACGTCCGACTCCTCCCTCTCCTTGCGCTGACGTGGCTCCTGCCCGGTGCGGCCCATGCCAGCTGCAAGTCGCCTTTCCAGGTCCTCTGGTCGTACCCGGCGCAGGGAGCGGTCGTGGCTCCGGGCAGTGCGCTGTCGGTGCTCGTGCCTTGGCTCGGAAAGTCGGTGACGGCCCAGGTCGGCGGGGTGGCGCTGCAGGAGCTGCCGTCCAACATCAAGTTATTGCACCACTTCGCGCTGCCAGCTCTGACGGGCAATGCGATCGTGGCGCTGCATCTCTGGGGAATCGGGATGACGCCCGCGGAAGCCGACGCGACCTTGGCCTTCACGGTGGCCGGCGCGTTGGACGCCACGCCGACGGCGCCGGTGGTGACCGGGTACACGGCCGTTGTGGGGCCGCTCGAGCCATCGGACCCATGTCGCGATATCCTGTTCCAGCAGGACTGCTTCGACACAGGACAGGACACCTGGTACCGCTGGCAGATCGCTGCGCAGCCCGGCGTCGTCGCCTGGGTAGTGCGGCCAGCTTCCACGGCGCCGACCCCCTATGGCAAGGTCACGCCGGGGGCCTGCGGACCCGGGTTCTTCTCGAACAAGCTAGCGCCGGGGACGTGCTGGGAGATTCGCGGCGTCGGCCAGACCGGCGTGCTGACTGCGGCGACGAAATGGTGCAGTCCGACCGCAAACCCGCAAGCCGATGCAGGGTGTGCCGCAGGCCCGCGCGGGTCGAGCTCAGCGCTGGCCCTGCTGCTCGGACTGCTGGGCCTGTTGGCGATTCGCCGGCGCACGCCGTTGAGCTAGCGGACTCAAGGACAAGCCCCGACCGACGGCAACGTGCACACCCCAGGTTTGCCCTCCGGACCGACGCACACCGCGGGTGCCAGGCAAGCCGGGCCTTCCCAACCACCGCAACTGCCGCCGTCCTGGGCGTGGCTGGCGCAGTGGCCCATGCCCATGTCGTTCTGGTTGGCGCAGATGCCGCCGCGACACAACTTGCGCATGCCGCCCGACAGCCCATTGATATCGCAGGAGGTCGCGGCCTCGCCCAGCGGGATTGCGCCGCAGGTTTGCCCGGATCCATAGGGGCATTGCCAGCCTGCGGCCTCGTCGCAACTGCCCGACTGGCAAGGGTCGCCGCCCTGGCCAGCGCTGGCGCACACGCCGCCTGTGCACACCAAGCCTGGGCCGCATGCCGGCGCGTCGGTAGTGCATGCCGCCTGGGGGCCGCCCGGGGTGACGCACTTGCGGACGTTGCCGACCCAGGTGCAGACATGGCCGGGTGCGCAAGAGACCGCATCGACACAGGATTGGCCGTCTGGAACGGCGGCCTGGCACTTGCCGCAGGGTTCGCCCACGCACACGCCGCTGGCGCATTGGATCGAGGCGATGCAGGCGCTGCCGACCGATCGCGTGCCCGACCAGGCTACCGGTGCACCGGGGCGTCGGCAGGCGTCGGTGGCGCGCTCAGCCGCGAGGTCGCAGGCGCGGCCGGGCAGATCGGCGGCGCACGCGGAAAGTGCCGCGGCATTTGCAGTTCCACCCGCGCCGACCGCGAATTGGCACCTCAAAGTCTCGCGCGCGACGCAGACCTCGGCGGTGGCGTATAGCTGGGCGAGCCAGAACGGTTGGCAGGTCAGCACGCGCGAACACCACGCGGAGGCGAGCGCACTGCAGGCCGATCCGCCGCCGACCGAGGCATCGGCGGCGCTGGTCGAACGCACGGGCAGCACGTCGCTGCAGGCGAACAAGAGGAGACACAAGCTGGCGAAAAGGTGGCGCATGGCGGCAGTCTGCCATGGGCTCGGGGTTCTGTCTTGGCTGGTGAACGCCAATGGGTGAGTTCCGAAATCTTGGTCGGGGTCCGCGGCAAAAGCGCCGAATCAACGATCACGTGTAGGGGCGGGCTTCCAGCCCGCCCTCCCACGCGCCAGCGTCAATCCCAGTCCGGGGAGGAGGGCGGGCTGGAAGCCCGCCCCTACATTCGCCACAAGCAGCACCGCCACCGACCCGGAATCCAGAACCGCGCCCTAAGCCAAAGCCAGCCGAGCGTCGGTCAGCCGGGCGCGGCGATCGGCGCTGGCGCCTCGAACCGCAACAAGAGCCAATGCCCCGCCAGCACCGCCACCACCGAGCAGCCGAGCACCGCCGAAATCGCCGGACTGGTCAGCCAGGATCCTTCGTCCAGTTGGGAAGCGACGTAGCAGCCGAGCCCGGTGCCCAGTTCCAGCGCCAATGCCGTGCTCCACATCCAGCGCGCGCGGTGTCCTACCAGTCCCGCGGCGTCGTGCTGCCTCCGGCCGATCCACAGCGCCAGGAGCAACAGCAGCGGGAACCACCCCAGCAGCATCAGGTAGAACAGCGTGAAGGTCGCCACGACAGGCGCCAGGACCGCGGCCCCCAGCACCCACAGCAGGTCGTGGAACCAGAATTTCCGACTCACTTGGCGACTCATCCGTTCTCCCCGAGGTAGCCGCCGTGCAGCGCGCCGCCGACGTTGACGCCGGTGAGCACTTGGACGCCGGAGCCGAGCTTGGGGCCCATGTCGGCGGATGCGGGCCCTGCCAGGCAAAAGAGGATGGCTGTCAGGAGGAGGAGGAGTCGTGCCCGAGCCCGTACCCGAACCCGAACCCGTACCCGAGCCCGAACCCGTGCCGGAGCCGGAGCCGGAGCCGGAGCCGGAGCCGGAACCGGAGCCACCAAGATGACCTTCCGCATCAAAACAGCCACCTTGCATCCAGCCCGAATGCCACCACGTCGCCCCACGA
>CAYHHL010000353.1:0-3978 GCA_964356325.1 uncultured Enterobacteriaceae bacterium | reverse complement strand
CGTAAGCACCCAGCCAGCATCACCCGCCGGTCAGTACCGCGCGGCGCCGCGCCACCCACGCGTGGGGCAGGAGGTGCGCGAGTTTCTCATCGTGCGCGCCGGCGTCATCGCCCGGGTGGAGCCGCGCATGACGCGCCAGGTGCGGCAGCACGTCGTTGAGGTAGGCCCAAGGCTCGGCCCCCGCCAGCTTGCACGTCGCCAGTGCCGTGTAGACCACCGCCGCCCGTTCGCCGCCGGCATCCGAGCCGCAGAAGAGGTAGTTCTTTTTCCCCAAGCACACCGGCCGCATCTGGTTCTCGACCAGGTTGTTGTCGATTGGCACCCGGCCATCCGCCAAGTATACCTGGAGCGACGTCCACTGGTTGTGCAGGTAGCCGACCGCCTTGCCCAGCGGCGAGGTCGGTCGCGCCCGGCCGTGGTGCTGATCGACCCACTTGCGCAGTTCTGCCATCACCGGTACCGCTTTGGCCTGCCTCAGCGCCAGCCGGGCGGCGACGTCGAGGTCCTGCTCCCGGGCCTCGCGCTCGATCGCGTACAGTTGCTGGATCAGCTTGACGGCCATCGAAGCTGCCAGTGCGCCCGCGTCGAGCGCTTCGATCCCTTTGCGGCGCGAGTGAGCCCAGCAGCCTGACTGTGTGATGCTCGGCAAGTCCTTTTTCGCGATGCTCGACCAGCCCTTGTAGCCGTCGCCTTGCAAGGTTCCGGCAAAGCCGCGCAAGAAGTTCGCCGGTCCCTTCTTGGACCAGTCTTCGGTGTATCGCAGCGCCGCATAGCAGGCCTTGCCAGCCTCGTCGTAGCCCAGATACGCCCAGATGTGGCCTCTCTTGACGCCCTTTTCGTGGTCGGCGTCGAGCACGCGGATCGGCGTGTCGTCCGCGCCAATCACGCCACACTGCACCGCGCGTTGCCAGATGAGCCGAGCCAGCGGCAGAAGCAGTTGGTAGCCCAGGGCGACCCACGAGCACAAAGTCGACTCCGCCAGGTCCACGCCCGAGCGCAGGTAGATGACATGCTGGCGATACAGCGGGCAGTGGTCCAGGTACTTGCTGACCAGCACCTGCGCCAGCAGCCCCTCACCACACATGCCGCCGGGCACCAGCTTTTCGGCCGGCGCGGCGATGCATACGCCCTCCTGGCACGGCTTGCAGGCCAGCTTTTCGCGGGCGTACTCGGTGACTTCGAAGTGCCCCGGCACGAAGTTCAGGACCTCGCTGCACTCGTGGCCGATCGGCGACTTCTCCAGGCCACAGGTCTCGCACGTGCGCTTGTCCGGCGCGACCTTGAGCTCCACGCGCTTGCGAGGCAGGTGCTCGGGCAGCGGATTGCGCCCGGGCCGGCGCTGCGTGGGTTTGTCCGCCGGTTTGTCCGGCTCGGGCTCGGGCGGCGGTGTGACTTCTTCGGGCGCTACGGCACCGGCCTGCGCGGCCTGCTGCAAGAAGAGGTGCAGTTGCGCAAGGCTGACCTTCTCGCTGCGTCGACCGTAGATCAGCTTGCGCAGCGCTTCGTTCTGATGCGTCAGGTCGTCCTGTTGCGCCACCATCTCCAGCAGCAGCGCGACCACCTGATCCAGCGCCTCGTCGCCCCGGCCCTGAGCCAGCAGTTCTGACAAGAACGCCCGCACGTCGGCCACGCCGCGATCGTCCTTGGGCTGCGCGACCGCGTCGTTGGCGGTGGGCTGGTTGCTGGTCTTCGTGGCCGCGTCGAGCATGGGAGAATCATGCCAGAGCAATCGGACAAAACAAGTGGCTTCATGCAAAGTTGTGTGACAATTCTGCTACGTTCCTGTGGCTCGCTGAGGCTCGTTTTCTGCCGGCTTCGGTCGCCACCGCCGCAGCCGCTTGGCGCCCCGGATGTCGACGCCCGCGAGCACAAGGGACAGGTCCGCCGCCTCCATCTCCCACACCTGCCCCGGTGGACCGCGCCCATGCCAGGGCGGCTGGAAGCGCCCAGCCTCGAGCCGCTTGGCCAGTAACATCCAGCCATCGCGGTCCCACCACAAAAGACGAATCTGGCTGGCGCGCTTGTTGAAAAACACGAACACGCCGCCGCTCATGGCGTCCAGGCCCATCGTCGACTCCACCGCGCCGCCCAGCCCGTCGAACGACCTGCGCAGATCCACCGGCGTCGTGCACGCCCACAGGCGCACCGACGGCGGCAGCGTCAGCACGGCTGGCCCCGCAATACGGCCACGGCACGCGCCAGGGTCTGTTCGCAGAAGCCCGGCTGAACGCGGATCACAGCGTCGCCGACCACGACCTCCACGCCGGTGACGGCCGATGCCTCGCGCACCGACGCCACCGGCACGAACGACAGCGGTCGGCCCCGCTCGAGGTCGGGATGAGTGTGTATGCGCATATGCCACCAATACAGTTGCGGTGCCGACAGTCCGTGTCGCCGTGCGAAGCCGGCAAGCGAAAGACCGCTGCGGCGCGCTTCGGACAGCGCTTCGCGGGCCTCGTCTTCGGTCCAAGGGTCACGCCGGGTGGACCTGCGTGGCGTGTACGTGTCTGCGGGCAGTGTCGTGAGCATCGGGCACCTCCGCCCGGGAGTCTGCGTCGGTCACGTCACGCTGCGAAGATGGGGTTCGCTGGTCCGATACCGCGCGGCTCAACTCCAACAAGCACGCCAAGGTCCTCATCCCGACGTTCGATCCTCAGCAGAAAGCGCTGAAAGTCGCCAACCTCGCGCACAATGACGCGATGGACGGCGTCAACTTCGCCAAGGGCCCGGTGGTCGAAATCGACACCGAGGCGGCGGATTGGTTGACCGACCTGCAAATGGACTGCTTCAAGTTCGTGAAGAAGAATTACAAGGACCCGTTCTATGTGGCGTTGTGGCCCAACGGCCTCACGGATGCGAAGAAGCTCAGCGGCACGGCGGCGGTCGCCGAAATCAAGCGCATCTGCGAGTATCTCAAAGATCTTCCGAAGGACCACCCGCTGCACAGTGCCTGCGACAAGGGCGTGGCCCTGCAAAAGGCGTACGTGGAGCCGGTCAAAGGTCTGGCCGCTGCACAAACCGCCGAGGCCAAGGCGTGGACCCAGCGCAACCAGGCGCGCCAGGCGTGGTTGCTGGCCTACGAAGCGGCATACGGCGGCCTGCGCGCGATGTTCCCGGGGCGGCGCAGCTTCGTGGAGTCGTTCTTCGTCAGGTTCTCGAAGGCAAGCGCGGGCGGCACGGCCCCGGTTGCTGGCGAGACGGCGCTGGAAGGCGCGGACGAGACGGTCTGATACGAATGCTATCCGTTCGGATCGCGGCCTGTTCCGACTTCATTCCGTGTAGGGGCGGGCTTCCAGCCCGCCCTCCTCAAACACCGACCGACTCGGGTAAACCCTCCGATTGACCAGAGTTAGGAGGGCGGGCCAGGAGGCCCGCCCCTAGACGGTACTGACCAGCGCCCGCGCCATACTCGCCCCACTCAGCGGCAGCACCTGTACCGCGGCGTTCCTGGCGTCAGCCCGGGTTGCGAACCGCACGACGACGCCACCACAGCACAACGGCACCGACCGCCAGCCAGCCCCACGGCGACGACGCCCCGCCGGTCGGTTGAGCCGCGCAACCACTCGATCTTGGCGCAACTGGCGTAAACCCAACGGCAACAGCCGCGCCGTCGCCAGCGTCGAGCGGCAAGACCGACGCCGCGCCGTCCGCACCCAGGGTCGCGTCCGGGTTCGGGTCCGGGTTCGGGTCCGGGTCCGGGTCCGGGTTCGGGGCCGGGTCGTCGGCATCGGCCCCGGCCCCGGCATCTTCCGCCCCGAAATCCGGCCCGCCTACGTAAGCATCTGGATCCTCAGGCGGTCCGCCACACCCCGTCGCCACGTCGTCGGTCAAGCCGTTGCAGTCCTCGTCCAGGCCATCGCACGCCTCGACCGCGGCTGGCCCGCAACCCCCGCAAGCATTGCACTTCTCGTTGTTGGGGCAGTGCGCCGGCAACAACTGCCCCGTCGCGGTGCAGTGGAAGTGCCCGTTCGGCAAGCA
>CAYHHL010000352.1:0-4023 GCA_964356325.1 uncultured Enterobacteriaceae bacterium | reverse complement strand
CTGGACGCATTCGACACAATGGCGCGGCAACTCGCCGAATTCGCCGACCAACAGCGCACCGTCGGCAGGCACGGACGTCAAGCCGGCCCCGACACTTCCACGGCGACCGGCACGTAGATCTCGCCGCCGCCTTCCAAGAACGCCTCGCTCATCGCCGCCATGCCTTCCTGCTGAGCGACCATGTCCCGGACATCCTGGGTGATCTTCATCGAGCAGAAGTGCGGTCCACACATCGAGCAGAAGTGCGCGGACTTGGCCGACGGCGCGGGCAGGCTCTCGTCGTGCAGGTCCTTGGCGGTGGTCGGATCCAGGCTCAGGTTGAACTGGTCCTGCCAGCGGAACTCAAAGCGCGCCTTGGACAAAAGGTCATCCCGCGTCTGCGCGCCCGGATGGCCCTTGGCCAGGTCCGCGGCATGGGCGGCGATCTTGTAGGCGATGACGCCGTCCTTGACGTCCTGGCGATCCGGCAACCCCAGGTGTTCCTTGGGCGTCACGTAACACAGCATCGCCGTGCCGTACCAGCCGATCATCGCCGCGCCGATGGCCGAAGTGATGTGATCGTAGCCCGGCGCGATGTCCGTGGTCAGCGGCCCCAGCGTGTAGAACGGCGCCTCGTGGCACAGCTCCAGCTGCAGGTCCATGTTCTCCTTGATCTTGTGCATGGGCACGTGGCCCGGGCCTTCGATCATCACCTGGACGTCGTGCGCCCAGGCGATCTTGGTCAGCTCGCCCAGGGTCTTCAGCTCGCCCAACTGCGCTTCGTCATTGGCGTCCGCGATGCAGCCGGGCCGCAAGCCGTCGCCCAGGCTGAACGCGACGTCGTACTTCTTCATCACCTCGCAGATGCGCTCGAACCCCGTGTAAAGAAAGTTCTCCTTGTGGTGGGCCAGGCACCAGCGCGCCATGATCGAACCGCCGCGCGAGACGATGCCGGTCACACGCTTGGCGGTCAGCGGGATGTACTGCAGGCGCACGCCGGCGTGGATGGTGAAGTAGTCCACGCCCTGCTCGGCCTGCTCGACCAGCGTGTCGATGAACATATCCAGAGTCAGATCCTCAGCTTTGCCGTTGACCTTCTCGAGGCATTGGTAGATCGGCACGGTTCCGATCGGCACCGGGCTGTTGCGCACGATCCATTCGCGGGTCTCGTGGATGTCGCGGCCGGTCGAAAGGTCCATCACCGTGTCGGCGCCCCAGCGGATCGCCCACTGCAGCTTCTCGACCTCGGCCTCGATCGAGGAACGGACCACGCTGTTGCCGATGTTGGCGTTGATCTTCACCAGGAAGTTGCGACCGATGATCATCGGCTCCAACTCGGGGTGGTAGATGTTGGCCGGGAGGATGGCGCGACCGCTGGCGATCTCGTTGCGCACGAACTCGGGCTCGACCCCTTCGCGCAAGGCCACGAAACGCATCTCTTCGGTGATGACGCCGGTGCGCGCGTAGTGGTACTGCGTCGGCGTCGCGTCGCTCAGGCGCCGGTCGATCCACGGCTGGCGGCGCTTGGGCAGACCTTCGCGCGGGTCCAGACCTTGCGGCCCGGTCGTGTCGTAGACCTGCAGGCTCTCGCCGTTGCTCAGCTCGATTTCGCGAACCGGCACAGCCAGTTCACCGACTTCGATCTTGCGCGAGCTCGGAAAGCTCTCCTCCACCGGGCCGATCGGCTCCACCGGATCCAGCGTGCCCGACGCAGCCGTGGTCGAGATCGCGTGGCCCAGGTAGCCCGGCGTGGCGTCGACGATCGCGGCCTTGCGGGTGGTAAAAAGGTGAGTGCGATCTTCCATATGGCCCTCGGCTGGCAACAGAACGTGGCGCCGGCTTGGCGACGGCGGGCGAGTCTAGCATGACGGCGGAACGGCGGGGAGCGTCGAGTGCGCAGCCAAGCCAGTAGGGGTGGGCTTCCAGCCCGCCCTCCTCAAACTCGCCAACTGCGCAGCGCCGCCTGTACCCGCCGGGCGCGGCCTTGCGCTTGCATGAGCAACAGGCTCGGCACGCCGCCCATGACCAGCAGCGCCAGACCGACGCCCAGCCACTCCTGCTGCACCATGTGCCCGAGCATCCAGCCCAGCAACGGCGCGACCGCGACCGCCAGCGCACACACCAACGCGGTGCGCTGATTGAGCTTCAGCTCGGACTGCAGCATCGCCTTGAGTTCGGGCAGCGGCACTACGCGTTGGAACGGCCAGCGCGAGTTCCAGCCTGGCGCCAGGTTCAAGGTCAACGCTTCGAAAGTCCCGACTTGCACGCCGACCCGCGACTCGACCTGCAGCTTGGCCGCGTCCGGCACGAGTTGCAGCCAGACCGAAGCGTCCTCGAGCAGGGTCGGCAGCGAATCGTAGCCCGGCGAGCGCATGAGCGGCAGCCCAGGTTCGATCATCGGCACCGTACCATCGAGCAGATCCCAAGCCAAAGTCTCGGGTTGCGGCAGGACCAGAGGCAGGCAGTGGCGCGGCCAGTGCGGGGCCTTCTGCATCGCCTCGATCAGTTCCTCCAGGTCGGGAAACATCGCGACGGAGCCGATCTGCAGCGGACGCACCGGCCAGCCCAGACGCAGGCACTGCTCGGCTTCGGGGGTCAGATCCACGCAAGTGCGCAGACGTGCGAAGTCTTCGTCCGAAACCGCCAGCGAGTGCATGCCGCGTTGCACAGCCGACGCGAGCAGTACCTGCCACGGTTCGGTGGCGCTCATGCCGGCTGGACCGCGACCGGGCGCGCCTTGGTGGCTAGCGCATAGAAGCCCGCCGCGAGCAAGAAGCCGGTGAACCACGCGTATTGATAGATGTCTTGGAAGAACGACGGAATCTCGGCGATGGCGTGGACGCCCTTGAGGAAGCCGGGGATGTTGGGCAGCACGCCGATCACCAGCGCGGCCATGGCGATGGGGTTGACGCGGCCGTAGCGACCCTCGGTCCGGTAGAGGTCCGGCACGTGCAACTCCTTCCTCCGCAAGTAGAAGTAGTCCACGATCATGATGCCGGCGATGGGCCCGAGCAACGCCGAGACGCCGGCCAACCAGCCGCCGATGTACGTGGCGGGATCTGCCATGAGTTTCCAGGGCATGCACACGGCGCCGAGGATGCCGGTGATGAGGCCGCCTGTCTTGAACGAGATGTACTTGGGCGCGAGGTTGGCGAAATCGTTGGCGGGACTGACGACGTTGGCGGCGATGTTGACCGAGACCGTGGCGATGACGATGCCGACCACGGCGATGACGGCGACGAACGCGCGCGTGGCGGCCGAGGCGATGAGCGGCACGCTGGCGCCGGCGGGCGGGTTGGGCGAGGTCATTTGCGCGATCAAGAACTCAGGGTTCCAGAGCTGTTCGATGGGCGCGCCGGCCAGGATCGCCGAAGAGGCGCTGGTGATGACGACCGCCATCGCCGAGAACGCGAGCATGGTGGTGGGCAAGCCGAGCGCCTGGCCAAGCATCTGTTCCTTCTGGCCTTTGCCGAAGCGCGTGAAGTCCGGGATGTTGAGCGAGAGCGTGGCCCAGAAGCCGACCATCGCGGTGAGCTTGGGGATGAAGACCGGCCAGAACTCCGCGACACTATGGAACTTTGACGGCTTGTCGAGCATCGGCCCGACGCCGCCGGCGCGCGACACCACCCAGGCGAGCAACAGGCCTGCGAGTACGAGGACGATGGGCGCGGCCCAGTTCTCGAAGATGCGCACGGCGTTCATGCCGCGGTAGATGATGAAGATGTTCAAGCCCCAGAACAGCGCGAAAGTGACGGCGCGGGCCAGGCTGAGACCGGCGATGTCGCTGCCGGGACCGCCCAAGTTTGCGAATCCAGGCGCAAAGGTGGTGATGAACGTGTGGATGGCGTCGCCGCCGATCAGCGTGTTGATGCCGAACCAACCGCACGCGACCACCGCCCGCAACACCGCGGGAACGTTGGCGCCTTGGGTTCCGAACGAGGCGCGGGCGAGCACGGGGAAGGGAATACCGTACTTGGTGCCGGGGGGGGCGTTGGCCAGGATCGGCTCGAGCACGATGAGGTTGCCCATCAGAAGGGTGAGCGG